>NZ_CP095481.1:2830781-3145312 GCF_023023025.1 Amycolatopsis sp. WQ 127309
CCACCGCGTCGGCGAACCCTTGCGGCGGCTGGCCGGCCAGCTCACCGGGCAGCTGCGCGACCGGCGCCGGGAGCTGACCGCCGACCAGGCCGGGCTGCTGGCCTGGTCGGTGCTCGCGGTGCTGGTCAGCGTCTCCTTCCAGCGCGTCGACCTGCCGCGCCCGGCCTACGACGAGCTGATGACGTCGCTGGCCGGCGCGGTTGCCACCGTCCGGCTCCCGGACCTGGGCGAACGAGCACCGGAACGGGTCGTCGAGCCCGCGAACCGGCGTGAGCTGCTGCTGACGACCGCGACCCGGCTCTTCGCCGAGCGCGGCTTCCACAGCGTGTCCATCGAGGAGGTCGGCGCGGCGGCCGGGATCACCGGGCCGAGCGTCTACCACCACTTCGAGAGCAAGGCCGAGCTGCTGATGACGGCCCTGCGCACCGGGGCCGACGCACTCGGCGACGGCTTGCGGACGGCGTCGCTGCCCGCCCTGCTGCGGTCGTACGCCGGGTACTCGCTGGCCCACCACGACGTCGTCGACCTGCTGATCACCGAGGTCGGGCTGCTGCCGGAACCCGAGCGGCACGAGCTGCGCCGCACCCAGCGCGAGTACGTCGAGGCCTGGGTCCGGCTGTTGGGTGACATCCACCCGGACCTGGCACGCGTGCGGGTCCAAGCCGCGCTCACGGTGGTCAACGACGTCGCCCGGACCCTGCACCTGCGCACGCTCCCGGGCGTCGAGGACGCTCTCTGCGTCATCGGATCGGCCCTGCTTGGACTGTCCGTTTCGAGTACTTCAGGGCAGACTTTGTGACCTGTATCACTCTTGCTTCGTAACGCCCCTAGCGATCACTCCGCCCGGGGAGGTCTCCTCGTCACGGGCTTTGTTGTGACCCGCAACAAATCCGGTTCGACGAGGAGGTCGTCCCCGATGCCCCACCTCTCCCGCACCTCGACACGGTTGGCCCTCGGCGCCCTGGCCGGCGCCGCGCTCATCGCCATCCCGCTCACCTTGCCCGCGTCGGCGTCCATCCCGCCACCGGAATCCGGCTGGACGACGGTGTTCGCCGACGACTTCACCGGCGGCTCCGGCGCCTTGTCATCCGGTTCGAACTGGATCATCGACACCGGCCAGGCCTACCCCGGCGGCCCCGGCAACTGGGGCACCGGCGAGATCCAGAACTACACGTCGAGCACGTCCAACCTCGCGCTCGACGGCTCAGGCAACCTTCGCATCACGCCGTTGCGCGACGGCGCGGGCAACTGGACGTCCGGGCGGATCGAAACCCAGCGCACCGACTTCAAGCCGCCGTCGGGCGGGGTGATGCGGATCGAGAGCCGCATCCAGATGCCCAACGTTACCGGCGCCGCCGCGCTCGGCTACTGGCCGGCCTTCTGGGCGCTCGGCGGGCCCTACCGCGGCAACTGGTGGAACTGGCCCGCCATCGGCGAGTTCGACATCATGGAGAACGTCAACGGGATCAACTCCGTCTGGGGCGTCATGCACTGCGGCGTTAACCCCGGCGGCCCGTGCAACGAGACCACCGGCATCGTCAACAACCGGGCCTGCCCGGGCGCGACCTGCCAGGCCGGGTTCCACACCTACCGCTTCGAATGGGACGCGAGCGTCAGCCCGCAGGTGTTCCGCTGGTTCGTCGACGGGCAGCAGTTCCACTCGGTCGGCCAGAACCAGGTCGACGCCACGACCTGGGCCAACATGACCGGCCACGCCGGCTACTTCGTGCTGCTGAACGTCGCCATCGGCGGCGCGTTCCCCAACAACAACTCCGGCACCACGACGCCGGGCGCGGGGATCGTGCCGGGGCACCCGATGGTCGTCGACTACGTCACCGTGAGCACCCGCGGCTCCGGCGGTGGCGGCACCACCACCCCGACGACACCGCCAACGACGACGACCACTCCGCCGTCCGGTGGGAGCAGCGCGTACAGCACCATCCAGGCCGAGTCGTACACCCAGCAGAACGGCCTGGCCAAGCAGACGACCACCGACACCGGCGGCGGCCAGAACATCGGCCCGGCGGGCAACGGCGACTGGGCGCTCTACCCGGGCGTTGACTTCGGCAGCAGTGCGGCGACGAACTTCCAGGCGCGCGTGGCGTCCGGTGCCGCGAACGGGGTCAGCGGATTGGTGGAAGTCCGGCTGGACAGCTTGTCGAACGCGCCCATCGGCAGCTTCGCTGTCGGTAACACGGGCGGCTGGCAGAGCTGGCGGACGGTCCCGGCGAACACCAGCGCCGTGACGGGCGTGCACAACGTGTACCTGACGTTCACGAGCGGCCAGCCCGCCGACTTCGTGAACCTCAACTGGTTCACCTTCGTGCATTGAGACGAGGGGACCCGCGGGCGGCGCTTGTCGCCCGCGGGTCCCCACTTCAGGCGGACGGGGGCTGGACATTGCACTCGGCAATGGGCAGGATGCGTTTCACTGTGAGTGCTCACGATGACACCCGGAAGCTCGTGGTCCTGGCTGTGGACGACGAGCCTCGAGGTCTGGACGAACTCGTCCACTGCCTGCGCAACAGCCCGCACGTGGCGAAGGTGTTCCCGGCGATCGACGCGTCGGAGGCACTGAGGCTGCTGTCGACCGACGACCCGAGGCTGCGCGAGCGCAAGGAGCGCGGCCTGCCGATCGTCGACGCCGTCTTCGCGGACATCGACATGCCCGGGTTGTCCGGGATGGAGATGTCGCGGGTGTTCGCCGCGCTCCGGCCCTCGCCCGCGCTGGTGTTCGTCACCGGGCACGCCGAAGAGGCCGTCAACGCCTTCGACCTCGGCGCGCTCGACTACGTGCTCAAGCCGTACCAGCAGGACCGCCTCGACCGCGCGATCACGCGCGTCATCGAAAAGCTGGCCTCGGCCTCGGCGCCGGCCGCCGGTGCCGTCGGCGGCGAGCCCGGCGTCAAGAACGACGACGAGGTCATCCCGGTCGAGCTGGCCGGCACCACCAAGCTCATCCCGCGCTCCTCGGTCCGCTGGGTCGAGGCCCAGGGCGACTACGCGCGGTTGTTCACCACCGAAGGCAGCCACCTGGTCCGCATCCCGCTGGCGCAGCTCGAGGAGCGCTGGGAGAAGGCCGGGTTCGTCCGGATCCACCGGTCGTTCCTGGTCGCGCTGCCGCTCATCACCGAGCTGCGGATGGGCCAGGGTGGCTACCAGGTCGTGATCGGCAACGAGGAGAAGGTGCTGCCGGTCAGCCGGCGGCACACCCGGGCCCTGAAGGACCGGCTGGTCGGTTCGGGCCGGAACGGCTGAGCCGGGACCGGTCATGACCGAAGACTTCTACGACCGCCGCGCGAACGGCGTGCGCGAGCCCGATCCGACGCTCGGTCGGCGCCCGCAGCGGCCGCTGCCGCAGCCGAGCGAGCAGGCCGTCGTCGAGCCGTTGCCACCCGCGCCGGACGAGCCGGCGAAGCACGAGCAGCACGCGAAACCCAAGCGTGAACGCGTGATCCTCAGCGACCCGAAGCGCGGCGCCGGCACCCTGCGGGCCCGCGTCGAGCTGGAGGAACAGACCAGCTGGGGGAAGCTGCTCGTCCGGGACCACCTGGTGAAGGTGCAGCTGCGGACGGCGTTGCTGCTGTCCCTGCTGGTCGTCGTGGTGTTCGGCTCGCTGCCGGTGCTGTTCTACCTGCTCCCCGGGTTCTCCCGGCTGAGCCTGGCCGGCATCCCGGTGGCGTGGCTGATCCTCGGCGTGCTGCCGTTCCCGTTCCTGTTCGGCGTCGGCCTCTGGTACAACCGGCTGGCCGAGCGCAACGAGCGCGCTTTCGTGGACATGATCGAAAACTAGTTTCGCGCCTCCCCGTGCGAGGATTCCTCCGTGCAGCTGAACCCGTGGGCGTTGACCGGCATCGTGCTGGTCGCCGTGGTGACGTTCTACCTCGGTCACCGCTCTTCGCGGTCCGCCATCAGCACGCACGACTTCCTGGTCGCGCGGCGCACCGTGCGGTCGCGGCGCAACGCCGCCGCCATCTCCGGTGAGTACCTGTCCGCGGCGTCGTTCCTCGGCATCGCCGGCATCGTGCTCAAGGAGGGCGCCGACGCGCTGTGGTTCCCGATCGGCTTCACCGCCGGTTACCTCGCGCTGATGCTCTTCGTCGCCGCGCCGCTGCGGCGGTCCGGCGCGTACACGCTGCCGGACTTCCTCGAGATGCGGCTCGGCTCGATCGGCCTGCGCCGGTTCTCCACGGCGTTCGTCGTGTTCATCGGGATCCTCTACATGGTTCCGCAGCTGCAGGGCGCCGGGCTGACGCTCGCGACGATCCTGCCCGTGCCGGCCTGGGCGGGCGCGGTCGTGGTGATGGTCCTGGTGGCGTTCAACGTGATCGCCGGCGGGATGCGCGCGATCACCGTCGTCCAGGCGTTCCAGTACTGGCTCAAGCTGTTCGCGATCTCGGTGCCCGCGTTCGTGCTGTGCATGGTGTTCTTCTCCGGCGGCGGCCCGGACGGCTTCCGCCCGCTCGGCACGGCCGCCCCGCCGGTGTTCACCACCGACACCACGGTCGACGTCCAGACCGACGTCACCGTGCACGTCACCTCCGACACGTTCCTCTACGCGTACGGCTTCGCGGACAACGGCCCGGCCGCCGGGCCGACGCACTGGACCCCGCTGGCCCCGCACACGGTCGCCGAAGGCACCAAGCTGAAGTTCCTGGCCGGCACGCCGGTGCCGGTGGTCACCGACGCCGTCGCCGACAACGGGAACTGGCTGCACCCGGGGTCGGGCAGCCTGACCGACCTGCTCCAGACGTACTCGCTGATGTTCGCGACGTTCCTCGGCACCATGGGCCTGCCGCACGTGCTGGTCCGCTTCTACACCAACCCCGACGGCAAGGCCGCCCGCCGGACCACCGTGCACGTCCTGCTGCTGCTCGGCCTGTTCTACCTGTTCCCGACGCTGCTGGGCGCGCTGTCCCGGATGTACGTGCCGGAGCTGCTGGTCACCGGCAAGACGGACGCGGCGATCCTGCGGCTGCCCTCGGCGATGCTGCCGGGCGTCAGCGGCCAGATCCTCGGCGCGGTCACCGCGGCCGGTGCGTTCGCGGCGTTCCTGTCCAGCACGTCCGGGCTGCTGGTGAGCGTGGCCGGCGTGGTGTCGACGGACCTGCTGCCCGGCCGGGTGCGCGACTTCCGCGTGGCGACCGTGCTGGTCGCGCTGTTCCCGGTCGCCCTGGCCGTGCTGTTGCGGCCGGAGGACCTCTCGCTGTCGGTGGGGATGACGTTCGCGCTCGCGGCGTCGACGTTCAGCCCGCTGCTGGTGCTGGGCATCTGGTGGCGCAAGCTGTCCTGGCCCGGCGCGCTGGCCGGGATGTTCGTCGGCGGCGGCCTGGTGCTGGCCGCGCTGGTCGTCAACATCGTGAGCGGCTACACCGGGGGCTGGGCGCCGTGGTTCGCCGCCCAGCCGGCGCTGATCACCGTGCCGGTCGCGTTCGTCACGACGTACCTCGTCAGCCGCGTCACGGGCTACGGCCGCCCGGACCACGTGCACGACATCATGCTGCGCCTACACGCTCCGGACCCGCTCGGCTTCATGCACGACCGCGCTGTCGCCCGATTCGGTCAAGCCGAGGAGAAGACCCGGGTCGCCGGTCGGGGACGACACCGCAAGTAATTCGCTGACTCGCCGTGAGAACGCATTACCCGATCGAGTGATCACCCGTCCGCTAAACGGACATCCTGCACGAATCTCAAGCGGATTTTCTACAGAAGGTCAAGCGCCCGATTGGGGGCTTACCAACCACGCCGTTAACTCTTTACGGTCCGTTGGCTTCAAACAGTACGGACAGTACGAAACAACGGGAAAGGTGGAGATCTTCTGTGAGCAGCACCGAGGAAGACGTCGGTGGCGCGGAGTCGCAGACCGAGTGGGAGAGGATCCAGGAAAGCCCCGAGTTCACCGGCCTGCGCCGGCGGTTGCGCGTCTTCGTGTTCCCGATGACGGCGTTGTTCCTGCTCTGGTACCTGCTCTACGTCCTGCTCGCCGACTACGCGCACGGGTTCATGAGCACCAGGTTGTCCGGCAACATCACCGTCGGGCTGGTCTTCGGCCTGCTGCAGTTCGTGTCGACGTTCGTCATCACGGGCCTGTACGTGCGCTACGCCAACCGGAAGCTCGACCCGGTGGCCGACGAGATCCGCGCGAGCATCGAAGGAGACCCCGGCCGATGAACCTCGCCGCGGGCGTGGAGGGTTCCAACTCCACCCTCAACATCATCATCTTCCTGGTCTTCGTCGCGATCACGCTGGTGATCGTGTTCCGGGCCAGCCGCAACACCAAGACGGCGTCCGACTACTACGCCGCCGGGCGAGCGTTCACCGGCCCGCAGAACGGCATCGCGATTTCCGGTGACTATCTTTCGGCGGCGTCGTTCCTCGGCATCGCGGGCGCGATCGCGGTCAACGGCTACGACGGCTTCCTCTATTCGATCGGCTTCCTGGTCGCTTGGCTCGTCGCGCTGCTGCTGGTCGCGGAACTGCTGCGCAACACCGGCAAGTTCACGATGGGCGACGTGCTCGCGTTCCGGATGAAACAACGTCCGGTGCGCGCCGCCGCGGCCGTCTCGACGCTGGCCGTTTCGTTCTTCTACCTGCTCGCGCAGATGGCGGGCGCGGGTGGTCTGGTCAACCTGCTGCTCGGCATCGACAGCGAGCTCGGGCAGGACCTGGTGATCGCCGTGGTCGGCGTGATCATGATCCTGTACGTCTTGATCGGCGGCATGAAGGGCACCACCTGGGTGCAGATCATCAAGGCCGCGCTGCTGATCGTCGGCGCGTTCGCGATGACGCTGTGGGTGCTGGGGAAGTACGGCTTCAACCTGTCCGACCTGTTCCAGGCCGCCGTCGACAAGGGCGGCAAGGGCGGCGCGGCGCTGCTCGACCCGGGCAAGCAGTACGGCAAGACCGGCACGACCAAGCTGGACTTCCTGTCGCTCGGCGTCGCGCTGGTGCTGGGCACCGCCGGTCTGCCGCACGTGCTGATGCGCTTCTACACCGTCCCCACGGCCAAGGACGCGCGGCGCTCGGTGGTCTGGGCCATCGTGCTGATCGGCATCTTCTACCTGTTCACGCTGGTGCTGGGCTACGGCGCCGGCGCGATCGTCGGGCCGGAGAAGATCGCGAAGGCCCCGGGCACGACGAACTCCGCGGCGCCGCTGCTGGCGCTGGAGCTGGGCGGCCCGGTGCTGCTCGGGTTCATCTCCGCCGTCGCGTTCGCCACGATCCTCGCGGTGGTGGCGGGCCTGACGATCACGGCGTCGGCGTCCTTCGCGCACGACGTCTACGCCAGCGTGGTGAAGCGGGGCAAGCCGGCGCCGGGCTCGGAGGTGCGCGTCGCGCGGATCACCGCGCTGGTGATCGGCGCGGTCGCGATCGTCGGCGGCATCCTGGCGAAGACGCAGAACGTGGCGTTCCTCGTGGCCCTGGCGTTCGCGGTGGCGGCGTCGGCGAACCTGCCGACGATCCTCTACTCGCTGTTCTGGAAGCGGTTCAACACCCAGGGCGCGCTGTGGTCGATCTACGGCGGTCTGCTGGTGACGATCGTGCTGATCGTGTTCTCGCCGGCGGTCTCCGGGAAGCCGGTGGACGCCAAGACGGGCAAGAGCGCGTCGATGATCCAGGGCGTCGACTTCCACTGGTTCCCGCTCGACAACCCGGGGCTGTTCTCGATCCCGATCGCGTTCTTCCTCGGCTGGCTGGGCACGGTCCTGTCGAAGGAGCACAACAAGAAGAAGTACGCCGAGATGGAGGTCCGGGCCTTGACGGGCGCGGGCGCCGAAAAAGCCGTCTCGCACTAGCTCCACGTCACGAAGGGGCCTTCCGCACTGGCGTGCGGAAGGCCCCCTTCGCCGTGTCGACCCCGCCAATCACGCGAGATCCGCCCCCAATCACGCGAGATCCGTCTCTGATCACGCGAGATCCGGGTTCCCGCACCCGGATCCGGCCGCGCTTTCCGGCACGAACGGCCCGTTCGTGCCTCTTCCGTCGCGAACGGACCGTTCGTACGCACACCTCACACGCGGGCAACGCCCTGACATGGCAGCATGGTCAACGTGGTGAGCCCCGCTGAACTGCCGACCGCCGAGGTCCGCGACCTGCCCCAAGACGGTCTCGTGCTGCTTGACGTCCGCGAGGACGACGAGTGGGCCGCCGGGCACGCGCCCGGCGCCGTGCACATCCCGATGGGGGAGCTCCCGGCCCGCGTCGGCGAGCTGACCGACCTGCCCGACGACCAGCCGATCCACGTGATCTGCCGCAGCGGCGGCCGGTCCGCCCGCGCGGCAGCGTGGCTGAACCAGAGCGGCTGGGACGCGGTGAACGTCGCCGGCGGCATGGGCGCGTGGCACCGCGAAGGGCGGCCGATGGTCGGCGAGCACCCCGGCATCGATCCCGAAGTGATCTAGCCTTGCATCCGGGTCAGCCTCCGGCGGGACAGCCGTACCCACCCGGGTACTGGCCGCGCCCGGCCGTGCCGCCGCCGAACCCGCAGCAGCTGCAGGGCCGCGCGCTCGCCGCGCACCCGGAGCCGTACCCGTACCACCGCCGTCCGGTCCACCGGCCGAAGCTGCGCTGGGTGGCCACCCCGCCGCCCGGCGCCTGGCCGCGTCGGCGGGCGGTGGCCCCCGAGCGCTACTACGGCCCGCCGTCCTACCCGGTGCCGCCGCGCTGGGGCTTCCCGAACCTGGTCTGGCGCCGGCCGACGTCGGTCCCGGGCACGGCCTCCGACGCGGTCCGCCCGATCGACCGCGTGCGCGTGCTCAGCCGCAGCCTCGTCGGCATCCTCTTCGCGTTCGCCGTGCTCACGGTGGTCGCCGCCGGCGCCGAGGTCTGGCGGTACGTGCTGCTCGTCCAGGGCCGTGACTCCGCGCTGACCCGCTCGGTCGTCGCCTTCTCCGACGGGTTCGTGCTCACCGCGGGCCTGCTCGCCTCGATCCTCGCGCTGCTGCCGGCGGGGCTGTCCGTCTGGTGGCTGCTGGTCGCCCGGCACGCGGCCGCGGACGCCTCGGGCGACGACCCGCCGCGCCCGGTGTGGCAGGTGCTGGTCGGCATCCTGGTGCCGATCGCAAACCTGCCGATGGCGCTGTCGATCGTCGGCGAGCTGGAGCACGCGGTGCTGGGCCGCGCGCGTGACGTCCGGCCGAAGCCGTCCCGTCAGGTGCTCGTCTGGTGGGGCGCCTGGCTGCTGAACTGGATCATGCTGGGCGTGACGATCGTCTGGCGCTTCCGCACCGACGTGCAGTCGATGGCGGACAGCGTCGTCCTGGTCGCGCTGACCGACCTCGCGGCGGCCGCGCTCGCGGTCGTGACGGCGCTGGTCGTGCGGCGGTTCACGGCGTTGCTGGCGCCGTCGGACGCGATGGGCGTGCGCGAGCTGCGCGTGCTGAAGGTCGACGGCGCGCCCGAGCCCGAGCTGCGGACCAAGCGCCCGGCCGGCGCGGCGCGCTAGTAGGTCCCGAAGACCGGTTCGAGCTGGTCGAAGGCTTGTTCGGCGAGGGGCCACACGGCGTCGGCGATCTGCTTCGCGGGCTCGTCTTCGAGCGTCCGGTCGAAGACCTCCTGGAAGAGCACCCGCAGCACGGTCGCGAGGTGCGCGGCGGCCAGCACCGGCCCGAGCTCCCGCTCGGGGTGCCGGCCGATCAGGAGGTGCGTGAGCGCCTCCTCGCGCTCGCGGTGCATCTCGTGCAGCGCGTTCGTCAGGACCTGGCTCTCCTTGATCATCCGCGCGAACCCCCGGCCCGAAAAGCCGACGAGCGCGTGTTCGGCACCCAGGGCCTCGAAGTAGATCTCACGCGTGTCGTGGAAGGCGCTGTCGTGGATCAGGGACGCGGGCCAGGCCGCGAAGTCCGCGCGAATGTCGAAGACCAGGTCCTCCTTGCGCGGGAAGTGGTTCGTCACGGTCATCTTGGCCACCCGCGCCTCGGCGGCGATCTCCGCGATCGTCACGTCCTCGAAGCCGTTCCGGATGAACAGGCCGGTCGCGACGTCGGAGATGTTCCTCCTGGTCTCGTGCTTCTTTTGGGCCCGGAGTCCCTCGCTCATGCCGTCACCCTACTGGGTCGGACCCAAACTTGTGCTTGACCCATCGAGTGGGTTCGACCTAATCTGAGGTCGGACCTAGTGAATGGGGGTGAGCATGACCACGGCAGTCCGGCCGGACAAAGCGCTCTGGCGGCTCGGCGGTGTGCTGATCATGGGCGCGGTGCTGTCGATCCTCGACGCGACGATCGTGACCGTCGGGATCGACTCGATCGCCCGTGACCTGCGCAGCCCGCTGACGACCGTGCAGTGGGTCGCCAGCGCGTACCTGCTGGCGGCTTCGGCGGCGATCCCGCTGTCGGGCTGGCTGACCGACCGGTTCGGCGGCCGCGCGGTCTGGCTGACTGCGGTCGCGCTCTTCACGGCGGGCACGCTGCTGTGCGGCTTCGCGTGGTCGGCACCCGCGCTGATCGGATTCCGGGTGCTCCACGGCCTGGGCGGCGGCCTGATGCAGCCGGTCGGCCAGGCGGTGTTCGCGCAGGAAGCGGGCCCGGCGCTGGGGCGGATGATCGGCGTGATCACGCTGCCGGCCACGGTCGCCCCGGCCCTCGGCCCGATGCTCGGCGGCGCCCTCGTCGCCGGCTTCGGCTGGCGCTGGATGTTCTTCGGCATCGTCCCGCTGGGCGTGGCGACGTTCGTGTGCGCCCGCCGCCTGCTCCCGGCCCCAGCACCTGGTGGCGTGCGCGAACCACTCGACGTCCGGGGGATCGCGCTGCTGTCCCCAGGGCTGGGCGCGTTCGTGTACGGCTTGGCCGAAGGCGTCATCGTGGCCGCGGTCGCCGGAGCGGCGTTGCTGCTGGCGTACGGCGTCCACGCGGCCCGGGCCCGATCGGCGGTGCTGGACCTGAAATTGTTCCGAGACAAGGGTTTCGCGGTCGCCAGCGCGAGCACGTTCCTGCTGGGCGCGTCGCTGTACAGCTCGATGTTGCTGCTCCCGCTGTACTACCAGCAGGTGGACCACGCGAGCGCGTTGCAGGCGGGCCTGCTCCTGGCCCCGCAAGCTGTGGGCTCGGCAGCGGCGCTGCTCATAGGTGGCCGGCTCCTGGCGCGCTTCGGCCCCCGCACGATGATGCTGGCCGGGATCACGTTGTCCCTGCTGGGCACGATCGCGTTCACGCAGCTGGGTTCGTCGCCCGGCGGCGTCCTGCTGACCGTGTCGCTCCTGATCCGCGGCGCGGGCCTGGGCGCGGCGACAACCCCAGGCATGACCACGCTTTACGGCTCCCTGGAGCGATCCCGCATCCCCCGAGCGGCGAGCGCGTTCAACGTGGTCAACCGCATCGGCGGTTCCCTGGGCACCGCACTCCTGGCGGCGATCCTCCACCACGAACTGGCCGGAACCGCCGCCCCCACGGCGTTCGGCACCACCTTCACGTGGACCTTGGCGTTGTCGGCCTTGACCCTCGTCCCCGCAGCGTTCTTCCCGAAGTCCTCGAGTCCGAAGAGGAGCCTGGCATGACCTTCCGCCTCCTGAGCGTCCACGCCCACCCCGACGACGAGTCCAGCAAAGGCGCGGCAACCCTCGCCCGCTACGCCACCGAAGGCGTCGACGTCCTGGTGGCAACCTGCACCGGCGGCGAACGCGGCGACGTCCTCAACCCGGCCCTCGACACCCCCGAAACCCGCGCCGACCTCCCGGCCATCCGCCGCCGGGAAATGGCCGCGGCGGCCGAGATCCTGGGCGTCCGCCAGCAGTTCCTGGGCCACCCGGACTCCGGCCTCCCGGCCGAAGGCGAGCCACCACCCGAAGGCTCGTTCGCCGCCCTCCCACTCGACGAGGCGGCCGCCCCGCTGGTCGCACTGATCCGGGAGTTCCGCCCGCACGTGGTGATCACATATGACGAAACGGGCGGCTACCCCCACCCGGACCACATCCGCACCCACGAGGTGACGATCGAGGCACTCACCGCGGCGGCTGACCCCACCCGCTACCCCGGCAACCCGTGGCGACCGCAAAAGCTCTACTACCAGGCAACCCTGAGCCGAGCGTGGTTCGAGGCCATCCACAAAGCCACCCTCGCCGCAGGCCTCACATCGGCCATGGGCCCAGTCCTGGACGAACTACCGCCCGAGGACAAGCTGCCGATCACCACGCAAATCCGCTGCGAGAAGCACTTCGCAACCCGAGACCGTGCGCTCCTGGCCCACACCACCCAGGTCGACCCGGCGCACCCGTTCTTTAGCCACTCCCGCGAAATCGAGCGAGAGGCCTGGCCCTTCGAGGACTACCACCGAGCCCACCCAGCGCCGGGCCCGGAGCTGGAGACAGACCTGTTCGCAGGACTCACCCCATGACCCGCCACCCACGCCCACCTGCCGCGGCTCGCCCACCCCACGACGGCGACTGTCCACGCAGGCCAAGGGTTCCTCCAGCCGAGCCGCCACGTTCGCCACGCAGGCCTCCCAGCCCGCTACGACGACCGCCCACGCAGACCGGAGGTTCCTGCAGTCGAGGCACCGCGTTCGCCCCGCGGGCCTCCGCCCCTCGCTACGCCGACCGTCCGCGCAGGCCGGAGGTTTCTGCAGTCGGCCCACTGCGTTCGCCGCGCGGGTCTCCCAGCCCGCTGCGGCGCCTGTCCATGCAGGCTGGAGGTTCTTTCAGTCGGGCCACTGCGTTCGTCACGCGGGTCTCCCCAACCCGCTACGACGACCGCCCTCGCAGACCGCGGCTCACGCCGCCGACCGTGGCGACCACCGCAGCAGGTCAGCCACCGGCTGGACCGGCGCCGCGGGCAACACGAGCACCACCGCAGCCGCGGGCCCGTACAAGCTGCGGCTCACCCAGTCCCAGGCCCGCGTCCGGCAGCTCAGGCCGTGACCCGCAACTCCCGCAACCCGCGGATCACGAACTCCGGCCGTCGCGGCGGTGTCTCCACCAGTCGCAGCCCCGGCAACTTTTCTGTCAACGCGGTCAGCGCCGCCGCGATCTCCACCCGAGCGAGAGGAGCGCCCACGCAGTAGTGAATCCCCATGCCGAAGCCGAGGTGCGCGTTCGGGGTCCGGCCGATGTCGAGGCGGTCCGGCTCCTCGAACACCTTCGGGTCGCGAGCCGCGGCGCCCAGCAGCGCGCCGATCTTCTGGCCGCGCTTCACTTCGAAGCCGGAGATCGAGACGTCCTCGGTCGCCGTCCGCTCGAACAGCTGCAGGGGCGCGTCGAACCGGATCAGCTCCTCGACGCACGGATCTAGCAACGTCGGCGTCGCCAGCAGCCGATCCCATTGGTCCCGATGGGTGAGGAGGGCCGTGATGCCGTTACCGAGCACGTTGACCGTCGCCTCGTGGCCGGCCATCAGCAGCAGCACCGCCGTCGCGACGAGCTCGTCGGGCGTCAGCTCACTTCGCAGGAGGTCACTGATGATGTCGTCACCGGGCGCGGCGGCCCGGGAAGCTGCGACCGAGCGGACGTACGAGACGAACTCGCCGGCGGCCTGTTCGGCGGCGTCGCGGCCCTCTTCGGGCAGGTCGTACTCGTACATCTTCACGATCGCGTTGGACAGCTGCACCATCCGCGGCCCGTCGGTGCCCGGGACGCCGAGCAGCTCGGCGATCACCGCGACCGGCAGCGGCTGGGCGAGGTGCTCCAGCAGATCCGCGCCGCCGTCGGTGGCGATGGCCGCGGCCAGGTCGTCGACCATCTTGGCGGCGAGCGTCGCGACCATCGGGCGCAGGCGCTGCACGTGGCCGCGGCCGAACGCGCCCGCGATCAGGCGGCGCAGCCGGGTGTGGGCCGGTGGCTCGTTCTCCAGCAGCGAGTTGCGGTGCAGCAGGTTGAACGAGGCGAACCGTTCGAGCGGCTGGGCGTCCTGCCAGATCCGGCCCAGCCCGCGGTGGCGCAACACGGCCGACGACGCGGCGTGCGACACCGCCAGCGCCAAGCCGAGCTCCTCGTGGAAATGGACGTCGCCTTGTGCGCGAAGGGCGGCGAAGGCGGGGTACGGGTCTTCGAGGAAGTCAGGATCGCGGGGGTCGAACACGTCGCGAGACTAACCCTTCGATAGCGTTCCAGGCCGAGCCAGAGGAGGCAGCCGTGGGCAAGGGCGCGCGCAAGAAGGGTCCCAAGCAGGCGTCGGACCGCAAGCCGAAGGTGCGCGACGTCTTCGTCGGGCAGCCGTTCGAAGGGCTGGCGGCGGAGCCCGAGCTGATCGCGCTGCGTGAGTTCGTGCCGTCCGCGACGGCCAAGCTCACCCTCGCCGACGGCGGGGACGTCACCATCGCCACCGTGCTGCCGATGGCCGCGGCCGCGTTCGTCCGTTCCGACGGCGAGCGCTACCTCGGCCTGCAGGTGCAGACCCGGTCCTCCGACATCAGCCGCGACCTCGGCCGCTCGCTGAAGTGGCTGCTGGACGCCAAGGAGGGCGACGTCCTCGGCGTGCCGGACACCACCACCCCGCCGGAGGCCGACGAGCACACCCGGCTGCAGGACCTGCTGACGCCGGGCGCCGAGCTCGACGTCACGCTGCACAGCGACTTCGCGTGGTGGCTGCCCGAGGACGCGGACGCCACCGGTGACGTCGCGGTGTCCCTCGAGCGCGCCAACGCCGCGATCATGCCGACCGAGCGGCTCGGCTTCGGCGCCTACTGGGTGCTCGCCGGCGAGAAGGCGCACCTGCGCTGGGTCCGGCCCGAGTCGGAGAACCTGCTGCTCCAGGCCCTGGCGCGGCTGTCCGCGGCCGGTGAGCTGGGCCTCGGTGAGGGCTCGCGCTACGCGGGCTCGTTCCGGGCGCACGGCCTGCTCGTCCCGGTCTGGGACCTCGACTCCGAGGCCCACGCCCGCGAGTGGGCGGACGCGAAGGACGCCCTGGGTGCCCGTCTCGACACGGCGCTCAAGTCCCTCGACGCCGAGCCGCTGAACGCCGCCGAGCGGCGGGCGCGCGACGGCCTGATCGGCCGTCAGCTCACCCTGCGCTGACCGGGAGCCACGAAAGCCACGAAAGGGCCGTCCCACACGGGGCGGCCCTTCGTCATCCGGCACCGGACTGCCGGTTTCACCGGGTGCTCTTCCACACGCTCGATGAGCGTTCAACCAGGCATTATGTGGCGCACGAGACACCGCCGCCGGATCGCGCTGGTGGGACCATTCTCGGCGTGATACTCCACATCTGCGGGGCGGCCGACTGGGCCGAGGCCGTCGAGGGCGGTGAATACCGGGCGCCGTCGCTGGATGACGTCGGGTTCATCCACTGCTCCGACTTCGGTACGGCGCACCTGCCGGCCAACGCGCTCTACCAGGGCCGTACCGACCTGGTGCTGCTCGAGATCGACCCGGCGAAGCTGGGCGTCCCGGTCCGCTGGGAGGACGGCGAGCCGCCGCATCCGGCCGGGGTCTGGTTCCCGCACGTGTACGGCCCGATCCCGCGTGCCGCCGTCGTGGACGTCCACGAGTTCACCGAAGTGGCGGACGGCGGCTTCCGGCTGCCGGAGTCGCTCGCGCTCCGCTGACGCGGAGCACGTCAGAGCGTCTCCGACATTCGTTCGGGGACGCGGGCAACCTGAGGGGGCTGTGATGCGTGTTGGGGAGGAAGGTGACTCGGCTTCTGGCTACCCGACCCCGATGGGAGGCGATACGGTGACCGCTGCGGCACCCGTCTTCACCGGGGGAGATACCTGGGTGACCAGCGCAGGCCGAGGGAGGGCCGCGACGTTGCCGGGTGAGCTCGCCGACTTCGGGGACTTCGTGCAGGCCGTGCTGCCGGGGTTGCTGCGCTACGGCCACGCGCTGACCGGCAACCCGCACGACGCGGCGGACCTGGTCCAGACCGTGCTCGAGAAGATGGGTTCACGCTGGACCTACGTGCACGAGAAGACCGGTGACCCGCTGGCCTACGTCCGCCGCTCGATGGCGAACGCGCACGTCAGCCGCTGGCGCCGCACGCGCCGCGAGAACCTGGTGGCCGACCTGCCGGACACCGATCCGCACGTCCCGGACGACCCGTTCGAGCACGAGCCGCTGTGGCGCGCGTTACGAACGCTGCCGCCGCGGCAACGCGCCGTGATGGTGCTGCGTTACTACGAAGGTCTCTCGGAAGCGGAGATCGCCGGTGCGCTCGGTGTCACGCAGGGCACCGTCAAGAGCCAGGCCAGCAAGGCGATCGCGTCGCTGCGGATGAAACTCAAGGCGGCCGACGGCGAAGGCGAAGGGAGTGACGCGGGTTGAACATCTCCGAGGACGAACTGGAGCAGCGCCTGCGCGCCCTGTTCGCCGATGAGCGGCTCGACTTGCCCCCGCCACCCGACGCCGGCACGGTCATCGTCGCCGGTGCGCGCCGTCGTCGTCACCGTCGTCAAGGCGCGCTGACCGCGGTCGGCGTCGCGGCCGCCGTGGTGTTCGTCGCCGGGGGGCTCACCGTGGTGCGGCTCCACACGGACGAAGGCACCGCGGTGATGTCCGCCGACGGCGCCTCGATCAGCGTCAAACCGCCGGAGAACCTCACGCCCGGCCGGCAGCCCCAGCCGCCGGCCCCCGCGCCGACCAGCACGCAGGACATCGACGTCTCCCCGCCGGCGGGGTCGTCGCCCTCGCGGACGGCGCCGCCGTCGTCGGCCCAGCCGCCGTCGAAGCTCCCGGCCGTCCTGAGCGGGCCACTGCTCGCCTCGGACGGCTTCGGCGCCCTCAAGCTGGGGATGTCCGAGGCCGAGCTGACGGCCCAGGGGGTCACGTTCAGCGACGAGCAGGCCGGCGCGAGCTGCTCCACGTACACCGCGCAGGGCAGCGGAGTGCCGGCTGCGGCGACCGTCGTCATCTCGAAGGCCGTCGGGCTCACCGTCGTCACGCCGGAACAGGCGGCGCACACCGCCGAGGGCGTCGGCGCCGGGTCCACGAAGGAGCAGGTGCTCGCCACCTACCCCGAGGCCAAACCCGAGCCGGGCGGCATCGTCGCCCCGGCCCGCGGCACTTCGGAGTACCACTTCCGGCTCGACGACACCGGGGTCGTGCAGACCAGTCTGATGAGCCTCAACCAGGACTGCGCCGGCTGACCGGCGCCGCACAGCGAAAACCCGGGCTGTCCACAGGGGGAGAGCCCGGGTTTTCGCGCTTTTGCAATGGGCGCAGTGTGGTGGGAAGTCAGTAAGAGCCGTCAGAGCGCCCCGCCGGCCACCGGCGGCATCTGCGCGTCCGCGCCGGCGTCGCCGACGGATTCGCGGTGCAGGTGCGCCTCGACCTCGAACAGGTTGCCGTTCGCGCGCTTGACGATCGTCAGCAGCGTGTTCATCTGCGAGATCTCTTCGACCTGCTCCTTGAGGAACCACTGCGTGAACTGCTCGCTGATGTAGTCCTCTTCGGCGCGCGCCGCCTTGGCCATCGTGGAGATGTCGGTGGCGACCTCCTTCTCCTGCTCGAGCGCGAGCTCGATGAGCTCGGTGACGCCGGAGAAGTCGTTGCGCACCTCCCCGGTGCCGGGGATGTCGACGTGGTGGTCGCGGTCGAGCATGAACTGCACGAGCGCCATCGCGTGGTTGCGCTCTTCGACCGACTGCTTGTAGAAGTGCTTCGCCAGCTGCGGCAGGTCCTCGGCGTCGAACCACACCGCGAGCGCGATGTACTGCTGGGACGCGTTGAACTCGTTGTGGATCTGCGCCTGCAGCAGTTCGTAGAACTTGGAGCGCGGTTCTTTCTTGTTGATGAGGGCCATGCCTCTTACGGTACGTCAGAATGCGATTCAATGCCACTTCAGAGTGGTGATCTACCCCCTATTAGGTTACCATTCCTAAAGAAAGACGAACCTAATTTTGGTAAGCCTTCCCTAAACTGTCGACGCCATTTAGGGAAGGCTTACTTTCATTCACAGAGGGTCGCGGCGCACCGGGCAGGACATGCAGCGCGGGCCACCCCGGCCGGAGCCCAGCTCGGACCCGGCGATCGGCAGCACCTCGATGCCGGCCGCCTCGAGACGCTCGTTCGTCTCGACGTTCCGCTCGTAGCCGACGACCACGCCCGGCGCCAGGGCCAGCGTGTTGTTGCCGTCGTCCCACTGCTCGCGCTCGGCCGTGACCGGGTCGAGGCCGGTGTCGATGACGCGCAGCCGGTCGATCTCCATCGCCTCGGCCGCGGCGGCCAGGAACGGCGTCGGGCCGGCCACCTTGACGCCGCCGTCGCCGGTCGGGCGGATGGTGAACGCCATCAGCGAGTCGCGGGCCAGCGGGTACATCACCACCGCGTCGGCGTCGACCATCGTGCACACCGTGTCCAGGTGCATGGTCGCGCGGGACTGCTCGATCGGCACCGCCAGCACGGTGTGCGCGATGCCGTCGGCGAACACCGAGCGGGCCAGCGACTCGGCGCCGGCCGCGGTCGTGCGCTCGCCGACGCCGATGGCGAGCACGCCCGGCGCCAGCAGCATGACGTCGCCGCCCTCGATGGGCGCCGAATGCGCGCCGTACGCGCGGGCGGCGTGCCGGAAGTACGGGTGGTAGGCGTAGATCAGGTCCAGCACGGCCGTTTCGCGACGCCGTGCGGGCATGGTCAGCGACGAGATGGCCACCCGGTCGCCGATCCACGCCGACGAGTCGCGCGTGAACAGCAGGTTCGGCAGCGGGTCGACGGCGAAGTCGTGCGGGTGGTTCATCATCCGCACCAGCGACGCGCCTTCGGCCGACGGCAGCTCCTCGAACGTCATCCCGGCCATCAGCACCTCGGCGAGGCCGGCCGCGTCGACGCCCGAAAGGTGCGACCGCAGCGAGTCGGCCAGGTCGCCGCCGAGGCGCCGGTCGTCGACCGCCGCGTGGACGCCCGACGCGTGCGCGCGGGTGTCCTCGAGGGCGGTGCGGAGCGCGTCGGCCAGCAGCAGGACTTCGACGTCGCGGCCGCGCAGCACTTCGGCGAACGCGTCGTGCTCCGCCTGGGCCCGGTCGACCCAGGGGATCGAGTCGAACAGGAGCTGGTCGTTGTTGCGGGGCGTCAGCCTTTTGAGCTCGTTGCCGGGCCGGTGCAGCAGCACCGCGCGCAGAGGTCCGACTTCGCTGTCCACCCGGGGAGGTGTCGTTTCGTCGATCACCCCCCGACTCTAGTCAGGGCAACCAGGAAACGTGACCCTTCAACAGGGCATACCCGACGAAGGACACGAAGTCGAACAGCGTGTGCGCGGCGACGAGCGGCCACAGGCGATTGGTCTTCTGCCACAGCCGCCCGAACACCAGGCCCATGATCAGGTTGCCGACGAACCCGCCGAAGCCTTGGTAGAGGTGGTACGAACCGCGCAGCACGGCCGCGCCGAACAGCGCGTTGTTCTCGCGGACGCCGAGCTGGCGCAGCCGGGTCAGCAGGTACCCGATCACCAGCACTTCCTCGGCGAAGGCGTTGCCGAACGCCGAGAGCGTCAGCGAGATCGGCCGCCACCACGTGTCGTTCAAAGTGGACGGTTGCACCGCCAGGCTGAAGCCGAGGTGGTAGGAGATGAAGTACAGCGCCAGCCCGGGAATCCCGATGACGGCGGCGAGCGCGACGGTCAGCAGCGCGTCGCGGCCGGGGGCGCGGCGGTCCAGCCCCACCTGGGTGATCTTCACGCCCGCGCGCCACAGCAGGTACAGCCCGAGCGCGCCCCAGCCGACCAGCTGCGCGGCCGAGAGCAGCTGTTTGAGCAGGTCGATCAGGCTCGCCGCGGCCTGGGGCACGTTGAGCTGCACCTGCTGCTGCGCCAGCGGTGCGGGCTGCAGCAGGGAGTCCACAAGGGACAGCAGGCTGCGCACCCCGGACAGGCCGAGTGTGATCCCGAAGACGATCAGCAGCTCGATCTTGATCGCCTTGCGCTCGCGCGGGTCCTCGATCGCGTCCGGGAAGTCCGGGCGGGCCGGGGCCAGCCACGATCGCGCGGTGAAGGTCATGCGCGCACGCTACCTTCGACGTATGCCCAGGACTATCGCCACCAACGAGACCGTCGACCGCGCCGAGCTGGTCGAGTTCCTGTCCACCCGCCACCGCGCGATCCTGCTGACCGCGAAGGCCGACGGCGGCGCGCAGCTCTCGCCCGTCACCTGCGGCGTCGACGCCGAGGGCCGGCTGGTCATCTCGACCTACCCGAAGCGCGCGAAGATCGTGAACATCAAGCGGAACCCGCAGGTGTCGGCCTGCATCCTGTCCGACGAGTGGAACGACCGGTGGGTCCAGCTCAACGGCACCGCCGAGGTGCTGGACATCCCGGACTCGGTCGAACCGCTCGTCGACTACTTCCGCAGCATTTCGGGCGAACACCCGGACTGGGACGAATACCGCGAAGCCATGGTCAAGCAGGGCAAGAGCATCATCCGCGTGACGATCGAGAGCTGGGGTCCGCTCGCGAAGGGCGGCTTCCCCGCTGAACTAGCCTGACGCGCCCCGCAGGAACGGGCAGCCGACGAGCCGCCGCAGCTCCACCGCGAGCTGCGGCGGGCTGTCCACGGACTTCGAGAACGCCAGCCGCACGTCGTGGTCGCCGGCGTCGGACTCGACGCGCAGCCGCAGCCCGAACCGGTCCAGCCCGAGCGGCCGGATCCGGCCGCCGCGCAGGTCTGCCGGCAGGTGCTTGGCCAGCTGCTCGACGACGTCGGAGTGGTCGCTTTCCAGGTGCCGCAGCCACTGGGCCTCGTAGTCGTGGAACGGGTCCGGCGGCGCGGCGCTGAACATGTGCGGCCTCAGCGAGTGCGTGCCTTCGGCGTCGGCGAGCACGAGTGACGCGGGGGTGAGCCGCAGCAGCGTCAGGCCGTGGCCGACGTCGAGGAGCCGCTCGTCCGGCCGGCTTTCGGCGATCGCCACCGCCCGCGCGCGGGCCGAGACCGGCGACAGCGGCCGCAGCCAGCCGGTGATCCAGAGCAGGCCGCGGATCGGCTCGCGCAGGTCGACCGGCGCCTGGTCGGCGAGCTCCACCATCACGGCCAGCTCGCCGCGCTGGGTTTCCTTGCTCGCGCGGACCATCGGGTGCTCGTCGGGCAGCAGCACGCTCACGCTGCCGCTGTGGTGCACGTGGTGCAGGACCGGGACGACGCGCTCGGACTCTAGTCCGGCGCGTTCGCAGGTGGGCATCAGTGACGCCGGGCCGTTGCGAGTCGCGATCGTCTTCGCGCGCTCGGCGGGGTTCGGGGCCGGCGGGCGGCGGATGGATGTCGGTGCTTCGGTCACGGCTCACCTCCTACTTAGGTGAGCCTAACCTGAATTCTCCGGTCTGGGTAGTCGCTCGTTTGCGGCGGGCCGCACGGGGCCGTTCCGCTGAACGGAGTATCCGGTAACGCCGATGACCGGTTTGCCGAAAGGGTCGGTGACCAGTGCCGACACGGTGGGGGCCCAGCGTGCAGATCGTCCCGGTTCCCGAACGCGTGCGCGCGTTCGAGTTCGACCCCGCCACGCCGTCCGGCGCGGTGCCGATCTTCGGCGAGTACCTCGACCGGATCGGCCGCAGCACCGCGAACCAGCGGCTGGTGGGCCTGCCGTTCGTGTTCCTCGGCGTCACCCAGTTCTTCACCGGGACGGGCATCGCGCTGCCGGTGTCCATCGTCGCGCTCTTCGGCGTCTTCGAGCTGTTCTGGATCTACCGCGGCCGCGCCTGGGTGCCCGAGACGCGGCTGAAGCGCGTGCCGTTCCGGCCGGTCGACATCACCGCGGACGGCCTGGTCGCCGTCGGCCGGACGGTCGGCGTCCGGCTGCCGGACGGTCGCTGGCTGCGGATCCGGCTCACCGAGGCGTACCGGCTGCTGCTGGCCGGGCACCGGCGGGTGTGGCTGCTGGGCTCGGGCCCGAAGGTGTTCGTCGGCTTCCCCGGCGTCGTGCGCGTTCGCCGCGCCCGGATCCACGACGCGCCGCCCGCGGGCGCGGTCGCCGTCGCGCCCACGGCGTGGTCCGGCTCGCCGCGGCTCGACCCTGTGCTCGCCGCGCACCGGCGCCGGCTCGCCCGCGAGCTGTGGGAAGCCGCCGCGTTCCTGCTGGCCCTGGCCGGGTTCGCGACCTGGGTGCGGCTCGACTTCCCGGCGGACGACCGGCTGACCGGGTTCGCCGTCTCGACGGCCACCGGGTTCGCGGTGGCCGCGCTGGCGGGCGCGATCGCCGTGCTGACGCGCTCGGTCGGCTACCTCCGGCCGCAGCCGGCGGAGCACTGGACCGAGCTGCGCGCGGTGCTGGACGGCCCGGTGCGGATCAGCGCGCACGGCTCTGCCCGGGTGAGCGGCCTGACGATGCTCGCCGACGGCCGGGTCGTCCCGTTCCGGCTGCGCGACGTCGACGCGTCGATGGCCGCGAACGTCGCGACGACCGGCCGGCTGTGGATCGCCGGCGTTCCGCGCCCGGGCCGGGCCGCCACCGGTGTGCCCGGCTACCCGGTGCTGGGGACGGTCCGGCTCGGCTGAGCGGGCGTGCGGTCGCGGCGGGGCAGCAGGAACGGCGTCGCCAGGATCAGCACGCCGGCGACGCCGATCGCGACGCGCGGGCCGGTGACGCCGGCGAGCACACCCCAGAGCGCGGTCATCGCCGCGATGCTCGCCCGGGTGCTGACCGACCACGCCGACAGCGCCCGCGCGACGCGGTCGGCGGGGATCTGGTCGAGCCGGTAGGTGGCCAGGACCGGGTTGTAGACGCTGCAGAAGAAGATCAGGCCGAACTCGATGGCCATCACGAAGGCGAGCCCGCCGGGCCCCGCGGGCAGGAAAGCCAGCCCGAGCAGCCAGAACGCGCGCAGCACTCCCGACGTCCACAGCACGTTGTGCCGGCCGAACCGCGCGACGAGCCGCGGGGTCAGCCGCGAGCCGACGAGTCCGCCGAGGCACGGCACCGCGAACGCGAGCCCGTACTGCCACGGCGTGAACCCGAGCTGTCCGAGCATGAGCACGGCCAGCAGCGGCTCGGTCCCCATGATCAGGCCGTTGAACAGCAACGTGTTGAGGAGCAGCGGCCGCAAGCCCGGGTGCGTCAGCAGGAAGCGCCACCCCGCGGCCAGATCGCTCGCCCGCAGCCGCGACGCCGTGCGCGCGGGCGGCGGTTCCGTCCCGCCGATCGCCCGGATCCCCAGCGCCGAAAGCAAAAAGCTGACGGCGTTGGCGACCACCGTCGTCACCGGCCCGAGCAGCCCGAACGCCGCGCCGCCGAGTGGCGGGCCGAGCGCGGTGGCCGTCCAGGTCGTCGACTCGAACCGCCCGTTCGCGACGAGCAGGTCTTCCGGCGGCACCAGCGCCTTCAGGAAAGCGCCGCTCGCCGCGGTGAAGGCGATGTCGGCGGAGGCGACGACGACCGACACGAGAAGCAGCTGCGTGAAACCGAGCCAGCCGAGCGCGTAGGCCACCGGCACGGTCATCAGGGCGGCGAACCGGACCACGTCCATCAGCACCATGACCGGCCGCTTCGGCCGGAACTCGATCCACGGCCCCAGCGGCACCGCCACGAGCGCCCCCACCGCGGGCCCGACGGCGGCCAGCACCGAAACCGCCGTCGGCCCGCTGTGGAGCACGAGGATCGCCAGCAGGGGAAAAGCGCCGAACCCGAGCCACGTGCCGAGCGTGCTGACGGCGTAAGCCGTCCACAGCCATCTGAACCGCGGCCCCAGCGACCGCCTGCGCATCACCCGGAGAGCAAAGCGAAGAAGACGTCCGCGGGGCAAACAACCGCCGTGGCGGCGAGCCACAACGGCGCGTTGTGGTTCTAGAGTCGGCTGTCGTGGACCTCGATGCCGTGCGCACGTTCGTCGCCGCCGCGGACGCGGGCCGCTTCCAGGACGCCGCGACCGACCTCGCGGTCACCCAGCAGGCCGTCTCCAAACGCATCGCCGCGCTCGAGAAAACCCTTGGTGTGCGGCTGTTCACGCGCACCGCCCGCGGCGCGCGGCTGACCGGCGACGGCGAGGCGTTCCTGCCGCACGCCCGCGAGCTGCTGCTGGCCGAGGCGCGCGCGGTGGCTTCCGTGCGGTCCGGCCGCCGCGCGCTGCGCGTCGACGTCATCGGCCGGCGGCTGGGGACGGCGACACTGCTGCGCGGCTTCCACCGCGCGCACCCGGACGTCGCCCTCGAAGTCGCGACGTTGTCCGACGCCGACGCGGCGGTCGCGGCGGTCCGGGACGGCTCGATCGACGCGTCGTTCCGCGCGGTGGCCGTCGGGGAGCTGCCCGACGGCGTCGAGGCGACCTTGGTCCTCGACGAGCCGCTCCAGCTGCTCACCGGCCCCGCGCACCCGCTGGCGGACGCTGCTGTCCTGCGGCTCGACCAGCTGGCCGGGCACCGGATCTGGATGCCCGGCCTGGTGCCCGGCGCCGAGTGGACCGCCTACTACGCCGAGCTGGCCAGCGCGTTCGGCCTCTCGATCGACGCGCTCGGCCCGAACTTCGGCACCGAGGTCCTCCTCGAAACCATCGCCGACGCCCCCGACGTCGCCACCCTGGTCGGCGCGGAGATCCGCCTGTCGTGGCCGCCCGGCCTCGACCTGCGCCGCGTCCCGCTCGAAGACCCGACGCCGGTCTACCCGCACTCGCTGATCTGGCGGGCCGACAACGCGCACCCCGCGCTGGCCCGGCTGCGCGCGCACCTGCGCCCGGGCGCCCGAGCCGCCACGACGTGGCGGCCGAGCTGGGCCGGCTAGGTCGTCTTCGCCGCCCGGGAGCTGCCGTAGGAGAGCCGGAGCGCGACCCAGCCGTCGCGCTCCCCGGCGCAGATCTCCTCGACGGTCTCCACCAGGACGGCGGCCGCACCGGAGGTGGCGTAGGTGCCGTGGTGGGCGGCGAAGAGCGCGATCTCCTTCTCGATCGCGTACCGCGCCCGCGTCCGGCTGGTCCAGTTCTCCTTGTAGCCGCCCAGCGCCCGGACACCGTTGATCAGCACCGCGAGCGACCCGACAGCGGCGATGAGCCGCGCGTCGATGGCGAAGGCCGCCAGCACGGGGATCGTGGCGGTGACGACCAGGCTCGACATCTCGACCACGGAGTGCCGGCGCCGCGCGGCCCACGAGTTCCGCTGGTAGCGCCGCCACTCGGCCAGCACCGACGGCGGCACGGGCTCGTCGTCGACGCCCTTCGCGTCCAGGACCCACTGACTTCGCGACTCTGCCTTCATGGGACGGAAGTTCACACCAGCGGGTGATCCGGTCAAACACGCGGGGCCTGCTCGGCGGCGGTCTCACCCGGTTGCGGCGTTTGTCCACACCCGGCGCAGGTTGTGGACAACTCCTTTGGTCAGAACGATTTCCGGCCTTCCGGTCAGCCGGATCCGCGGCCTGCTCACCGGCATTCACCACGCCCTCGACCATGCCCTCGACCACGCCCTCGGCTCGCGGGTCAGCCACCGGCCGTGCTGGAGATCCTCTCCCGCTGCGGCGGCCCCGCCGGGATCGCCAAGGCCGGGCGGCGCACCTCACCGCGATCGCGAAGGTTCACGCGCCTCGCGTGGGCGACAAGCTCATCGACTCGATCATGACCGCGCCGGCCGAGCAGACCGTCACCGTCCCGGGCACCGCAGCCGCGGTCTCACCCGGCCGCCACAGTTGTCCACACCCGGCGCAGGTTGTGGACAACTTCGTGGGCCAGAACGATTTCCGGCCTTCCGGTCGGTCGGCGCCGATAGACTGGTCCCGGGGTCGCCCCCCTGGGAGTGGTGGGGGATGTCTGGACCCTCTTAGGCCGGGCGGCCGGCAAAATTCTGGCTAGCCCAGCGATCGGCGCGTTGCCTGTTCCGTCTCCAGGACTCCCTGGCGGATTCCCTCCAGCTGGTCGCTCAGCTCGCGGACCGCGCCCGTGTCCACCGCGAAGTCCGTCGTCGCCGCCGTCAGTTCCGCTACCCGGGCCACCAGGCTGTCCAGGCCCAGCGCGCCCGACTGCAGCTGCGCCAGCAGCTTGTCCCGCGCCCCCGACAGCCGCGCGTGGACGTCCGCCTGGGCCTGGACCGCGCTCAACGCCGACTCCAAGTCACCCCGGACGTCCTCGTGGGCCGACTTCACCTCTCCTTGCAGCCGGCGCTTTTCCCGCGCGACGGCCTCTAGGTCGACGCGGGACAGCGCCTTTCCCGTCGCCGAGGCGCGGCCTGCCAACCGTTCCAGTGTCGACAGCGTCTCGCGGACCACCGGTTCCATGTCCGCGACGCGGTCGGCCAGCGGGCCCGCGCTTAGGGAGTCGCTCAGCGAAACGAACCCGTCGGCGGCGTGCTCGGCGCGTTGCAGCCAGTTGGCCTCCGCCGACCCCGGCGTGACGTCCAGGACCCGTGCTTCGCGCGGCTGAGGCTCCTTCTCGCGGGTTGCGAGCGCGACGCCGGCCCGGGCGGCCAGTACCGCGACGCCGACGCCGAGCGCGGCGACCACCGGCAGCTGCACGGCCCACGCCACGCCGGCCGACGTGGCGCCGAGCAGCAGCCCCCACGGTTCGGCCAGCTCGCGGACGAATCTCATCAGAAGTTCGAGATCACGGACGTGAAGACCTGGTTGATCGAGTCCGGTTTGGACGAATCGTATTCCGACCCCTCGGTCGACTCGGCGATCTGCTTGAGCACGTCCTGGTCGGCGTCGCCGCCGTAGGCGATGGTGAACAGCCGGACCGTCTCCGCGTTGCCCTCGGGCCGCAGCTGCGGCAGCAGGTGGTCGAGGTCGACACCGCCGGAGTCCTCGTTGCGGCCGTCGGTGAGCACGACCACGGCGTTGATGGCGGCCGGGTCGAGGTGCGCCTTCATGTACTCGTAGGCGGCCAGCGACGAGTCGTACAGCCCCGTGCCCGCCTGCGGCGTCAGCCCGCTCAGCCGCTGCGCCAGCGTCTCCTTGCCGCTGTTCCCGAGCGCCTGCACCGGGAGCAGCTCCTGGTAGTCCCGGTCGCCGTCGAGCTGGGTCGAGAACTGCCAGAGCCCGACCTGGTCGCGCGGCACGAACTGGCCGAGCGCGTCGATCGCGGCCTGCTTGGCCAGGTCGATCTTGCTCTTGCCGGTGCCCTTGACCTCGTCACCCATCGAGCCCGAAACGTCCACGACCAGCAGCACGTTCGCCTTCTTGCGCAGCTCGGTCCACGTCGTCAGCAGCTTCGAGAGCACCGACGGCGACGGCGGCTGCAGGAAGCTGATCTTCGCGTCCGGCTGCGCGCCGTTGGCCGTGGTCACCTGCGGGCCCGGCTTGCCTTCGAAGGAACGGAACCCCAGCGCGGCGAACTTCTGCTGCGTCTCCGGCCCGCGCAGGTAGCCGAGGAAGTCCGTGGCGATCTGCTTGCGCGTCGGGTCGGCCCAGTTCAGCGTGACGAACGGGTGGTCGGAGTTGAGCGTGCCGTCCGACGGGTAGATCGCGACGATCGGCACCTTCGGCGGCGCGTGCTGGCCGACCTTCGCCGGGTCGTTCGTCGGGTTGCCCTGGTTGTAGCCGATCAGCGAACTCTCCTCGACGGTCACCGCCGAGACGTACGACAGCGCCGCGCCCTTGTCGTCGGCCTTCTGCAGGTTCGTCAGGAACGTCAGCGTGTTGTCGCCGTAGTGCACGATCGCCTGCTCGATGTTCGTGACGAACTGCTTCGCCTGGGGCTTCTCGAGCGCGGCGGCGGTGAGGTCCGACGACGTCCCGGTCGCGGCGTAGTACGCGCCGATCGTGGCGTTCAGGCCGGCCGTGGAGATGTTCGGGTTCGTCTTGCCCAGCCGGAACTTGCCCCACTCCGGGTGCCCGAACTTCGCCCAGCCCGCCGGGTCCGTGGCCAGCGCGGCCAGGTCCTTCCAGCCGATCGGCTTGCCCGGCCAGCCGAGCGCCTCGGCCATCGGCTTCGGCATCGCGATGGTCAGCGGCGAGTTCGCGATCGACTGTGTGTCGCCGTCCGGCACGATCGACGCGCTGTCGCCCTTGGCGTTGACGCGCAGGAGGTTGACCCAGCCGCTCGCGGCCGGCGTCCAGACGTCGGGGCGCGCGCCGTCGGTGGCTTCGTTCCAGCCGTTGGCCAGCGCCTGCATCGCGACGCCCGACGATTTCGACTGCACGACGACGTCGACGCAATGCCCGGCCACCGACCGCCCGGAGTAGGCCTTCGCGGCTTCCTGGACGATGCCGACCTTTTCCGGCGACGACGCGACGTGCAACGCGATCGCGTCCGAGCCGGTGCACTTCGGCGCGTCGGCCGCGTCGTCCGAGCTGCTGGTCCAGGCCCGGATCCCGATGATCAACCCCGCGGCCACGACAATCGCGGCGATGAAGGGAAGAATTTTCCGCTTTCTTCGCGCTGGCTGGGAATTGATCATCGAAATTGCCCCCTCCGCCGACCGGAAAGTCCATTATCCGGTCGGCGGGGGAGCACCGGGGGCGCGTTGCCGAAACTTGACTAACCCTTAGGGCCGCGGCGCGACCACGTCCACGCGTAACCGGGGTCTTCGGACGCGTCGGCGGCTTCGC
Organism: Amycolatopsis sp. WQ 127309; assembly: GCF_023023025.1. Lineage (NCBI taxonomy): Bacteria > Bacillati > Actinomycetota > Actinomycetes > Pseudonocardiales > Pseudonocardiaceae > Amycolatopsis > Amycolatopsis sp. WQ 127309. Next base: position 2,859,091 of record NZ_CP095481.1, read on the forward strand.
CCAGTTCCAGCGGGGCGAAAGTGTCGACCATGACGGCGGTCTCGTCGAAGAACTCCGCGCCGATCGACGCCTCCGCCGCGCCCGGCTGCGGGCCGTGCGTGAAACCGGACGGGTGCAGCGACAGTGAGCCGACGCCGATCCCCGAGCCCTTGCGGGCCTCGTAGTTGCCGCGCACGTAGAACATCAGCTCGTCGGAGTCGACGTTCGCGTGGTTGTACGGCACCGGGATCGAATCCTGGTGGTAGTCGACCTTCCGCGGGCAGAAGGAGCAGACCACGAAGTTCGGGCCCTCGAACGTCTGGTGCACGGGCGGCGGCTGGTGCACGCGGCCGGTGATGGGCTCGAAGTCGTCGATGTTGAACACCCACGGGTACAGGCAGCCGTCCCAGCCGACGACGTCGAAGGGGTGCGTCGCGTACGTGTAGCGGGTCAGCCCGGCGCGGTGGCGGACGAGCACCTCGACGTCTTCGCCGTCGGCCAGCAGTGGCTCGCTGGGCCCGCGGACGTCGCGCTCGCAGTACGGCGAGTGCTCCAGGAACTGGCCCTTCGCGGACAGGTAGCGCTTCGGCGGCCCGATGTGCCCGCGCGCTTCCAGCGTGAAGAGGCCGACCTCGCCGTGGGGGAGGACGCGGTAGGTGCACGACGTCGGGATGACCAGGTAGTCGCCGTCGCCGATCTCGAGGCTGCCGTAGATCGTCTCGACGGTCGCGGAGCCGCCCTGGACGTAGAACAGCTCGTCGCCGGCCGCGTTGCGGTACAGCGGGCTGGGCGCGGTCGCCGTGACGAACCCGATGGCGACGTCGGCGTTGCCGAACAGCCGCCGCCTGCCGGTCACCGCGTCGGCGTCACCACCGAACTTGAGCTCGCCGGTCTTGTAGGCCCGCGGCTTGAGCGGGTGGTTCGGGGTGAGCGTCCCGCGGTCCTCCTCGACGGCCACGGCGTCGACGATCGCCGTCGGCAGCCCGCGGTGGTAGAGCAGCGCGGAGTCGGCGGAGAAGCCTTCGACGCCCATCAGCTCTTCGGCGTAGAGCCCGCCGTCCGGCTTGCGGAAGGCCGTGTGCCGCTTGTGCGGGATCTCGCCTACTCGCCGGTAGTAAGGCATCGATGTCCCCTCCTGACGTGTCCGTTATGCGAACGATTTTGTCCTCATGTCGTACGCTACTAGCGTGTCATTCGTGTCAAGCGCTGTGGAACTCACGCCCCCCGGCCCCCGTGGGATCCCTCCCCTGTTCGCGAGGCTCGTCGACGACTCGGCGCTGTTCCCGCCGGGCGATGCGGCCATGCCCGAAGCCCTGCGCGCGCACTTCGCGAGCCGGGAGTCCGAACACGCGGGTGTACTGGGGGTTTTTCTCTGCCAGGCGTCCCGTCTGCCCGAGCTGATCACCGAGTTGATCAAGATCAAGCCGAAGCAGCCGCTGCCGCTTTCCTTGATCATCGACACCGGGCTCGGCGGCGTGCCGAAGGCGATCTCCATCGTCGAGTCGCGCAGTGAGCTGCTCGCGCTGCGGATGGTCGAGATGCCCGCGCCGTCCGACGTCGACGAGGTGTGGCTGGAACGCGTCTCGGAGTTCGTCCCCGAGGACGTCATCCGGGTCGTCGAGCCGCGGCGCGGCGTCGGCTGGCTCGAGGGTGTCCGCAAGGTGATCGAGCACGGCAGCTGGCCGAAGATCCGCTGCGGCGGCAAGGCGGGTGAGAACTTCCCGAGCGTCGACGAGGTGGCGGACTTCCTGGCCGTCGTCAGCGGGTCCGCCGGCGCCTCGTTCAAGGCGACGAACAGCCTGCACCGCGCGGTCCGGCACGCCGACCCCGGCACCGGCTTCGTCCACCACGGCTTCCTCAACCTGCTCGTGGCGTCCGCGCGCAGCCTGTCCGGCGGGGACGTCCGGGCGGCTCTGGAGGAGACCGACGGCCAGGCGCTGGCCGACGAGGCCCGCGCGCTGCCCGAGCCGGCCGCGAAGGCCGTGCGAGAGCTCTTCGCGTCGTACGCGGCGGCCTCGTTCGACGAGCCGGTCGCCGACATGGGCGAACTCGGCTTGCTGTGACCGGCCGGGAGGGGTCGCTGACGCTCGACCGGGGCTTGGCGCTGCTGCAAGCGGTGGCCGACGCCGGCGGTGACGCGGCGACCATCTCCGAGCTGGCCGTGTCCATCGGGGCCAGCCGCGCGGCCGTCTACCGGCTGCTCGTGCCACTGTCCGAGCGCGGGCTGGTCTGGCGCGACGGCACCAAGGTCCGGCTCGGCGTCGGCCTGCTCCGGCTGGCCGGGCAGGTCCTGCCGCAGCTGCGGGACGCGGCCGGCCCGGTGCTGCGCGAGCTGGCCGAGAAGGTCGGCGCGACCGCGCACCTGTCGGTCGAACAGGGGGCGCAAGCGCTTGCGGTGGCCGTCGTGGAGCCGTCCTGGACGAGTTTCCACGTCGCCTACCGCGTCGGCAGCCGGCACGCGCTCAACTCGGGCGCGGCCGGCAAGGCGATGACCCTGCGCCCCGGCGGCGACGGCTGGGTGACCTCGGCCGGCGAGCTGGAAGCGGGCGCGTCCGGCGTCGCCGCGCCGGTGCGCGGGGTGCCCGGGCTGCGGGCGAGCGTCGGCGTCGTCTCCCTCGAACCCCTCAAGGCCGCCGAGGTCGGGCCGCAGGTCGTTGCGGCCGCCGCCCGGCTGACCGAGGTGCTCCGAACGGACGCGTAGTTGGCGCATCGGCGCTGGGATGTGATCTCGTGGTGTCAGAGGCGGCTCAGCGGGGAGCCGTCGTGACCCGGCCGGGGGTGCGGTGAAGATTCCCGAAGAGCTCGTCGGCTGCGCGGTCCGCCGGACCGCGTTCGACTTCCAGGTGCGTCTCGAACTCGTCGACGAGCCGGAGGACGACGAGCCGCGCGTCGACGCCGAACTCGTCGTCGAGACGTCGTTCCGGCTGCGTGACGCCGACGGCCGCTGCCACGACCTCAGACCGGCGACCGGGGCCGCGCTGGCGCCCGTGCTCGACCTGTTCGGCCACACGGTGACGGCCGTCCGGCTGCGGTCCGGCAGCCTCGCGCTGACGTTCGACAACGGCGCCGAGCTGTCCGTCTGGCCGGATCCGGCGTACGAGTCGTGGTGGCTGACCGGGCACGGCATCGAGCCGATCCTGGTCGGGCCGGGGGAGTCGAACTAGCGCCGCGACGCGGCCACGAGCGGCCGGACCATGCTCAGCAGCAGCGCGACGTCGACGGTGAACAGGAGCCGCTCGAACAGCCCGAGCGTGACCTCCTGGTGCGCCGGGCCGACGATCAGCGTCACGACGAAGCCGCCGAGCACGACGCCGACACTGGCGAAGCTCGCCGTGGCCAAGCGCCGGATCGTGGTGCGGCGCGGCTCCCACGGGCAGCGCTCGCGGCCCCTGCGGGTCAGCACGAACGCGGCCGCGGGCAGCGCGACGAACGCCGTCAGCGCGGCGATGTTGTGCACCTGTCCGGACAGCGAACGCGCTTCGCCGTCCGGGTCGACGGGCACGAGCCCGCACACCAGCAGCCCGGCCGACCAGACGCCGAGCAGCACGCAGACGGCGGTGGTGCCCGGGCGGCGCGCCTTGGCGATGCCGGTGAGCAGCGCGACCGAGCCGAGGGCCAGCGCCAGGCACATCGCGCTGAACAGCGGCGCGGCCGACGAGCCGCCGAGCTTGCCGTAGACGTACTCCGACAGCGTCTGCCAGATCGGGCTGACCTGGCCGGACAGGCGCAGGTGCAGGTCGATCGAGATGGCCACGGCCAGGCCGATGCCGCCCAGCGCGAGCCTGCCGTGCACCGGCGAGACGGCGGTCTGCGGCTTCGGAGCGGTCACCTGCGGTCTCCTGCTGGTCGAGGCATGGAGAAGGGCAAGGTGGTGTTCACCTTGCCCTCACCCTTTCGTTCCCGAAAGGTTACCGCGTGATCCTGTGAAGAACTCGTACGTCCAGGTCAGAAGGCCAGCTGGAGCAGGGCGAACGCCGCGAAACCGGCGAACGCGAACCCGGCGACGCGCTGGATCAGCTTCGGCCGGATCTTGCCGCGGATCTTGCCGCCGATGAACACCGCGAGCCCGGCCACCACGACGAGCGCGGCGAACGAGCCGACGCCGACCGCGATCGGGTTGCCGATCCGGGCGGCGAGGCTCGCCGTCGCGAGCTGCGAGGCGTCACCCCACTCGGCGGCGAAGAGCACGCCGAACGACGTCAGCGCGGAGCGCCAGAAGGTCGCCGGCGAGGGGCCCGTGCGCGAAGCGTCTTCGCCCGCTTCGTCCGCGTCACTGAATCCCTCGCGAAGGAGCATGAAAGAGCCGAGACCGAACATCGTGGCGACGACCAGGGAAAGCACGACGTCCGGCAACAGCGTCAACACACTGCCGAACGCGACCGCGATGACGCATTGCACGGCGAACGCGGCGCACACCCCGGCGAATACCGGCCAGCCCCGGAAACGGGTGGTCAGCACCAAGGTCGCGACCAGCGTCTTGTCCGGCAGCTCCACGGCGAGGACCAGGCCGAACGCGCTGATCAACGCCACCATCGCGGTAGTCATGAGTATTCTCGCCCCTTTCGCTGCAACGATAAAGGGGCGGTTCAGCGAGTCGCAAGCTGATGGCTTCTGCGAAATTGCCGAATCGGTACCCATGAATTTGTCATCGCGGTCGGTTGCACAATTTTCTTCGGCACGCCGAATTTCCGGTTGTGGCCTGCGGTAGATTGCGGTCATGGGGACGGAAGCGCGTACTGCGCAGGTCAACGAGGTCATCCGCCGGCTGGACGCGCACTACGTCTTCCCGGACGTCGCGGCGAAGCTGGCGGAGGTGCTTCGCCGGCGTCTCGACGAAGGCGCGTACGCGGACCTCGACGACATCGAGTTCGCGACGGTCGTCACAGTGGATCTGCAGTCGGTGAACGGCGACAAGCACGTGCGGCTGCGCCACCACGTCGACCCGGTCCCGGACGCCGAAGGCGACGACGAGGCCTTCGACATGGAGGCGTACCGCCTCGAAGCCCAGCTCTCGGGTTACGGCCTCGCGGCCGCGAGGCGGCTCGCGGGCAACGTCGGTTACCTCGACACGACGATGTTCTACCCGGCGGAGATCGTGCGGGACGCGGTCGCGGGGGCGATGACGCTGCTCTCCGGCACCGACGCGCTGCTGCTCGACGTCCGCCGCAACCGCGGCGGCGACCCGCGCACGGTCGCGATGCTGATCAGCTACCTCGTCGACGAGCCGACGCACTACCTGAGCATCTACGAGCGCGAAGGCAACAAGACCAGCGAGATGTGGACCTGGCCGTACGTGCCGGGCACGCTGTTCGGCGCGGGCAAGCCGGTGTGGGTGCTGACCGGGCCGGACACGTTCTCCGGCGGCGAGGACGTCAGCTTCTCGCTGCAGCGGCTGGGCCGCGCGAAGACGGTCGGCACGGCGACCCGGGGCGGCGCGCACCCGCGCAACCAGTTCAAAGTGGACACCCACCTCGACGTGACGGTGTCGATCGCGCGCGGCTTCCACCCGGTGACCGGCGACAACTGGGAAGGCACCGGCGTCCGCCCGGACATCCCGGTCGACGCGGACAAGGCGTTCGACACGGCGTACGCGCTGGCGCTGGAGCACGTGCTCGACCTCGGCGACACCGGCCCGCGGCGGGCCGTCGCCGAGGAAGCGCGGGCGGCGCTCGACCGGATGTAGTGGATGTAGTCACCCAGGACGTTGGTCCTGGGCACATCGGGACCAGTTGAACTGGTCGCGCCGCCGGGCCCGGAGCACGCTGGGCTACGTGGAGGTCCTTGAGCTAGCGCGGTGGCAGTTCGGCATCACCACCGTCTACCACTTCCTGATGGTCCCGTTGACCATCGGGCTGTCGATCCTGGTCGCGGCGATGCAGACCCGCTGGGTCCGCACCGGCGAGCTGCGGCACCTGAAGATGACGAAGTTCTGGGGCAAGCTGCTGCTGGTCAACTTCGCCATGGGCGTGGTGACCGGCATCGTCCAGGAGTTCCAGTTCGGGATGACGTGGAGCGCGTACTCCCGCTTCGTCGGCGACGTCTTCGGCGCGCCGCTGGCCATGGAAGGGCTCCTCGCGTTCTTCGTCGAGTCGACGTTCCTCGGCCTGTGGATCTTCGGCTGGGACCGGCTGCCGAAGAAGGTGCACCTGGCGTGCGCGTGGGCGTTTTCGCTGGCCACGATGGCTTCGGCGTACTTCATCCTGGCCGCGAACTCGTGGATGCAGCACCCGGTCGGCGTCACGTTCGAGAACGGCAAGCCGACGATGAACTCGATCTGGGCGGTGCTGACGAACAACACGGCGCTGGCCGCGATCCCGCACACACTGGCCGGCGCGTTCTCGGTGGCGGCGGCCTTCCTGGTCGGCATCGCCGGCTGGCACCTCTGGCGCCGCGGCGACCACCAGGACGTCTGGCGGACGTCGCTGCGCCTCGGCGGCTGGGTCGGCATCGCCGCGTTCGCCGTCCTCGCGATCACCGGTGACACGCAGGGCAAGCTGATGTTCGAGCAGCAGCCGATGAAGATGGCGTCTGCGGAAGCGTTGTGCCACACGGAACAACCGGCGAGCTTCTCGATCATCGCGATCGGCGACGTCGCGGGCTCGAACTGCGAAGACGTCAAGACGTTCAACGTGCCGGCGCTGCTCTCGTTCTTGGCGCACAACGACTTCAAGACCGAGGTCAAGGGCGTCGAGGACCTGATCGGGGAGTACCAGGCGAAGTACGGCACGAACTACCCGAATGACCCGGACCTGGGCTCGCTCGCGGGAAAGCCGATCGACTACGTCCCGAACCTCCCGGTGACGTACTGGGGCTTCCGCATGATGATCGGCTTCGGCGCGGTGTCGGCGGGCATCGGCCTGCTGGCCCTGTGGCTGACCCGCCGCGACCGGATCCCCGGCTCACGCTGGTTCCCGTGGCTGGTCCTGGCCGGCGTGGCCACCCCGTTCCTGGGCAACAGCGCGGGCTGGATCTTCACGGAGATGGGCCGTCAGCCGTTCGTGGTGGCCCCGAACCCGTCGGGCGTCGACGGCGTCTGGATGTTCACCGCCCAGGCGGTCTCGCGGTTGTCGACGGGCGAGGTCTGGACGTCCCTCATCGCCCTGACCACGGTGTACGCCGTGCTGGGCGTGGTGGAGCTGTACCTGATGCGCAAGTACATCCGCGGCGGCGTCGACGCGGTGATGCCCCCGAAGAAGCAAGACGACGACAACGAACCGGGCGACACGCTCGCGTTCGCCTACTGAGGCGGCGACGATGAGCACCCTGACCCACCCCAAGCCCGCTGACCAGGCAAAACCCCCTGCTGCGGGCCCAACCTCCCGCAAAGCAGCCCCCACCCGTCCCGGGGGGCGGCCCCGAACCCAGCGTATCGGCTTGGTCACTCTCACGGGTTACCCACAGCAAATCTGTGGACAACTCGACCACTTGTGGATAACTCACGGCGATCGAGGCTCGATCACGGCCGAACGTCGGGCCGACGTGCTAGGCGGCGTCCGATGACCCTCCCGACGATCTGGTTCTGCGTCATCGCCTTCTTCTGGGCCGGCTACCTGTTCCTCGAAGGCTTCGACTTCGGCGTCGGCATGCTGCTGCCGGTGCTCGCGCGCGACAACACCGAGCGCCGCGTCATGGTCAACACCATCGGGCCCGTCTGGGACGGCAACGAAGTCTGGGTGATCGTCGCCGGCGGGGCGATGTTCGCCGCCTTCCCCGGGTGGTACGCCAGCCTCTTTTCCGCCGCCTACCTGCCGCTTCTCCTCCTGCTGCTCGCCTTGATCGGCCGCGGCGTCGCCTTCGAATACCGCGGCAAGGTCGACTCCGACCGCTGGCGCCGCGCGTGGGACCGCGTGATCGTGGCCGGCTCGTGGATCCCGCCGCTCGGCGTCGGGCTGATCCTCGCGACGACCGTCCTCGGCCTGCCCCTCGACGCCGAAGGCAACCGCGTGGGCTCCGCGTTCGCCGCGTTCCGCTGGGACACCCTGCTCGGCGCGGTCGCCGTCGCCGCCTTCTCGATCACCCACGGCGCCGCGTTCCTCGCCCTCAAAACCACCGGTGACCTCCGGGAACGCGCCCGGACCTTGGCGCTGCGCGTGTTGCCGCTCGCGATGGTGCCGGTCGTCGCCTTCCTGGCCGTCGTCCAGTGGCGCGAAGGCACGCTGTGGACACTGCTCGCGTTTGGGATCAGTGCTCTCGCCGCGGTAGTCGCCTGGCTGAAGCTGCGCGCCGACCGCGACGGCCAGGCGTTCGCCGCGCTCGGCGTCGTCATCGCCGGGGCCGCCGTCACGATGTTCGGCTCGCTCTTCCCGAACGTCCTGCCCTCGACCCTCGACGCCGCCAACACGCTGACCATCGCCGACACGGCGTCGAGCCCGTACACGCTGACGGTGATGACCTGGGTCGCCGTCTTCGGGGCTCCCGCCGTGCTGATCTACCAGGGCTGGACGTACTGGGTGTTCCGCAAGCGCATCGGCACCCAGCACATCCCGGCGGTCCACGCACCATGACGCAGCTTCCCGGGCGCGCTCCTCTTCTCGCCTCGGAGTCCACAATGGACTCGGCGCGGCCGGGAAAGGGCCCGCTCGGCGCACTGCCGGCCCTCGTGCCGGCCGTGCGCCGAGCGCTGGCCCTGGTGGGGATCCTCTCTTTCCTCAACGCCGCCGCGCTGGTGGCCCAGGCATTCCTGCTCGCCGACGTCCTCGCGGCGATCGTCGGAGCAGGGTTCGGGGGACGCACCGCCCAGCTGGCCGCGCTGCTCGCGCTCGTCGCGACGCGCGCGCTGACCGGCTGGGCGGTGCGCACGGTCGCCGCCCGCGCGGCCGCGACGGCGCAACGCGAACTGCGCGCGAAAGCCGTCGACCACGCGTTGCGCCTCGGTCCGGAGTGGATCGCCCGCCGCGGCCACGGCGAGCTGACGGCGTTGACGACCCGCGGCCTCGACGCGCTCGACGCGTACTTCCGCGAGTACCTGCCCGCGCTGGTGACGGCGGCCGTCGTCCCGCTCGGCGCCGGCGCGGCGATCCTGTTCGCCGACTGGCCGTCGGGCGTGATCGTCGCGCTGACCGTGCCGCTGCTGCCGATGTTCGCGATCCTGGTCGGCAAGTACACCGCCGGCCGCGTCGCCGGCGCCACCGACGCGACGCACCGGATGTCCGAGCGGCTCCTCGAACTGGTGCGCGTGCTGCCGGTGCTGACCGCGTTCCGCCGCGCGGACGCCCAGGCCGAGACGGTCCGGAAGCTCTCCGAACGCCACCGCCGCGCGACGCTCAAGACGTTGAAGGTCGCCTTCTCCTCGGCGTTCGTGCTCGAACTGATCGCGACGCTGTCGGTCGCGCTCGTCGCGGTGGTGATCGGCGTCCGCCTCGCGGGCGGCCACCTGCCGCTGGCCATCGGGCTCGGCGTGCTGATCCTCGCGCCGGAGTGCTACCAGCCCCTGCGCGCGGTCGGCGCGGCGTTCCACTCCAGCGAAGACGGCGTCGAAGCGGTCCGCCGGGTCGTCGACCTGCTGGCGGTGCCCGCGCCTTCCCGCGGCAGCGCGCTTATCGACGGTCGTGACCTGCGAGTTTCCGCTCTGCGGGTGGCGCGGCGCGGCGGTTTCGCCCCGGACGGCGAAACGTTCGCGATCCGCCCCGGCGAGACGGTCTGGTTGCGCGCCCCCAGCGGCGGCGGCAAGTCGACGACGCTCTCGGCGCTCCTCGGCTTCGTCCCCGCACACGACGGAAGCATCACGATCGGCACGACGAACCTCGCCGACGCCGACCTCGCGCGCTGGCGGGAGCAGGTCGCGTGGGTGCCGCAGTCGCCGGTGTTCACCGGCGGCACGGTCCGCGAAGAGGTCGGCTCGGACGTCGTCCTCGCCGAACTCGGCCTGGCCGGGCTGGCGGACCGTCCGGTGGCGAAGCTTTCCCTGGGCCAACGACAGCGCGTCGCGGTGGCGCGGGCACTGCTGCGGGTCCGCGACGGCGCCTGGCTCCTCCTGCTGGACGAGCCGACGGCCCACCTCGACGAGGCCAACGCATGCCTGGTGCTGGACGCGGTGCAGCGCGCCGTCGACCACGGAGCCGCGGCGGTGATCGCGGCCCACGAGCGCACGGCAGCGGTCGATATGTCGATTTCTTTTGTGGACGCACCTGAGGCGTCCACAGTGGACTCTTCTGGCTCGCGCCTGCCCTGGCGTGCCCTGCTGGACGGACGGCTCTTCGGCGGCGCTGCGCTTGGCGCGGTCGCGCTGCTGGCCGGCGTCGCGCTGACCGCGACGTCCGGCTGGCTGATCGCCAAGGCGTCCCAGCAGCCGCCGATCCTGACACTGACGGTCGCGGTGGTCGGCGTCCGCGCGTTCGGCCTGGGCCGAGCCGGCCTCCGGTACGTGGAACGCCTGGTCACGCACGACGCCGCGTTCCGCATCGCGGGCCGCCTTCGGGTGAGGCTGTGGAAGTCCCTTGTTCGCCTAGGACCGGCGCGAAGCCTGCGAGCGGGCGAGGGCCAGCAGCGCTTGGTCGCCGACGTCGACACGGTGCGCGACCTGCTGCCCCGGGTGGTTTCGCCGCCACTGGTGGTCGCGCTGGTCGCGGCCGGAGCGATCGCCGTCGAGGCGTGGGTCCTCCCCGCGGCAGGCTGGACCCTCGCGGCGGCGGTCGCCCTGGGGTTGTGCGCCCCACTGGTCGCCCTGCGAGCCGAACGCCGAGCAACGTCAGCCTTGGCAACCGGCCGACGCGACGTCGCTACCCGGGTCTTGGTGCTCTTCGACGCGGCGGCCGAGCTGCTGGCATTCGGCCGTGCTCACGATCGTCGCCATGCCCTGGCCGAGGCGGACACCCGATTGGTGACCCAGGCCCGCCGCCAGGCATTCGGAGCCGGCGCGGCAGAAGCCTTGGTGACGCTAGCCTGCGGCACGGCGGCGATCGTGAGCATGGCATTCGCGTCTCAAGCGGTCGCGGTCGGCCGTCTCGACCCGGTGCTGGCGCCACTGTTGGCGCTGGTGCCGCTGGCGCTGGCGGAAGTGCTGGCGCTGCTGCCACCGGTGGCCCAGCACTGGGACACGCTGAAGCAGGCCCGCCACCGCCTGGCCGACACCCCAGCCACGGCCGGCCACATGGTGCCAACCAAGCCGCAGGTCGGGCTGGTGGCCGCGGGGTCGCACCAGACCGAACAGCGCCCGGCCGAGATCGATGCTGCTCGGCCCCGGACCGAAGTGGCGGTCGGCGGGTTGCACCAGGGCGCGTTCGGGGGTGGCGAGCGGCCGTCCGTTGAACTGTGTGGGGCTGACCTCGGCTGGCCGGATGGGCCCGTCGTGCTTCGTGGGGTTGATCTGGCTCTTGCTCCCGGGACCTATGCCGCCGTCGTCGGGCCCAGTGGGGCCGGCAAGTCGACGCTGGTTGCCGCGCTTCTCGGCTTTCTTTCGCCTTCGCGAGGCGTCGTCAACGTGCCCGATGGTGTCGCCTGGGCGCCGCAGGAGCCGATGTTGGCCGCCACCACCGTGGGCGAAAACCTTCGGCTGGCGCGGCCGACCGCCACCGAGGACGAACTGCGGGACGCCTTGCACCAGGCCGCGCTCGACGACGTCGGGCCGGAGACCGTGCTCGGCAGTGGTGGCAGTGGGCTTTCCGGTGGGCAGGCGCAGCGAGTGGCAGTGTCGCGGGCCTTGCTCGGGGCGTCTTCGGCGGGGCTCGTCCTGCTCGACGAGCCCACCGCGCACCTCGACGAGCCGACCGCGCGCGCCGTGCGGGAACAGCTGCGTGCGGTGCTCGCGGGGCGGACCGTGGTGCACGTGACCCACCGCGCCGACGAGGCCGAACACGCGGACGTGGTGCTCGAGGTCCGGGACGGCCGGGTCGTCACGCGAGTGCCGGTGGCGGGGTGACGTGATCGATTCCCGCTGTGTCCTTGCCGCGCCGCCGCCGCGCCGCGCGATAATGACGGAACTCATGGATCCGACGCTTGCCGCGCGGGCACTGTCCGCCGCCACCGAGATCACCAGCACCGCCCTGTCCGGCGACGACCCGGGCGCGGTGCTGGACACGGTCGTCGCCCGCGCCGCCGAACTCGCCGACGCCGACCTGGGCCTGGCCATGGTCAGCGCCGACGACGGCCGCGTCGTCGTCGAAGCCGCGCACTACGCGACGCCGCACCCGAGCGAGGTCGCCGCGCCGACGCGTGCGGGAGCCACCGATGTCGATGCGGCCCCCGACGCTTCAGGGGCCGGGTCGCCGGGTGAGGCCGGACGTGTGGGTGAGCCAGGTGCGTCGGGCGACGACCCCGCCGCGGCGCCCGGCATGTCGCCAGGCACGCCTGAGCTAGGCGCGACGGCAGCAGCCGTGCCGGCGCCAAGCGCAATGGCGCCAGTCGCGTCGGCGCCAGGCGTGCGCGGCATTGAATCGGCGTCAGCCGCTGACAGTGGTGGTGCTGGCCCCGTCGTCGGTGAGTCGCTTCGTGGGCTTTCGCTCTCCGCCGACTCCGCCGCCGGGCGGGTGGCTCGGGGTGGTGAGCCGATCGCCAGTGATGACTTCACCGTTGATCCGCGGACCGCGCCCTACGTCCCGGCCGAGCTTCACGGCTATGGGCCCTTCGCCGCCGCTCCCTTTGGGTCCGGGGGGCGCGTGCTGGGTGCTCTCACCGTCTACCGGAAGCAGGGGCGTGAGCCCTTCTCCGCGGGAACCGTCGAAATGCTCGTCGCTTTCGCCGCGCAAGCCGGGGTGGTGCTCGCGCTTGCCGAGGGCGCCAATGCTCGCCACCGCGTCGCGCTGTACGAGGAGCGGGAGCGGATTGCTCGCGAGCTCCACGACGTCATCGTCCAACGGCTCTACGGCGCCGGGATGCAGCTCGACCGGGTGCGGCGCAACATGCGCAAGCGGTTCGCCCAGGCCGACGGTGTTCGCCTGTCCGACGCGATCGACCAGCTCGACCAGACCATCGAGGAGATCCGCGGGACCGTGCGCGCGCTGCGGTCCGCAGAACCTCGCCACGACACCGGCACGCCTGCCGATCTTGCCGAATCGGCGCGCGGCGAGGTCCGTATCGCGGGGGAGCTGCTCGGTTACCCGCCGACCCTGGAGCTGTCTGGTGAGTTCGCCGACGTCCCCGCCGAACGGGCCGACCACATCCGGGCCGCCCTGCGTGAAGCACTGTCCAATGTGGTCAGACACTCGGGTGCGAGCGAAACCCGCGTCACCTTGGCCCGGGACTCGCACGGCGTGAAGCTCCGCGTCCGGGACAACGGTTCCGGGGTCCCCCAAGGTGTCGCCACCCGTGGCCTGCGCCACCTCGCCGAACGCGCGGACGCCGCGGGCGGGAAGTTCTTCCTGAACTCCTCGCCCAGCCTCGGCACGCTCGTCGCGTTCGACCTGCCACTCGACTGAAACCGGCACACACGACCGACAAGACTCGGCCTCACCCTTCTCGGGTCATCCAAGCCTCCTTCCCACGTCCTCAGGAAGGATCTTATCGAATTCTCGAACATATATTCGACTCACGTTCGAGTGAATCCGGAGTCCGCAAACCCCGCTTGACGTGGCGCTCGGTGACACGGCCGTGAAAAGTACGCAGCGAACGGCGGCTTGCGGCACCTTTGCTCATGTTGCCCCAATCGGCGAGTTCGTGGCCTAGACTGATCGATCAAGAGTTGAGGGGGGCCAATGCTCGAGACGATGATGCGTGGATTCGCGGCTCGCTTGGTCTTGTTCGCGGCCTTGGTGGCGTGGTGCCACGTCGGTTGCCGGATCATCCAGCATGACGGCCTGCTGCGAGGGTTCCTGCGGGTCCGGTACCGGCGGCGATTCCATGACGGGAGCTGCCGCGCGCACTGGACTCGTCTCCTCAGGCTGAGCTTCAGCGTGTTCTTCGTCGTACTGGTCGCCGAGACTCTCGGGCTCGTCGCGTACAGGGTCGGTATGGGTGCGGTCACAGTCTGGGTCGTATTCCTTTTCGCCCCGTTCTACATCGCCTGCTATCTGGTCATGGGCAGCCGTACGTTCCGCGCTGCCTCGAAACATCAGGCGGGCGACTGGTCACTCCTGGACGACCACGATCGGGACGAGACCCTGCGTGATCTGGCGGCTTCCTATACGGCGAACCGCATGAGCGGTCTCACACTGCTGGCCGCTCTCTTGCCGGGAATGGTGTGGGCCGGGGGGACGATCACTGTCGTGACTTTCCCGGCGCGCGCAGACGCGGGCAAGGTCAGTGACTTCAGCCAGGCTGGGACGGTCGCAAGTCTCGGGCTGGCCGTGTTCGGGTTGTACCTGGTGCAGTCGGCTCTGCGATACGTGTTCCCGCATCGGACGCTGATCCACGACGCGTTCCGGCTGTTGTGGTACCTGGACGAGCGTCGCCTCTCGGAGCGACCGATCCGTGGCGCGCAACTGCCGCGATCGTTCATCGCTGCGCGCTGGCGGAACTACACGCACCGTGTCGGATTCGGGTTGGCTCACTACACGGACCGCTGTGCGCGGGGGATGGCCGACACGTTGACTCCCCGTGACCACGAAAGGGTCACTGCTGCTTATCGCGGAGTGACTGGCGAGCTGCGTAGTCACGCGATCAAAGCGGGATTCGATCAGGAACGCACTCTCGGTTATCGGCAGCTCGTCGTGGCATCTCTCGCTCTGCTCACGGTCGAGGATCCAGCTTCTCTGCCCGCTCGGGTCGAACCGCTTGTGGCCGACGTGCTGCAGCAACCCGATCGCAGCTCGGCGGGGCGGCGGCGCTACGAGGCGTTCAATGCCTTCGTGCAGAACGGGTGGAAGACGATCAGCTTGCTCATCGTCGTGATTCTTGCCATCGTCTTCGCGGTGACGGGGCAGTGGTCGTCCCTTGGCGGTTTGGTGAAGTAGCCGCGTTTACTTCTCCCGGCGCGCGACCCAGGCGGCGGCCTGCGTGCGGCGCTGCATGCCGAGCTTCGCCAGCACCGACGTGACGTAGTTCTTGACCGTCTTCTCGGCGAGGAACAGCCGCTCCGCGATCTCCCGGTTCGACAGGCCCTGGCCGATCAGCTCGAGCACGTCCCGCTCGCGCTCGGTCAGCGCGGCCAGCTCGTCCGTCGGCGGGTGGCGCATCTTGTCCAGCACCCGCGCGGTGCTCACCGGGTCCAGCAGCGACCGGCCGGCCGCGACTTCGCGGACCGCGTTCACCACGTCCTGCCCGCGCACCTGTTTCAGCAGGTAGCCCGCCGCGCCGGCCATGATCGCGCCGACCATCGCCTCTTCGTCGTCGAACGCCGTGAGCATCAGGCACGCCGGCGGGTTCGGTTTCGACCGCAGCTCGCGGCAGAGCGTGATGCCGTCGCCGTCGCCGAGGCGGACGTCGACCACCGCGACCTCCGGCTCGACGTGCATCGCGACCGCCAACGCCTCTTCGACGCTGCCCGCTTCGGCGACGACCTCGATGTCGGGCTCGTCGCCGAGGAGGTCGCGGAGCCCGCGGCGGACCAGTTCGTGGTCGTCGACGAGCAGTACCTGGATCGGCATACCCCCAGGTTACGGGGTGGACGGCCAATTCGCTCGAAGAGGTGACGGAGATCGTCCGACATTCCGACCGGTACGTATTGCGACGAATTTCCGGACGGCCGAAAACGCTGGTCAACGCGATTCGATCATCAATCCGGCGAAGAATCACGAGGCGCCCGGCTTTTGGTTGAGCCCTGGCGTTTCCCGGCGGCCGCACGAATTTCGGAAATGTCCGTAACGGCGTCGACGGCGCCGCGATATTAACCACGCATCGCGGCGCCAGAGCCGTGTTCGACTCCGATTCTTCCCCGGAAGGACTTCCGTTGTCCTTATTTCGTCGTGCCCTGACGACGGCCGCAGCCGTCGCCGGGCTCGCTCTCCTCGGCCCCGTCTCCCTCGCCTCCGCGCAACTCGCGACGCCCCTCGCGGTCGGCGACGTGGACTGCGGCAACTTCACGTACCAGGAGGAGGCGCAGGCGGTCCTCGACGCGACGCCGGGTGACCCCAACAACCTGGACTCCGACAAGGACGGCATCGCCTGCGAGTCCCTGCCGCACCGCCCGGTGCAGAACACCACCAAGCCCGTGCCCACCTCGGCACAGCCGTCGACCTCGACGAAGACCCACACCACCCCGAAGTCGACGACCATCAAGAAGGCCACGACGGGCGGCCAGGTCAAGGTCAAGCCGGTCGGCGGCGTGGCCACCGGCGGCGGCGAGCCCGACGAAGGCACCCCCGGGTTCCTCCTGCTCAGCGGCGCGCTGCTGGCCGCGGCGACGTCCGGCGGGATGGTGCTCTACCTGCGCCGGCGCGCGAGTTGAGGCGGCCGCACCCACCGCTGTGGCCGGCGATCGCGGCGGTGGCCGCCGCGCTCGGCGTGGTCGTGGTCGTGGCACTCGTCCTGGCCTTCTCCTCTCCGGCGACGGACGAGGTCGCGCCGCCGCCGTCGCCGCCCTACACGAGCGCCGCGGGGAGCGCCGGCACCACGACCGCCCCGCCGCACGGCGGGCTCCCGGCGGCGAAACCGGCGTCGCTGAGCATCCCGGCGATCGGGGTGCGCGCCGGGTCGATCGCCGATCTCGGGCTCACGCCCGGCGGTGAGCTGCAGGTCCCGCCCGACGCGACGACCGTCGGCTGGTTCACCGGCGCCCCGTCGCCCGGCGAGGTCGGGCCGGCGGTGCTGGCCGCGCACGTCGACTACAAGCACGTGCCCGGCGCGTTCGGCAAGCTGAAGGACCTGCGCTCCGGCGAGCTGGTGCGGGTGGGCCGCACCGACGGCCGGACGGCGGTCTTCACCGTCTACCGCGTCGACCGCTACGCCAAGGCCGACTTCCCGACGGACGAGGTCTACGGCGACACGACCGAGCCCGAGCTGCGGCTCATCACCTGCGGCGGCGCGTTCGACCGGTCGAGCGGGAACTACCTCGACAACGTCGTGGCCTTCGCGAAGCTCACCGCCGTCGAGGCCTAAGCCAGGTCGATCCGCGCCAGCTCGAGCCGGCGGTAGGCGCGATCGTGGAGCGACCAGACGTCGAGGACGTCGTCGTCCAGCTCCGGGTACGCGATGACGAGCCGCGCGGGCTCGGCGCCGTCCGCGCGGTAGACGACGTCCACCGGGATGCCGGCTTCGAGCTGCCAGCAGAGTTGCTGCTGCTTCGGCGTGAGCCGCCCCGCGTAGCGGTCGCTCATCGCCCGCGCGAGCTGCCCGCGCAGCAGGCTCGGGCCGCTCGGCGGGGCCGCCAGCAGCCGGTCCGCGTGGTCCAGCGGGTCGGGTTTCCGGTCGGCGGCTTCGGGATCGCGGATGGCGACCTTCGGCTCGCCCTGCTCCCGCGCCGGCAGCACGACGCTCCCGTCGGCGGCGTGGTGCGTCGGCGCGTAACCGGCGTCGCGCAACGCTTCGAGCGTGCGTGAGGCGTCCACTGTGGACGTCAACACCGTCGGAGCCACTGAGCGCAGGCCGAGTTTCACGAGCTTGCGGTGCGCCGCGATTTCGGCGAGCACCGCGGGTTCACCGGTGACGACGCTCGCGACGTCGAACACCTGCGCCTCGCCGTGCCGCCGCGCGACGTCGTTGACCAGGTACACCAACGGCTGCGGCAGCTCGCCGCCGGCGATCGCTCCCAGTTCGCCGAGCAGCTCGGCCGCCGTCGCGCCCTGGTCGAAGGCCCGCCGGACGGTCGACGGCGAGAACCGCCAGCTCGTCGCCGTGCCCTGGGTCTCGCGATCGGCGGCGCGGTCCAGCTGCGCGGCGAGGCGGGCGTCGGGGGAGCCGGGCACGATCGCGGTCAGGTCGGTGCCGAACAACGCCGTCGTGCGGGCGTGGGCCACCAGTTCTTCGGTGACGGCCACGAGCTTGCCCGGGTCGAGCAGCGCGCGCCCGGCCTTGGTGACGGCGCCGTGCGCGACGGCGCCGAGCAGCTCGCCCTCGGCGAGCGCGGCCTGCACGTGCCCGGCGAAGTCCTCGGCCGCCAGCATCGGTGCGTGCCACTCGGCGAGCCGCGTCAGCGCGTCGACGTCGGTGATCCCGGTGCCGGGTGCCAGCCGGGCCAGCAACCGCACGACCAGCCGTCGCACCTGCGCGCCGTGGCCCGGGCCTTCCACCGGCGGCGCGGGTTCCCACCAGGTCGTGAGCAGCAGGCGGTGGAGCAGCGCCGGGCCGGGGCGGACGACGTCGGGGTCCGGTTCGAGCGTGGGCGGCGGCGCCTTCTGGCCCCGGCGCGGCGGGTTGGGCTCCTCGGCGAGCAGCAGCCCGGTCTGCACGGCGAGGTCGATGGCCAGCTCGATCTCCGCGGGCGTCGCGCGGACCTCCTTGGCCACCTTCTTGATCAGCCGCGACCCGATCGTGCCGTCCTTGAGCAGCGGAAACGGCTCGGCGGCGGCGAGTTCGAGCACCGCCGAGACGCGGTCGAGCAGCCGCAACGCGGCGGCCGACGACGCGGCTTCGGCCGACTCGGCGCCGATGTGGACGACGGGGGTTTCGGGCTCCACCGGCGTGAACGGCAGGGGGTGGTCCGGGCCGCGCAGGGCCAGCGACACCTCGACGGGCATGGCGGCGCTGCCGTAGTACGTCCCGAACAGGAAGCCGCGCTCGAACGCCCAGGCCTCCGGCGTGCCCGGCAGCGGCGTCACGGCGTTGATCTCGGGAACGCCGTCGGCCATGTCCCGCAACAGTTTCTGGACGGGCTCGGGTGCTGTGCCGGCCAGCTCGCGCAGGCCGTCGGCGTCCCGGAAGAACTCCACGAGGCCGCTCAGCAGCTCGGTCCGGCGCACGTCGTCCGGCAGGCCGACGGCCCGCGACAGCTGCGCGAGCCGCGTCGTGCCGAGCTCGCCGAGCAGGTGCGCGGCCGGTTCGCCGAGGCCGTCCGCCCGGAAGTTCGTCCGGTGCAGCAGCTCCGGCAGCGTGACGCCGCCGGGCTCGCGCCAGACCAGCGCCCGGTCCGCCAGTTCGTCCACAAAGGACTCGGCGACGGCGGGACCGGTACCGAGCAGCCGCGCGACGTCGGCGATCGGCGCGGGTCCGGTGCCCAGCGCGTGACAGAGCTGCAGGGCCCGCACGACCTGCGCGTGCGGCGTCGGCAACCCGAGCAGGGCCTCGTTCAGGGAGGCGGCGGTGCCGAGCCGGGCGGCGACGACGTCCAGCCGCCGCGGCCACGGCTCCCCGAGCACGTCCGGCCGGTGGGCCAGCACCGTCGCCAGGCGCCCCCGGTCGAGCTCCGCGAGCCGCCCGAGCAATCCGTCGGCGGTGGTCATCGGCCCAGGCTAGATCACCGTTCGCAGGCCACGCCGTCGCCGTCACGGTCGAGCGCGGCCCGGTAGCCGGGCTCGCCGCGGTACAGCGGTGCGGCGCCGGCGGCCTTGGCGGCGGTGCAGTTCTTGTAGTACGCGGCGGAATCCTGCTCCGGCGCCGGTGCGTCCTGGGTGGTCACCGGCGCGGGCGGCGGCTTCGGGGCCGCCTTGGTGGCCACCGGGGCCGGCGGCTGCGGGATCGGCGTCGGGCTCGGTGTCGGGGTCGGGGTCGGCGCCGGGACGTCGATCGTGCCGTTGCACGGCGCCGCCCACAGTCCGCTGACGGCCTGGTGCGCCGTGTTTTCGGCGGCGGCCAGTGCCGGCGCCGCGGCACTCGTCGCGTACTTGAGATAGCCGTTTTGGAGCGCCAGTGTCGCGTAATCCTGCCCGCCGGCCAGCGTCACGGTGATGCCGTCGACGGTTTCCGCGCCGAGCTGGACGGTTTTCCCGGAAAGGGTCGTCGCGGCCCAGGCCAGCGATTCCGCCGCGTAACAGCCGACGGTGGTGACGGGGGCGATGACACCGAGCACGCGCACCGTTTTCCGGGTGCCGTCGCTGCCGTTCACCACGACGTTCGCGCCGTCCGTCACGGTCTCCACCGTGTAGGTCACGGCGACCGGCGTGGGGGTCGGCGTCGCGCTGGTCGTGCTGGTGGGAGCCGTGGTCGTCGGTGCGGCGGCCGTGAGCTTCGGCTCGGGCGCCTTCCCGAAGACGGCGCCGAGCACGAACAGGACGCCGAAAGCGGCCAGGACGATCTTCAGCCAATTCGGTAGGCGCTTCATGGCGGATTTCCTTGCTCTTCGACGCGACGTGCCGACGGTGTACTCGGGAAATCTCCCGCCGTTGTTACGCCGCGGACCGTGATCGACCACCAGTCGTTATCCGGCGGAATGTAACCGTCACGATCGCGTCACGAACACCCTTTTCGTCGCGAAAACCGTCACAACGGCGCGCGGTCGAGCGACCTGGCGGACGTGATCGAATCCCTCCCGCTGCTCGGGGCCGGCGGCTACCCCGCGCAGGGCGTCGACTTCACCGCCCTCGAGATCCGGACGACCGGCCTGCGCCCCGGGCGCGTGGTCGAGCTGGCCGCGGTGCGGGTCCGCGCCGACGGCGTGCTCGCCGGTGAGCTGACGACACTGGTGAACCCGGGGCCCGGCGTGCCGCCCGGCCCGGTCGTCCTGCACGGCATCACGCGGGAAGAGCTGGACGCCGCGCCGTCGTTCGGCGCCGTGCTGGGGTCACTGCTCAACCTGTGCCGCGGCAGCGTCGTCGTCGCCCACGACCTGCCGTTCCTCACGGCGTTCCTGGGCAGCGAGGCCGAGCGGCTCGGCGCCCGGGTGCCGGTGCTGCCGGGCGTCGACGTGCTGACGGCCGCGCGGTCCGCCGTCCGGCTGCCCAACTACCGGCTCGCGACGGTGGCTCCCGCGTTCGGGGTGCCGCGGCCCGGGCCGTCCGCGTTGAGCGGCGCGCGGACCGTCGCGCAGCTGGCGACCGGCCTGTTCGGACGGCACGGCTTCACCTTCGCGGCGCGGCCGGTGCTGCCCACGCTGCCGACGTTCGCCGCGGGCCCGTTGCGGCCACGCGAAGACGTCCCGGCGGCCGAGCCGGGCTGGATGGCCGAAGCCGTCGAGCGGGTCGTCGCCGCTCGGACCGGCGAGGACGCGTACCTGGACCTGCTCGCCGGCGTCGTCGCCGACCAGCACCTGTCGCCGCCCGAGGTGTCGGCCTTGGCCGCGCTGGCGGACGAAGCGGGCTGGGACGGCGAGAGCGTGCGCGCGACGCACGAGCGGTTCGTGACGGCGTTGCGGGCGGTCGCCGAAGGGGACGGCGTGGTGACCGCGGCGGAGGCACGCGAACTGCGTCAGGTCGCGACGGCGCTCGGGGTCGCGGAAACCGTCCGCGACCTGCAGCCCACTGCGGCCGGCAAGCCGACGCGGGTGCTCGTGCTCGGCACGACGGCCGCGGCCGACCAGCTGCGGGCCCGCGTGCTCGCGGAAGGCGTCCAGCTGGCGAAGAAGCTGACCGGGAGCGTCACGCACCTGGTGGCGGACACGACTGTCGCGTCGAACGAGCCGCGGCTGGGGCGGGCCGGCGAACTGGGCGTCGTGGTGCTCGGCGTCCGGGAAGCGCCGGTCGCGCTCGGGTTCGAGCCGCCGCCGGCGGCCCGTCCGATCGTGGCGGTCCAGGGAAAGCGGGTCGGCGGGCGGGTCCTGATGGGCGTCGGACTGCTGCTGATGTTCATCGTCGTCATCGCGATGTTCGGTGGTACTCCGCTGGTCGCCGGGATCTTCTTCGCGATCTTCGGGGTCGGCGCCCTGCTCGGCGGCTGGTGGCTCGCGCAGCCGCAGACTCGGTAGCCTCGGTCCGGTGCCGGAACCGGCTCGGTTGAACGAGTGTCCTGCCTGGTTCACTGGGTCCATGGCGGCGATTCCGGAACTGGCCCTGCGGCAGATCGAGCGGTGGTGCGCTCAGCGGGTACCCGAGCGGGTCCTGGACCAGGTCCGGGTCGAGTGCCGGACCCGGGGCCGGACGGTCACGATCCTGGAGTGCCGCGCGCCCTGGTCGCCGGAAGCCGGGCCGGAGTGGACCGAACAGAAGATCGCGCAGCTGCGTCTCGACGAGCACGGGATCTGGTCGGTGCGCTGGGCCGATCGCAACGGCAAGTGGCTGACCTACCCGGACGCGCCGGTCGCCAGTACGCCGCCGCCCCTGCTGGCCGAGATCGATCGCAATCCCGACGGGATCTTCTGGGGTTAGGCCGGCGGGGGGAAGCGCAGCTCGTTGCGGTCGATCTTCGCGTGCGCCGCCGCCGCGAGGTCGACGCCCAGGCGGTCCGCCAGCTGGAGCAGGTACAGCGTGACGTCGGCGATCTCGTCCAGGACGTTCTTCTCCAGCGCGGGATCCGCGCGCCACGCGTCGGATTCCTCCGGTGTCAGCCACTGGAACAGCGAGGTCAGCTCGCCCACCTCGCCCGACAAGGCCATCGCCAGGTTCTTCGGGGTGTGGAACGGCTCCCAGGAGCGGGCGGCCGCGAAGTCGCGGAGGCGCTGGGTCACGTCGTCGAAGGTCACCGGGGTGATTGTCCCCGGGCGGTCACGGACCGCTAACGGCCGTATGGCGGACTGGCGTTGACCGGTGAATCTCTCACTCAATAGGTTGACCACCGTCGGGATGGTTGCGGGGCCAGGTGCTGGGAAGGGAACGTACTTGAAGTACCTGCGATCCGTGCGTGGACGCATGCTGGGCATCGCGTTCATCCCCGGGTCAGCTCTCGTCGTCGTCGCTTTGGTGATCGCGGGTTTCCTGGTCCACCAAGCGGTCCGGACGCGTGAGCAGGCGATGGACACGGCCGCCGCGGCCGATCGGACGGCTCGGGCGGTGGTCTCCCTGCAGGGCCAGCGGGCGGCCGCGATGGCGACGCCCGACCACCGGTCCTCGGCGTACGCGATTTTCACCCAGCGGATCGACACCACGATCGCCGGGCTCCGCGACTACGCGCGACGCGCGCCGGACGCGGAATCCGGGTACCAGCAGACCACCGCGATCCAGCTGCTCTCCGTGGCCGAAGGCATGTACCGCGCCGATTCCCTCGCGCTGGCGGGGCTCGACGACGTGACGCGGCGGTCGTTCGTCCTGGCCGTCGCCGCCTACCGGGCCGAGCTCGCGCAGGTCTCCGGGCAGCTCACCGAGACCGGCCGGGAGGCCTACGAGGCCGTCACCCGCAGCGCCGACTGGAGCAGGCTGGCCGCCGCCGAAGACGCGCTCGCGGCCGCCGAACCGTTGCCCATCCCCGAATCCACGTGGCGCGGGGCCGCCTACACCGTCTCGCTGCAGCTCGGTCAGCTCTACACCCGGCAGAGCCAGTACGCCGTGCAGCTGACCCTCGACGACGGCCGCCGGACCCTCGCCGGCGCGCTCGCGGCGAGCACCGGGATCCTGCTCTGCGCCGTGCTCCTGCTGCTCGTCGTCCGGCGGTTGGTGGCGCGGGTGCCGGTGCCGGTCGTGCCGATCATGGTGCCGACGATCCACCCGGCGGCCCACGCGGCGATCCCGCGGCCCCGCCACACACGGTCACCGGTGCCGCGGGAACCCGAGCCGTGGCCGATGAAAGCCGTGTTCGAAGGCCTGCGACGCCGATGAGGCGCTCACCGAACGTCATCGGCTACTCCGAAAAGAGCACGCGGTTGGCCCACACGCCACCTTGTCGCCGTGGGGCAGACTGGTGCGCGTGAGTCCCCCCTCGGATCTTCGCCCCTACCTGCGCACTTTGGACGCGGAGACGTTGGCGGACCTGTTGCACGCCCAGGCCGAGCGTGACCCTGAGCTACGCCATTCACTCGAACTGCGGGCCGCGACCCAATCCGGTGACGTCAGTGAGGCGCACCGGCTCCTGGACACCGCGGTGTCCGACGGGAACGTCGAATACACCGCGAAAGTCGGCGCGGTCCTCGACACCCTGCGGCGGATGCTCGACGCCGGCAGCCGCGCCGATCTCGCGCCGCTGGCCCGGCGCACGGTCGACGACATCAGCGCGATGTACGAGCAGGCCGGCGACCACCCCGGCGACCTCGGCGACCGGCTGGACCGGGCCGTCGAGATCTACGCCCGCGCGTGCACCGCCCGGCCGCCGGACCCGGAGAAGCTGGCCGACTGGATCATCGAGGTCGAGTTCGACGGCCCCGGCCGCCCGGTGATCGACCTCGCCGAGTTCGCGACGGCGCTGGGCGAACCCGGCCTCCGCCGGATCAAGTCCACTGTGGACGACGTACTCGCCGCGAGCGGGCCCGGCCACCGGCGCGACGTGGCCGAGCGCCTGCAGGAGCAGCTGGCCGAGGTGCTCGGCGACGTCGACGGGCTGGTCGCGATCCTGTCGGCCAAGCCGCCGCGCGTCGACGTCAGCCTCAAGATCGTGCGCGTGCTGCGGGCCGCGGGCCGGCACAGCGAGGCCATCGCGCACGCCGCCCGCGCGCTCACCCCGCACAAGCACGTCGTCCAGCCGCCCCCGCAGGAGCAGGACGACGACGTTTCGCGGCGCCGCAAGGAGTTCGACGAGCGGCCCGGCCGCGAGACCTACACCGCGCTGCGCGAAGCCGCGGCGGACGCCGGGAAGTGGCCGGTCCAGCGGCGGGCCGCGCTGGCCCGCCTGCGCGAGCTGGCCGCTGACGGCGTCGAGCGCGCCGACGAGCTGGCGCGCGTCCTGCTCGAGGACGGCAGGCCCGACGAGGCCTGGCGCGCCTGCGTCCGGTTCGAGGCATCGCCGCAGGTCCGGCTCGACCTGGCCGAGCTGCGGTCGGCCGAGCACCCGGCCGAGACGATCCCGGTGTTCCGCGCGGCGGTCGACGAGCTCATCGAGCGCAAGGACCCGCAGTCCTACCAGGAGGCCGCGCGCCGGCTGAAGCTGTTGCGCGCCTTGCACAAACGCGCCGGGACCCCGGACGAATTCACCGCTTACCTCGGCACGCTGGTGGAAAACCACAAGCGGAAAACGCGGCTGATCACGGAAATCCGCGCCGCGCGCATCGCCCTGCCGAAAGCCGTAACCTCGCCGCGCGCGGCTCGTTGACCGGCTGAACCGGTTTGCACGTGCATCGCCGGCATCGAGCCCGCCAAGGCGGTCACACCGCTTCTGGCCAGTGATGTCGCGGTGGCCCTGTTCCGCCGTCCGGCTCGGCGCCTCCCCGTCGAGCGGCCGGTGGGACCCGCGCCAGGGCCACCGCGACCTGCTCGGGAAGCAGGCGTGAAAACATGAACCCATGAGCCCGGTGAGTCGCGCCCGCAAGAAGGCCCCCCAACCCGTCACGCACAGCGTGACCGGTCTGTTCAAGGACGTCCTGAACGACTTTTCGGCGATGGGCGCCGACCCGGCGCCGGTGGACGTCGAACTGCTCGCCTCCGAGGTGCTCGGCCAGTTCCACGACGTCCCGCTCGAAGACGGCGAAGAGCCGCTCGGCCTGGAGCTGATCGCCTTCGCGCAGCGCAAGATCACGCCGGGTGCGGCCGCGCTGCTGGCCGCGCTGGCCGTCGTCGCGGAGACCGACGTCGAGCGCAAGGCCGCCGACGCCGGCCTGGAGACCGTCCTCGGCCGCGGCATCCCCACGCCGCCGTGGGCCGGCGGGCTGGGCCGCGTCACCGCGGGCGAGTGCTGGCGCACCGGCGACGTCTACGGCGACGAGTCGTCCCTGCTGATCGTGTTCGGCCACGGCGACCAGGTGCACGGCCTGCTCGCGCTGCTGGACTTCACCGAGGGCGGCCGGGTGCGCGACCTCGTCGTGATCGACCAGCCGGGTGAGGTTCTCAAGGAGATGCGGGAACAGGCCGAAGCCGACCCCGAGCTGGTCGTGCTGGAAGCGGTCGACCCCGCCGACGCGCACCGCATGATCGCCGACGGCCTCGACACGACCGACCACCTCGACGAGGCCGACGTCAGCGAGGACTACGCGCGCTTCCACGCCGTCGCGCTCACCTGGTGCCGCGCGCTGCCGGAGCCGTCGCTCGTGCCCGAGGTGGCCGAGTGGTCCGGCACCGAGCGGGCCGCCGTCGTCGAGCAGTTCGTCGTGGCGAGCGGCGAGGAGGCCGGTTCGGCGCGCGCGATCGGCGGCCTGCTGCTGGAGCACGGCCTGCGCACCGACCCGGCGAACCCGCTGCGCGTCGGCCCGGAGAAGCTCGCGCGGTTCCTCGAGGGCCTGCTGGGCGAGGAGTACGAGCTCGACGCCGAGCACGAGGAAGCCGTCGAGCCGGTGGTGCTGGCCTGGGCGCAGTGGGCGGCCGAGCGCGACGGCCTGACCGAGACCGCGACGGCGGCGCTCGAAGAGGCCGTCGCCGAGTACCTGGGTGAGTACAACGACGAGGACGACTCCCCGCTCGAGCGCTACTTCGGCGACGTCGGTGACCTGTCGCCGTCCGAGCTGGCCGACGCGCTGGAACGCCGGATGTTCGCCGTGCCGTCGCTGACGGCGGAGATCGGCGACGAGGAGGTCGACCTCGACCCCGGCGACCCCGAGCAGCGGCGCGCGCTCGTCATCGCCGAGGCGGATGAGGACGAGGAAGAAGAGCGCCTGGTGCTGCGCGCGACCGTCGTCGACCAGCTGTGGGAGGACGAGCCCGTCGAGGCCTGGCAGGCCGTGCAGCGCCTGCAGGAGGGCGAGCTCGACCGCGTCGAGATCTTCGACCGGCTGATCGACGCGCTGGCGGGCACCCTGCTCGAATCGGAAGAGCTCGAGTACGACGCCGACGGTTACTTGGAGGCTCTGGCCGAGCTGGCCTGAGTCAGGGCAGGGGGCCCGCCGGTTCGACGGGCTTGGTGCGGTGGTGCCGCTCCTGGAGCTTGTCGTCGAAGTCGACGACGAACGCCCCGGCGGCCATCGCGATCAGCAGGGCCAGACCGAGCACCGCACCGACCCACGTGAGGATCATCGTGAACATCGCGGGCCTCCTCCCCAGCTCAGAGCCGTTTTCCTGACTCCTTCAGGGTCGCTTTCGGAACCGGTTGCCGGTATCGGCCAACCGGTTACGGCTGCGGGGGTCACCTCGGCCGATCGGCCGGGAAACGGGAGCTGAGCGCCACCACGCGTGCTCGGCCGTTCGCCCACAGTGGAAAAGACGACATGTGGGTGAACGGCCGCGGTGACAGCGTCAGAGTTTGCGGAGCCGCACCCGGTTGATGGTGTGGTCGGCGTCCTTGCGCAGCACCAGCGTCGCCCGGGGGCGGGTCGGCTTGATGTTCTCCATCAGGTTGGGCTCGTTGATGGAGTGCCACAGGTGCCGCGCCTCGGCGCGGGCCTCGTCGTCGGGCAGGCCGGCGAAGTGGTGGAAGTGCGACGCCGGGTCCGCGAACGCCGTGTGCCGCAGCTTCAGGAACCGCTCGACGTACCAGCGCTGGATGTCGTCGGTGTGCGCGTCGACGTAGATCGAGAAGTCGAACAGGTCCGACACCGTCAGCCGCGGGCCGGGCTGCAGCACGTTCAGGCCCTCGAGGATGAGGATGTCCGGCCGCTGCACGACCTGCTCCTCGCCGGCCAGGATGTCGTAGGCGAGGTGCGAGTACACCGGCGCGGCGACGCGCTCGGCACCCGACTTGACCTCGGTGACGAACCGCAGCAGCGCGCGGCGGTCGTAGCTCTCCGGGAAGCCCTTGCGGTGCATGATCCCGCGGCGCTGCAGCTCGGCGCCCGGGTAGAGGAACCCGTCGGTGGTGACGAGGTCGACGCGCGGGTGGTCCGGCCAGCGGGCGAGCAGCGTGCGCAGGACGCGGGCGGTGGTCGACTTGCCGACCGCCACGCTCCCGGCGATGCCGATGACGTACGGGACCTTCGTGCCGCGGGAGTCGTCACCGAGGAACGTCGTGGTCGCTTCGTAGAGCCGCTGGCGCGCGGCGACCTGCAGGTTGATCAGGCGGGAGAGCGGGAGGTAGACGTCGGCCACCTCGGCCAGGTCGACCTGCTCACCGAGGCCGCGCAGGCGCAGCAGCTCTTCCGCCGTCAACGGCAACGGCGTCGAACTTCGCAGTTCCTTCCACTGTTCCCGGTGCAGCTCGACATAGGGGCTGAGTTCGCGGACCCGGGTCATCGCACACTCCTCCGGCCGTCGCCTGCACTGGCGGACGTTCACCTGCGTCCGTCAACGGTAGGGCTTGCGGCCGCCGAACGCGCTGTGATGTCCACCCCACCGGGTGGTGTTCACCTGGAGTGACCGAAGACGTCGTCCCACGCGGCGGCGACCTGACGCGCGCACGTCGCGGGGTCCACGCCGCCGATGCCGGTGCCGAGCCCGGGCATCGCGATCGTCTCGACGGCTTCGCGCACCGGGCCGTCGTCGAGCACGCCGTCGCGCCACTTCAGGAAGACCGCGCGCGCCGCCAGGTAGGGGTGCACGGTGTCGGCGGGCAGCACCTCGCCGGGCTCCCGCATGGTCGGCGCGCTGATCAGCCAGGCCGGCTCGGCCTCGCCCGTCGGCACGATCACGGCCTCGCCGATCGGCAGCTCACCGCCGTGGAACGCCAGCACGGCGCTGCGGACGGACTGCTCCACGCCGGGGAACGCCCGCGCGTAGACGGCGTCGATGCCGCCACGCATCCGGCCGTAGGAGTTGGCCGGGCTGACCACGGCCTGGGCGAGGACGTCGAGCACCGACCCGCGGTGCACCCGGATCCGGCCGCCCAGCGTGCGGGTGGCGGTGGTCCAGGCGGTGGCGAGCGGTTCATCGACGGCGCACAGCACCAGCTCCGGGGACCGAGGGGAAACCGGCGGGTGGGCGCCCTCGCGGCCGGCGTGCGTGCCCGAGTCGGCGGTCACCCGTCCAGCATCGCAAAAAATGCCACCCGGCGTAACCGGGTCACGTACCGGCTGTCCGAGTGAATGTGGCCACGCCCGGGCCCCGTAACCTGGGTGTTGTGTCACGGATCGCATACTTCGGCCCCCAGGGGACCTTCACCGAGCAGGCCGCGCGGGTCCTCGCCGGCGGCGAGGAACTGATTCCCGTCGAGACCGTCCGGCTGGCCATGACGGCCGTCCGCACGGGCCAGGCGGACGCCGCGTGCGTCCCCATCGAGAACTCCGTCGAAGGTGTGGTGCCCACGACCCTCGACGCGCTCAGCGAGTCGACGCCGCTGGTCGCGATCGCCGAAGCGATCCTGCCGGTCCACTTCAGCGTGCTCACCCGGCCGGGTGACCGCGAGATACGGACCGTCGCCAGCCACCCGCACGCGCTCGCCCAGGTCCGTGACTGGCTGGAGGCGAACCTGCCGGACGCGAAGCCGGTGGCGGCGTCCTCGACGGCGGCGGCCGCGGTCGGCGTGCTCCAGGGCGACTTCGACGCCGCGGTCTGCGCGCCCGTCGCGGTCGAGCACTACGACCTCGAGGTGCTGGCCACCGAGGTCGCCGACGTCACCGACGCGGCGACCCGGTTCCTGCTGGTCCGCCCGCCGGGCGATCTGCCCGAGCCGACCGGCGCCGACCGGACGTCGGTGGTGGCCGCGGCCGTGAACCGCACCGGCACGCTGGCCGAGCTGCTCACCGCGCTGGCCGACCGCGGGATCAACCTGACCCGCCTCGACGCCCGGCCGACGCGCAGCAACTTCGGCGAGTACCGCTTCTTCATCGACTTCGAGGGCCACGTGGCCGAGCCGCGGATCCTCGACGCGCTCACGGCGTTGCGCCGGCACTGCCGCAACCTGCGGTTCCTCGGTTCGCACCCGCGGGCCGACGGCACCCGGACCACGCTCGAGCCGGGCTTCGGCAACGACGACTTCGTCGACGCGGCCGGGTGGGCCGACGCCGTCCGCAAGGGGGACCTGGCGTGAGGCTGCTGCTCATCCGCCACGGCCAGACCGACGGGAACGTCCGCGGCGCGCTGGACACCGCCCTGCCCGGGCCGCCGCTGACCGAGCTGGGGCAGTCGCAGGCCGCGGCGCTCGCGGGCCGGCTGGCCGAGGAGCCGCTGGTCGCGGTGTACGCGTCGCGGGCGACCCGCGCCCAGCAGACCGCCGCGCCGCTGGCCAAGCAGTTCGGGCTGGACGTGCAGGTCGTCGACGGTGTGCACGAGGTCGGCGCCGGCGATCTGGAGGGCGCCACCGACCACGCGTCCATCCGGACGTACATGGACACCGTGAAGAAGTGGACGCTCGGCGAGCTCGAACCGGCGCTGCCGGGCGGCGAGAACGGCACGAGCGTCCGCACCCGGATGCTCGACGCCGTGGGCCGGCTGCGCGCCAAGCACGAGCAGGCCGACCCGGATGGCGTCGTCGCACTGGTCAGCCACGGCGGCGCGATCCGCCTCGGCGCCGAGTGGCTGGCGCCCAACGTCCACGCCGACGTCGCCAACGCGGCCCTGATCCCGAACACGGGCATCGTCGAGCTGCAGGCGCGAGCGGACGCGCAGTGGTTCTGCCTCACGTGGGTCGACACGCCGCTCTGACATCCCGCCCTGACACGCCTGGGTGAGTTCGGCGGGTTGGCGCAGGTCATCGCCGGGTACTTCGGACATGATCCGCATAGGGTTCGTGAGGGATTCACGGGTGGAAACAACCTGGTGGGGTGCCTGTGCGTCCACCCACTAGTAGCACCCAGTACCAGGGAGGCGAGTGACATGGTTCGCACGAGGCTTTCACGGTTGTTCCCGGTCGTCGCGGCGTCGGCGGGCGTCCTCGCGCTTTCCGCCTGCGGCAGCGGCGGGACGACGCCGGCGGCGAGCAGCTCGACACCCTCGACGTCCGAGTCCGCGACCTCCTCGACGGCCCCCACGGCGACGCCGAGCACCAGCGACCCGGCACCGGCCACGTCGCCGCCGACCGCCGCGCCCGTGGACAACGGCCTCTGCAAGTCCGGGGACGTCAAGCTCGCGCTCGGCCAGGGTGACGCGGGCGCCGGCTCGCTGTACCGGTCGCTGGTCATCACGAACTCGAGTGGCAAGCCGTGCGAGATCCAGGGCTTCCCCGGGGTCTCCTACGTGGGCGGGACCGACGGCCACCAGGTCGGCAAGGACGCCTTCCGCGAGGGCACCAAGGGCAACGCGGTCAAGCTGAACCCGGGCCAGAGCGCGGCGGCCGACATCCAGTTCGTCAACGTGCGGAACTTCGACTCCGCCACCTGCCAGCCGACCGAGGTCAAGGGCCTGCGGATCTACCTGCCGCAGGAGACGGCGTCGAACTTCGTGCCGGCCCCGGGCACCGGCTGCGCGAGCACGAAGATCCCGGGCAACCAGCTCGCGGTGAAGACGGTCCACCCGTCCTGAGGTTAGATGCGGGCGCAGATCTCCCGCGCCTGTACCAGGTGCCGCTGGCCGGAGATGTCGTTGAAATGCAGGCTCAGCACCATCCGGCTGACTCCGTCGATGTGGTCGGCCAGCGGCTGGTAGTTCTCGTTGACCTGGGCCGCCGCCGCGGACAGCTCGCGGGCGGCGGTGACCCGGTGAAGGCGTTCGGGCGTGAGCCCGGGCGTCAGCGACGGCTGCGTGTCACGGCTCGTGTCGGGCAGGTCGCCGACGCGGTCGAGCGCCTGGCACGCCGCGAGGGCGTCGTCCAGCGCCCCGGCGTGCACCCCGGACAGCCCCCAGAGCAGGCCGAGCACGCCGCCACCCAGCACGAACCCGGCCACCGCGCAGAGCACCAGCAACCGGCGAGACGGCGGCGCGGGGGCCGCGACCTCGCCGGGCTCGGCCGAAATCTCTTCGTAGTCGGGACCGGCGTCGGTGCCGGTCCCGGGGTCCACGGTGCGCATATCAGCCTCCCACCACCTGGGTGATGAGACATTCCAGCTCACATTCACGGATCCTGGTGCGGAAGCGCCCCGGCTGAGGCCGATTCGTCATCCGGCGAGCGGTGCGGGTCAGCCCCAGCCGAGCTCGTGGAGCCGGGCGTCGTCGATGCCGAAGTGGTGGCCCAGCTCGTGCACGACCGTGATGAGGACTTCCTCGACGACCTCGTCCTCGTCCTCGCACATCGACAGGATTGGCTGCCGGTAGATCGAGATCCGGTCGGGCAGCACCCCGCCGTACGACGACGTCCGCTCGGTCAGCGCGATCCCGTGGTAGAGCCCGAGGATGTCCGGCGCCTCGTCGTTGAACTCCTCCACCAGCACGACGACGTTGTCCATCGCCTTCGCGAACTCCGCCGGCACCTCGTCCAGGGCCTCCGAGACCAGCTCCTCGAACCGTTCCCGGCTCATCTCGACGGGCATCAGCCGTTCTGCTTCGAGGTCGGCGGCGCGCTCGAGCTCGGTGGCGCGGAGCTCGACGTCTCCGGGCCGCCACCGCCGTCGGACGGCGGGCCGTCGGCGGGCGGGCCGTCACCCGGCTGGCCGCCGTCGGTGCCCGCCGGCGCGGCCTTGATGCTGCCGGTCACGGCCTGCAGGCCGCTGCCGTCGGGGAGCTTCGCCGCCACCTTGCAGTTGACCTTGCTCGAGCCGGCGTCCCAGCTCTCCTGCTCACGCAGGTCCCAGGTCAGGATGAGGTGCTTGGCGTCGAGGTCGGCGCCGCCGGTGTAGTCCGCGGCCGACTTGGTGCACTCGGTGTCGAGCCAGGTCTTCTGGTCGTCCTGCTTCGGGTAGCCGTCCTTGAACTTCGACTTGAGGTCGAGGGTCGCGATGATCTCGTAGGAGTGCGGCTTCGTGCACTCCACCGGGTCGCCGACGCCCTTGCCGAGCAGCCCGAGGCAGGCGCCGGGCTCGAAGACCAGCGACTGGTCCTGCTCCTTCGCCGGGCTGGTGGTCGGCAGCAGCTTGCCACCGGGGCCGGCCCACTGCAGGCCGCAGCGCAGCTGGCGGTCGCCGTCGTCCCACTGCGACGCCGTCGGGCGCAGCAGGTTCGTCGTGAGCTTTCCGTACGGATCGAGGTTGTGCCCGAGGTACGGCTTCACGTCGGCGGTGCACTTCTGCTGCGCGATCTGCTGCCACTGGTCCAGCGTCGGGGTCGGCGCGCCCTCCGGGAACTGGGCGCCGATGTCGACGAGCGTGGTCACTTCGAACAGATGTGGCTGGGTGCAGACGACCTTGCGCGCGTCGCTCGCGTCCGGGTTGTCCCAGGTCAGGCAGCTGCCAGGGGGTGAGTGGAAGGCCTCTTCGGCGGCGGCCGACAGCTTGCCGGCCCCACCGCCGGCCCCGCCTGCGATGCCGTCACTCCAAGAGAAGACGACACTGAGGGCGAGCGCGATGAGCGCGCCCGCGAAGATCCCGCCCATCACGACGCGGGTGCGCAGCGTCTGCGTGGCGGTAGGGAACCGATCGGCGCTGGAAGACATCGCAGTCCATGATGCCCGCGTCGCGCGCGACGTGCGCGATCCGGGTGGTTAGGGTGGTCACGGTTTCGTGGTGGCCGGTGATTACGGAGCGTATATGACGCAGGACAACAACACTGGGGACCAGCCGCCCCCGGAGCCGCCGAAGCGCGGTTCCATGAGGTTCCAGGACTCCAGCACGCAACGGCGCGAGCCTTCGCTCGCCGAACAGCGAGCCCGCCAGCAGGCGCTCGCCCAGGAAGAACGCGACGAGGAACTGGCCCGTCAGGCGGACGCCAAGGCGGCCACCCGGCGCAAGATCCTCATCGGCAGCGGCGTCACGGTCGGGCTCGTCGGCCTGGTCGCGACGTTCTACTCGGTCGCGAAGCCGGCCGGTGACGTCACCGCCGTCTGCACCGACTCGAACGGCATCGTCCAGGGCGACGACAACTGCGACGAGACCTACGTGACCAGTCACGGCGGGTACTCCAGCGGTGGCTTCCTGTTCCTGCCGATCGGCGGCGGCGGTTACAACAGCTACCGCTACAACTACGGCGGCACCGGCACCATCGGTCAGCGCGTGTCCGGCGGTTCCTTCGACGCGCCGTCGTCGCGCACCAACGTCAACACCAAGTCGGGCAAGTCCGTCCAGCGCGGCGGCTTCGGCATCAGCGGCAAGAGCGGCAGCACCGGCGGGACCGGCGGCAGCGGCAAGAGCGGGGGATCCTAGGTGTACCGGGACCGGCGTGAGCCGCGGCGCGACTGGCAGCGGATCGTCGAGGAGCAGGGGCTCGTCTACGGCACGCCGGCCCGTGACAGCAGCGGCCGCGTGCGGCCGTACTGGGACGAGTCCGTGCACTACGTCTTCGAGATGGACGAGGTGCTCTCGCTCGAAGCCGACGTCGAACTGCTGCACTCGATGTGCCTGGAAGCCGTCGACAACGTCGTGACGACCGAGGGCTACCAGCGGTTCGGCATCCCGGAGTGGGTCTGGCCGCACATCGCCGAGTCGTGGAAGCGGCAGGACCCGCACGTCTACGGCCGGTTCGACCTGCGCTACGACGGCCGCTCGCCCGCGAAGCTGCTCGAGTACAACGCGGACACGCCGACCACGCTGCTGGAGGCGTCGCTGCTGCAGTGGCACTGGAAGACCGACGTCTTCCCGGACGACGACCAGTGGAACTCGATCCACGAGAAGCTCGTCGAGCGGTGGGCGTCGCTGCAGGAGAAGCTGCCGTCGAACGAGCTGCACTTCACCTGGTCCGCGGCCGACCCGAGCGGCGAGGACAACGTCACCACGGCGTACCTGCAGGAGACGGCGGCCGAGGCCGGCCTGGACACCGTGGGCCTGGCGATCGAGGAGGTCGGCTGGGACCCGGTGCTCAAGCGGTTCGTCGACCTCGAAGAGCAGCAGATGGCGACCGTGCTGAAGCTGTACCCGTGGGAGTGGCTGGTCGACGAGGAGTTCGGCCGCAACGCCGTCGAGTCGCTGCCGCGGACGCTGTGGGTCGAGCCGCTCTGGAAGATGATCCTCTCCAACAAGACGCTGCTGGCGATCCTGTGGGAGAACTACCCGGGCCACCCGAACCTGCTGCCCGCGTTCGCCGACGACCCCGGCCTGCTCACCGAGTACGTCCGCAAGCCGAAACTGGGCCGCGAGGGCGCGAACGTCCAGATCGTCGCCCCCGGCTACGAGACCCAGACCGACGGCGTCTACGGCGCCGAAGGCTTCGTCTACCAGGCGTTCGACCCGCTGCCCGAGTTCGACGGCTACCGGCCGGCGCTCGGCGCGTGGATCGTCGGCGACAGCTCCGCGGGGCTGGGCATCCGGGAGACCGGCGGCCTGGTCACCGACGACGGTGCCGCATTCGTCCCACATCGCATCCCCGAGTCGTGATACAACACCGCTGCTGATCAGCTCTTTTCTCTGGGAGACAACTCGTGAACACGACCCTTGCGCTGTCCGACACGTTCGGCTCCGACCTCGTGCGGGGGATCGGCGCGATCCTGCTCTACGGCGTCATCGGCCTGCTGCTGATGTTCGCCGGCTTCTACGCCATCGACTGGACCACGCCCGGCAAGCTGTCGAAGCTGGTCACGCAGGGCCTGCCGAACGCGGTGATCGTGACCGCGTCCGGGCTGCTCTCGATGGCGTTCATCGTCGTCGTGGCGATCTTCAACTCGGCGAGCGACCTCACCGAGGGCCTCATCACCTCGCTGGTCTACGGCCTGCTCGGGATCGCCGTCCAGGTGATCGCCGTCCGGCTGCTGGAGTGGGCGACCCGCATCGACGTGGCGTCGACCATCGAGAGCGAGAAGTTCGCCCCGGTCAGCATCGTCGTCGCGGCCGCGCACATCGGGCTGGGCCTCGTGGTGGCGGTCGGCATCTCCTGACCTTTCGCGCATCCAGGTGAGCCGGGCCACGTCCGTGGCCCGGCTCTCTTGTTCCCACTAGCGTGGAGTTCGTGCGCCTGCTGAGGACACCGGACGACCGGTTCACGGACCTGCCCGACTTCCCCTTCGAGCCGCGGTACGTCGAGCTCGACGACCCGCACGGCGGCCTCATCAGAGTGGGTTACGTCGAGGCCGGCCCCGCGGACGGCCCGCCGGTGCTGCTGCTGCACGGCGAGCCCAGCTGGTCGTACCTCTACCGCAAGATGCTGCCGGTGCTGGCGGCCGCGGGGCTGCGCGCCATCGCGCCGGACCTGGTCGGTTTCGGCCGGTCCGACAAGCCCGGCGACATGGTCGACCACACCTACGCCCGGCACGTCGAGTGGATGCGCGGGTTCGCCTTCGACGCCCTCGACCTGCACGACGTCACCCTCGTCGGCCAGGACTGGGGTGGCCTGATCGGCCTCCGCCTGGTCGCCAAGCACCCGTCACGTTTCGCGCGCGTCGTCGCGTCCAACACGGGCCTCCCGACCGGCGATCACGACATGCCGCCGGTGTGGCACGCGTTCCGCGAAGCCGTCGAGAAGGCCCAGGTGCTGGACGTCTCGCGCTTCGTCCAGTCGGGCTGCAAGACGTCCTTGTCGAACGAGGTGCGCGCGGCGTACGACGCGCCGTTCCCGAACGAGATGTACAAGGCCGCCCCGCGGGCGATGCCGGGCCTGGTGCCGTTCCGCCCGGACAACCCGGCATCCGCGGCGAACCGCTCCGCGTGGGAGGTCCTGACCGAGCTGGAGCTGCCGTTCCTGGTGGCCTTCTCCGACGGCGACCCGATCACGGGCGGCTTGGCCCCGGTGCTGCAGACGTCGCTGAAGGGCGCGCAGGGGCTGACGCACCCGGTGATCGCCGGAGCGGGCCATTTCCTGCAGGAAGACGCGGGCGAGGAGCTGGCCGAGCACGTGGTGCGCTTCATCCGGAGCTGAGCAGCCCCCGATTTCCACGCTACCGGGAGGGTCCGACAGTTCCGCTCGCCCGAAAGCCGTGAAGGCCTCCTTACCGGCTCTTATGGCCGGTAAGGAGGCCTTCACGGCTTTTCCTGACCCCGGGTTGTCGGGGCTGCTCGCTAGGCTTGAATCGGGGGCTGCTCAGGTCAGGCGAGCGCTGTCTGGGTGGCTGCCAAGGCGTCCACCAGGATGTCCAGGCCCTCCTGGGCTTCCTCCGCCGTCAACGTCATCGGCGGGCCCAGCCTCAGGACGTTTCCGTGCAGGCCGCCCTTGCCGATCAGCAGGCCGCGCTTCTTCGTCTCCTCCAGCATCCGGGCCGCCGCGGCGACGAAAGGCTCGGTCGTGCCCGGCTTGATCAGCTCGATACCGATCATCAGGCCCTTGCCGCGGACCTCCGCCACGATCGGCGAGTCAGCCGCCCGCAACCCCGAGAGCAGCTGACGGCCTCGGGCCGCGCAGTTCGCCTGGAGGTCGTGGTCCTTGATGTAGTCCAGCACCGCCGTCGCGCCGGCCATCGAGACCGGGTTGCCGCCGAACGTCGAGAACGACTGGGCCTGGAAGCAGTCCAGCACGTCGCCGCGGGCGACCACGCCGCCGACCGCCAGGCCGTTCCCGAGGCCCTTCGCGAACGTCATCATGTCCGGCGTCACGCCGTGCGCGTCGATGCCCCAGAAGTGCTCGCCCGTGCGGCCCCAGCCCGTCTGGACCTCGTCCGAGATGAACAGCACGCCGTAGGAGTCGAGGACTTCCTTCATGGCGCGGAACAGGCCGTCCGGCGGGAGGCTGAAGCCGCCGACGCCCTGGATCGGCTCGGCGATCAGGCAGGCGACGTCACCCGCGGTCGCCGTGTCGAGGACGTCGACCAGGTCGGCGACGCAGGCGTCGATGTACGCCGCGTCGGACAGGTGGCGGAAGGGGCTGCGGTAGCGGTAGCCGCCGTGGACGTAGTTGACCTTGACTGGGCTCAGCGCCGACGCCGACCAGCCGCGGTTGCCGGTGATCGCGACCGTCCCGAAGGACCGGCCGTGGTAGGAGTTCCGCATCGCCAGCACCTGGTTGCTGCGCCGGAACTGCGTCGCGAGCATCAGCGCCGTGTCGTTCGCCTCGCTGCCGGAGTTCGTGAAGAACACCTTCGCGTCCGGGATGCCCGACAGCGAAGCGATCCGCTCGGCCAGCTCGACCTGCGAGCGGATCAGGTACAGCGTCGAGGTGTGCAGGATGCCGGTGTCGAGCTGCTTGCGGACCGCGTCACCGATCTCGGCGACGTCGTAGCCCATCGAGTTCGTCAGCACGCCGGCGAAGAAGTCGAGGTAGGTGCGGCCCTGCGAGTCGGTCATCCGCCGGTCGTGCGCGTGCACGATCTCGATCGGCTCCTCGTAGAGCAGCGACATCCAGGACGGCATCACAGCGCGGTGGCGGGCGAGCAGCTCGTCGGTCATCGGGGCGCCTCCTCGGGGTCTCCTTGGAGTATGGGGAGCCCGCGAACCGAGCTTCAACGATCAGACTGTCGGGACAACCGCTGACGGGCGCACAGTCTGTACGGACTACCCTCTGTCTTCGTGATTGACCCCAGGACTCTGCGCGATGACCCGGAAGCCGTGCGCGCGTCGCAGCGCGCCCGTGGCGAGGACGAAGGAGTGGTCGACAAGCTGCTCTCCCTCGACTCCCGGCGCCGCTCTTCGATCGCGGCCGCGGACAAGCTGCGCAACGAGCAGAAGATCCTGGGCAAGCAGATCCCGAAGGCGCCGCCCGAGGAGAAGCAGCAGCTGCTGGCCACGGCCAAGGAGCTCGCGGCCCAGGTGAAGGCAGCCGAGGCGGAGCAGAACACGTCGTCGGAGGAGTTCGACCAGCTCTTCCGGACCGTGCCGAACCTGGTGCACCCGGACGCGCCGATCGGCGGCGAGGACGACTTCACCGTCGTCAAGCACGTCGGCGAGCCGACGAAGCTCGGCTTCACCCCGAAGGACCACCTCGAGCTGCTCGAAGCGCTCGGCGGCGTCGACATGGAGCGCGGCGCGAAGGTGTCGGGCTCGCGGTTCTACTTCCTCACCGGCGTCGGCGCGCAGCTGCAGCTCGGCCTGCTCAACATGGCCATCGCGCAAGCGCTCGAAAACGGCTTCACACCGATGATCACGCCGTCGCTGGTGCGCCCGGAGATCATGGCCGGCACCGGCTTCCTCGGCCAGCACTCGAGCGAGATCTACCACCTCCAGGACGACGACCTGTACCTCGTCGGCACGTCGGAGGTGCCGCTCGCCGGCTTCCACGCCGACGAGATCCTCGACCTGAACGACGACGCGAAGCGCTACGCGGGCTGGTCGTCCTGCTACCGCCGCGAGGCCGGCTCGTACGGCAAGGACACCCGCGGCATCATCCGCGTGCACCAGTTCGACAAGGTCGAGATGTTCGTCTACACCAAGCCGGCGGACGCCGAGGCCGAGCACGCGCGGCTGCTGGACTGGGAAGAGCAGATGCTGGCGAAGATCGAGGTGCCCTACCGGGTCATCGACACCGCCACCGGCGACCTCGGCACGTCCGCGCACCGCAAGTTCGACTGCGAGGCGTGGGTCCCGAGCCAGGAGGCCTACCGCGAGCTGACCTCGACGTCCAACTGCACGACGTTCCAGGCCCGCCGCCTCTCGGTCCGCTACCGCGGCGAAAACGGCAAGCCGCTGATCGCCGCGACGCTCAACGGCACGCTGGCCACCACCCGCTGGATCGTCGCGATCGTCGAGAACCACCAGCAGGAAGACGGCTCCGTGCGCGTGCCCGAGGCGCTGCGCCCGTTCGTCGGCGGCAAGGAAGTCCTCACGCCCCGCTGATTTGCGGTTATGCCAGGTGCGCACCCGTTCGGCCCAGTAAGGTCCGGGCCGAACGGGAGGATTCTTCGGATGCGCATGAAGTGGCAGGCCGTGGTCGCGCTGGCGGCCGCCGCGGTCGTGGTGACCGGCTGCACGGTGACGGTCGGCGGGTCGGCGTCGCCGGTGCCGGGCCAGGGGCCGGTGACCAAGGTCGTCGACGCCTGTTCGCTGCTGACCCCGGAGCAGGTCGACGCCCTCGGCTACCAGGGGGCGGGCCGGTCGGTGCCGAGCGACAAGTCGCGGAACCAAGCGGCCATGTGCCTCTGGAACTCGAAGGACGACGCCGAGATGTCGTCGGTGCTGAACGTCGGCATGGCGGTGGACATCAGCATCGACGAGTACCTCGCCGGCGCCGTCCCGAAGTCCTCGCCGGAGCGGATCGGCGGCTTCAGCTGGACGCAGTACGCGTCGATCCTGGCCGGCGACTGTTCGCTCTACACCGTGCTGGGCGAGAAGTCGTTCGCCTACGTCAGCGTCTCCGGCACGGACCTGGCCAAGTCCTGCGCGCTGGCGAAACCGGCGATCCCCCAGGTCGCTTCGCACCTGCCGGGCGGCCAGGACGCGCCCTCGATCACGCCGTCGACGTCGGCGAAGCCCGAGCCGGGCGGCCCGCTGCTGTCGGTCGACCCGTGCACGCTGATGAAGCCGGAACAGCTGGCGCAGCTGAAGAACATCTCGCCGAGCGGCGAGAAGACCGTCTCGACCGTGGTGCCGAACTCGTCCTACTGCCTGTGGGACGACACCGACGGCGACGACGGCCAGAAGGCGTTCGAGGTCTGGGTCGGCCCCAGCACCCCGGTGGCCGAGTGGCCGGGCACGCAGGACGTCCAGCCGACCGAGACCGTCGACGTCGGCGGCAAGAAGTGGGGCGTCTTCCCGAACATGGGCGGCCTGCGCGCGACCTGCGGCGCGACCCTGCCGATCACGGACACGTCGTCGGTGCAGGTGGTCAGCGGGTTCATCGGCGACGACACCAAGACGTGCGACGTCGTCAAGCAGGGCCTGCCGCTGGTGACGGCGAACCTGCCGGGCTGAGCCTCAGGCCGAGACCTGGTCCGCGATGTGGCGCGCGATCTCCAGCGCGCTCGTCGCGGCCGGCGATGGCGCGTTCAGGACGTGCACCTGGTCGCGCGCGGTCTCGATGAGGAAGTCGTCGACGAGCGAGCCGTCGCGGCGCATCGCCTGCGCGCGGACGCCCGAGCCGTGGCGGACGATGTCGTCCTCGGTGACGGCCGGGACGAGCCGGGCGAGGCTGGCGGCGAAGCGCTTCTTCGAGAACGAGCGCCGCACCTCGTCGAGCCCGGTCGGCAACGCGTACTTCTTCGCGAGCCGCCAGACGCCGGGGAAGGCCGCGACCTCGGCGACGTCCTTCGCGGAGAAGTCGGCCCAGCGGTAGCCCTCGCGGCGCAGCGCGAGCACGGCGTTGGGGCCGGCGTGCACGCTGCCGTCGAGCATCCGGGTCAGGTGCACGCCGAGGAACGGCAGCGTCGGGTCCGGCACCGGGTAGATCAGGCCCTTGACCAGGCCGCGGCGTTCGGGCTTGAGCTCGTAGTACTCACCGCGGAACGGCACGATCTTCGCCGACGGCGTCAGCCCGGCCAGCCGCGCGACGCGGTCGGAGTGCAGGCCGGCGCAGTTGACGAGCCCGTCCGCGACGATGACGTCGGACCCGGTCGCGACCTCGACGCCGCCGTTCGCGCCGGCCCGGATGGCCATCGCGGGGCTGTTCAGCCGCAGGTCGACGCCGGCTTCGTCGAGCAGCCGCACGAGCGCCGCGCAGACGGCGGGGAAGTCGATGATCCCGGTCGACTCGACGCGCAGCGCGGCGACGCAGGACACCTCGGGCTCGTACTCCCGCGCTTCGGCGGGCGAGATCTTCTTGGCCGGGACGCCGTTGGCCTCGGCCCGCTCGGCGAGCGTGTCGAGCGCCGGGATCTCCTTCTCGTCGGTGGCGACGACGAGCTTCCCGCACACCTCGACCGGCACGCCGTACTGGCGCGCGAAGTCCACGATGGACCGGTTGCCGGCGACGGACATCCGCGCCTTGAACGAGCCGGGCTTGTAGTAGAGCCCGGCGTGGACGACGTTCGAGTTGTGCCCGGTCTGGTGCGCCGCCCACCGCGGCTCCTTCTCCAGCACGGTGACGTCCAGCCCGCGCCTGGTCAGCTCCCAGGCCACAGCCAGACCGACGATCCCGCCCCCGACGACCACCACGTTGCGCACGATCGACCAGGCTACGCGAGTCCCTGGTGCGCGCCGCCCCTGGCGTTACCTAACGTCCGTCAGGTACGGTACCTAACCGATGTCAGGTAAGCGGTTGACCCGGGAAGCGCGGCGCGAGCTGATCGTCGCCGCGGCCGCCGAGGTGTTCGCCTCGGCGGGCTACGCCGCGGCCGGCATGCGCGAAGTCGCGGCAGCGGCCGGAATCAGCACGCCGGTGCTCTACGACCACTTCCCGGCGAAGGCCGGGTTGTACGCGGCCCTGCTGGAGTCCGAAGTGGACGATCTGCTCGCGGGCTGGGCCGAGCTGCCGCCCTCGGATGACCCGGAAGTGTTGCTGCGCAGCCGCGTGTCGGCGATCTTCGCGTGGATCGAAACCCACGAGCGCGGCTGGCGGATGATCTTCGCGGAGCCGCCGTCGGACCCGGCGGTCGCGGCGACGCACCGGGCTGGCCAGGACCGGGCGACGGCCGGCCTGACGGCGTTGTTCCGCGGCATCCCGAGCCTCGACCTGACCGCCCGCATCCCGCGCGAGCTGGCCGACGAGGTCCTGGCGGACGCGAGCAAGAGCGCGCTGAACGCGGTGGCGACGTGGTGGTGGCGCCACCGGGAAGTCCCGCGCGACGAGGTCGTAGCGCTCACGGTGGACCTGCTGTGGCGCGGCCTGGCCACGCTGACCAAGGGGGAGCGATGAGCACCGAGACCTACCGGCTCGCGGCCGAAACCGGCGATGCCGACTTGGCGATGACGGCGTTCGCCCCGGACGCGGTGCTGCACTCACCGCTGACTTCGCGGGTGCGTT
This sequence comes from Amycolatopsis sp. WQ 127309, assembly GCF_023023025.1. Lineage (NCBI taxonomy): Bacteria > Bacillati > Actinomycetota > Actinomycetes > Pseudonocardiales > Pseudonocardiaceae > Amycolatopsis > Amycolatopsis sp. WQ 127309. The sequence continues at coordinate 2,901,276 of NZ_CP095481.1, forward strand.
TCACCGGGCACGCGGAGCTGCGAGCGCTGATCGAGGTGGCGTACACCCACCTGACGGAGATCCGCTTCCACACGGACGTGGGCGACGACCGGACCCGCGTGGTCGTCTACACCGCACGCATCGGCGGCGAGCCGATCGAGGAAGCGGCGTTGCTGCGGTTGAACTCCGCCGGGTTGATCGAAGAGGTGACGTTGTTCGTGCGGACGTTGCCGGGGCTGGTGGCGTTGATGGACCGGTTCGGCCCGGACATCGCCCGGCGCAACGGCCGCCGGTGGGCCGCGCGGGTGCTGAGCGTGCTGACGAAGCCGTTGCTGGCGATGGTGAAGTCGGGGGACCGGTACGCGGTCCCGCTGGTCAGTCCGCCAGTCCGGCCGTCGTGAGCGCCTTCTGCGCGCTCATCCCCAGTCCGACGCCGTAAGCCCGCTCGAAACCCGCCGCTCCCAACGACTCCCGCACCCGGGCCCGGACGGCCGAGGCGTCCGGGTCGCCGCTGATCGCCGTGCCGCGGACCGCCGCCGCGGCGCCCAGCAGCACCGCCGCCTGGTCCGGGTGGGTCGCCGCGCCGGCCAGGCCCTCCAGCGCGAACGCCACGACGTCGCCCGCGTGCCAGTGCCGGCCCAGCAGCAGCGCCTTCCGGTGCGACTCGGCCGCGTCGGAAACCCGGCCCTCCGTCAGCGCCAGCCAGCCCAGCGAGATCAACGCGCGCGCGTGGGCCGTCTCCGCCGCGAACGACCCGCCGTCGCACTCCGCCAGGGCGCGTTCGCAGAAGGCACGCGCCGTGGGCAGGTCGCCGGCCAGCCGGGACAGGTCGGCCAGACCGACGTAGGCCGCCGCCCGGGACTCCGGCATGCCCGAGCGGCGGGCGGTCGACGCGGCCAGCTCGTAGTCCGCTTTCGCGCCGTCGTGGTCGCCCTGCAGCACCCGGGTCCAGGCGCGGCGCGTGATCAGGTCCGCGACATCGTCCGTCGCGCCCAGTTCGTGCATCAGGGCCAGCGACTCGTCCATCTTCACCAGCGCCTCGGCGTGCTCGCCCCGCCAGCTCAGCAGCTGGGAAAGGTGATCCAGCGCCATCGACAGGCCCCACCGCTCGCCCAGCGCCCGGAACTGCACGGCGCCTTCGCGCAGGCCCTCCTCGGCCTGGCGGAGGTCGCCGGTCATCATCGACCGCAGGCCGAGCCCGGTCGGCACCAGCGCCCAGCTCCACGCGTCGCCGTGCGCCAGCATCGCCTCGCCGCGCCCGTACAGCTCCGCGTCGTCGGCGGGCGGTCCGACCACCACCGCCAGCACCATGATCAGCATCGGGTGCCGCGGCATCCACATCGAGTCCCGGGCGTACCGCTGCGCCATCGGCACGTGCGGCGCGAGCGCCTCTTCGTTCGGCATGCCGGCCAGCGCGGTGAGCAGGCAGAGCAGGAACTCCTCGAGGTACTCCGCCCGCACCTCCGGCCCGCAGCGCTTGACGACCTCCAGCGACACCACCGCGCCCTCGAACCGCCGGCCGCGCATCCACCAGTACATCGCCAGCGGCGTGACCATGCGCAACGCGATCACGACGTCCGCCTCGGCCGCCCAGCGCAGGGCCGCGAGGATGTTGTCGTAGTCGGCGTCGATGCGGGCCAGCCACTCCAGCTGCGCCGCCGTCCGCAGCATCGGGTCGGCTTCCTCGGCGAACCGCAGGAAGTACTCGGCGTGCGCGCGGTGCAGGGCGTCCGTCTCGCCCGCTTCGCCGAGCTTCCCGGCGCAGAACGCGCGGATCGTCTCCAGCATCCGGAACCGCCCGCCGACGGCCTCGACCAGCGACTTGTCGGCCAGCTCCGGCAGCAGGTCGACGTCCGCACCGCACACCTCGGCGGCCGCGGCGACGGTCGCGCCGCCGGGGAACACCGTCAGCCGCCGCGCGAGCTCCCGCTCCTCGTCGCCGAGCAGGTCCCAGCTCCATTCGACGACGCCGCGCAGCGACCGGTGCCGCTGCTCGGCTGTCCGGCTACCGCGTGCGAGCAGCCGGAACCGGTCGTCGAGCCGGGCCGCGATCTCGCCGGGCGGCAGCAGCCGGACGCGGGCCGCGGCCAGCTCCAGGGCCAGCGGCAGGCCGTCGAGGGCGGCGCAGATGTGCTGGACGTCGCCGATCGTCGACTCGTCGACGGCGAACGCGGGATCGCTCGCGGCCGCGCGGTCGGCGAACAGCCGGATCGCCGCGAACTCGCCCGCCCGCGCGGCGGACGTCCCGGGCGGCGGCACGGCCAGGCGTGGCACCGGCGCCAGCTGCTCGCCGGTGATGCCGAGCGGCTCGCGGCTGGTGGCCAGCACCCGCAGCCCGGGGCACGCGCCGAGCAGCCGCCCGGCCAGCCGGGCCGCGACGTCGACGACGTGCTCGCAGTTGTCGAGCACCAGCAGCGTCGTGCGGTCGCGCAACGCCGCGATCAGCCGGTCGGCGGGGTCCTGCGCCTCGCGCTGCCGGAGCGGGGTGTCCCGCAGGCCCAGCGCGGTCAGCACCGCGCCGGCGACGTCCGCGGGCCCGTGCGGCGCCAGCTCGGCGAAGGCGACCGGGCCCGTCTCGGTCGCCGCGACCTCGACGGCCAGGCGTGTCTTGCCGGTGCCGCCGGGCCCGGTGAGCGTCACGAGCCGGGCGCGCGCCAGCAGCTCCGAGACCTGCCGCAGCTCGTCGTCACGGCCGACGAAGGAGGTCAGCTGCGCGGGCAGCGCCGAGATCGCCGGCTTCTCGGTTTCGCCGCGAAGCACCGCGAGGTGCGCTTCGGCGAGTTCCGCGCCGGGGTCGGCGCCCAGCTCGTCGGCCAGGGTGCGGCGGGCGTCCTCGAACGCGGCGAGCGCGTCGGCGGACCGGCCCGCGGCGTGCAGCGCCCGGACGAGCTGCGCGCGCGGCCGTTCCCGCAGCGGCCGCTCGGCGACGGTCTCGCGCAGGCCGGCGAGGACGTCTTCGGCCTGGCCCATGGCCAGCCGGGCCTCGACGTGGTCGTCGGCCGCCTCGGCCCGCAGCTCGTCGAGCCGGGCGGCCTGGGCGGCGGCGAACGGCGCGTCCGCCAGGTCGCTGAACGCGGGCCCGCGCCACAGCGCCAGGGCCTCGCCCAGGACGTCCGCGGCGGGCGAGCCGGCCTTCAGCAGCGCGCGCCCTTCGCGCGCGAGACGCTCGAAGCGGTGGACGTCCACTTCGTCCGGTTCGACGACCAGGCGGTAGCCCGCGGCGGTGAACTCGACCGGCGCCAGGTCCTTCAACGCCGTCCGCAGCCGTGACACCTGGGACTGGAGGGCGTTGGCCGCGCCGTCCGGCGGCTCCTCGCCGTACACGCCGTCGATCAGCCGCTCGGCCGGGACGAAGCGCCCGGCGTCGAGGGCGAGCAGGGCCAGCAGCGTGCGCGAGCGCGGACCGCCCACCGCCGCTGGTGCGCCGTCCGGGTGCCACGCGGTGACGGCCCCCAGGACCCCGAATCGCATGCGCCCAGCGTAGGGCGTGGTCAGGCGCATGGTGGGGATCACTCGAAAGTGGGGTTCGGCGTGGGCCTGTGAATCAGCTGAGCGTACGTATATACACTTCGCCGGGTCCCCACGCAATGGGAGAGGTATGTCGCCCGACAGCATTGCCCTAGGTCAGCCGACCGTCGGCGAGGAAGAGCTCGCCGCCGTCGCCGAAGTCTTCCGCTCCGGCTGGCTGGCCGGGGCCGGTCCCGCGTGCCGCCGTTTCGAGGAACGGTTCGCGCAGGTCACCGGCACCGCGCACGCGCTGACCACCGCGAACTGCGGATCGGCGCTCTTCCTCGGTCTCAAGGTGCTCGGCGTCCAGCCGGGCGACGAGGTGATCGTCGGCGACTACACCTTCCCGGCGACCGGCCACGCCGTCGTCCAGGCCGGCGCGAAGCCGGTCTTCGCCGACATCCGCCCGGACGTCTTCAGCGCCGACCCGGCGCACGTCGAAACCCTGATCACCCCGCGCACCGTCGGCATCCTCGCCGTCGACGTCGCGGGCCAGCCGGGCGACTTCGACGAGTACCGCGCGCTCGCCGACGAGCACGGCCTCTGGCTGTTCGAGGACGCCGCGTGCGCCGCCGGCGCGACGTACAAGACGCGCCCGGCCGGCAGCCTCGCCGACCTGGCCGCGTTCTCCTTCCACGGCCGCAAGGGCATCACGGCCGGCGAGGGCGGCGCGCTGGTCTCGGACCGCGAAGACCTCATCGCGCACGCCCGCAAGCTCCACACGTACGGCATCGAACCGGCGATCAGCCGCGAAGGCTCCACCACGCTGCCGATCCCGGAGTTCCACGAGCTCGGCTACAACTTCCGCATGTCGGACGTCCAGGCCGCGATCATGAACGTCCAGCTCGACCGCCTGCCCGACCTCCTCGCCGCCCGCCGCTCGGTCGCGAAGCGCTACCACGAGGCCTTCGACGACGTCGACGCGCTGACCGTCCCCGTCGAGCTGCCCGACCGCGAGCACCCGTGGCAGGCCTACCTGCTCACGGTCGCGCCGGAGGTCAGCCGCGACCAGCTGGCCCTGCGCATCCGCGAGCAGGGCGTCCAGTGCAACTTCGGCACCTACGCTTCCCACCTCCAGCCGATCTACGGCCCCCAGACCCCGCTGCCCGTGTCGGCCGACGCGTTCGCGCGTCAGCTCGCCATCCCCATGCACGCCAACCTGACGGACGCCGAAGTGGCGCGCGTCGGCGAGGTCGTGCGCGCCGCCGTGCAGTCCCTGTCCTGAAGCCACCGACCGAGGAGAATTTGGTGTCCGACAAGAAGGTCGTGTCTTCTGGGGCCGAGCCCCAGGCCCCGGCCGGGGGGCGAGCCCCCCTGGACCCCCCGAAAACGGTTTTGTTCACGGGGGCCGGTGGGTTCATCGCCGCACACGTAATCCCCTTGCTCATCGAGGGCGGCTACACCGTCCGCATCTTCGACAACATGACCCGCGGCGACCGCGCGCGCGTCAACGAGTTCGTCGCCACCGGCAAGGTCGAGCTGGTCGAGAAGGACGTCCGCTACGGCGGCGCGGTGCGCGAGGCCATGCGTGGCTGCACCCACGTCATCCACTTCGCCACGGTCTCGATCAACAAGTCGATCGCCGACCCGCACGAGTCGTTCGACATCAACATGACCGGCAACCACAACGTGTTCGCCGCGGCCGCCGACGAAGGCGTCGAGCGCCTGGTGTTCGCGTCGACGGCGTCGGTCTACGGCGAGCCGAAGCGGCTGCCGATGCACGAGGACGACGAGCTCAAGCCGCTCACGCCGTACTGCATCTCGAAGCGCGCCGGCGAGGACATGCTCGGCTTCTACGAGCGCCAGAAGGGCCTGTCCTGGAACGCGTTGCGCTTCTTCAACGTGTACGGCCCCGGCCAGAAGATCGAGGCGTACTACACCTCGGTGATCAACCACTTCATCCAGCGCCTGCGCGCCGGCCAGCCGCCGATCATCGACGGCCGCGGCGACCAGTCGATGGACTTCGTGCACGTCACCGACCTGGCGCGGGCCGTCGTCGCCGCGCTGGAGTCCGAGCAGGCGAACCTGCCGATCAACATCGGCACCGGCATCGACACCTCGATCGCGGCGCTGGCCAAGATCCTGATCGAGGCCGTCGGCGTCGACGTCGAGCCGCTGTTCAACGAGCGTGACGTGCTGGTTTCGCGGCGCGCCGCCGACATCACCCGCGCCCGCGACGTGCTCGGCTGGGAGCCGCGGATCACTGTCGAAGAAGGCATGCGACAGCTGGTCAAGGACTCCGAGTGAGTACCGCCGCGGGCCCTGCCCGAGGACGTGCGATGCGCATCGCGGTGGTCAACAACTTCTTCCCGCCCCGGGTGGGCGGGAGCGCGCACATGTCGGCCTCGCTCGCGGCGCAGTTCGTCGAGGAGGGCCACCAGGTCCTGGCGATCACGGCCGCCTACGCCGACGCCCCGGCCGAGGAGGAGCGCGACGGCTACCGCGTCGTGCGCCTCCCGGCGACGAAGATGCCGCAGGTCGGCCTGTCGATCGACTTCGACATGAGCTTCGCGTCGGTGCGGCCGGGCAACTGGCGGCGGCTGTGGAAGCTGCTCGACGAGTTCAAGCCGGACGCGATCCACCTGCACGGCCAGTTCTTCGACCTGTCGTGGCTGGCCGGGATCTACGCGCGGCGGCGGCACATCCCGGTGCTGCTGACCATCCACACCCTGCTGATCAGCGACAACAAGCTGTACGGCGGTGTGTTCCGGGTGCTCGACGCGGTGCTCGTGCGGCCGATCCTGCGCTACATCCGGCCGCGGTACGTCATCCTCGACAAGCTCGGCGTCGACTACTGCGTCGAGCGCTACGGCACCAGCGACGCGAACTCCGAGTACTTCCCGATCGCGGTCGACACCGGCCACTTCGCGAAGCCGGTGACGAAGGACGTCCGCGCGGAGCACGAAATCGGCGACGCGCCGCTGATCGTTTCGCTCGGGCACGTCATCCCGCTGCGCAACCGGCTGCCGCTCATCGAGGCCTTGCCGTCCATTTTGGACAGACACCCCGGCGTGCGGGTGGTCGTCGTCGGCCGCGTCTACCACGACGCGTTCCTGAAGCGGGCCGCCGAACTGGGCGTCTCCGAGGCGCTGGTCGTCACCGGCGCGGTGCCGAAGGAGGACGTCCCGGCGTACTTCGCGGCGGCGGACATCGTGACGCACGACCTCAACGGCGGCTGCGGCACGGCGTCGCTGGAGGCGATGCTGTCCGGCACCGCGACGATCGCGTCGGTCACCGAGGACAACTACCCGGGCATCGAGCTGCGCAACGGCGAGAACGTGCTGCTGGTGCGCCCGGACGACGCCGAAGCCGTGGCCTCGACGGTGATCGAGCTGCTCGACGACCCCGAGCGGCGCGCGCAGATCGCGCAGCGGGCGAGCGAGATGGTGCGGTCGAACTTCGGCCTCGACGTCGTCGCCGAGGAGCACCTGCGGACCTTCGAGAAACTGGTGTCGGACGCCCATGTTCTTCGATGACGAGCGCAGCCACCGGCTGCGCCCGCAGATCCTGACCGAGCTCGTCTCGCAGTACATGAACGACGCCGAGCGGGCGCAGTTCTACGGGCTGCCTTCGACGTGCCGCGTGCGCGAGCGCGTCAAGATCATCAGCCCCGAGAACCTCAAGATGGGCGACCACTGCTGGGTCGGCGAAGGAGCGGCGCTCGACGCGAGCGGCGGCCTGGAGATCGGCGAGCACACCAGCATCGGGCTGAACACGCTGATCTTCACGCACTCCAGCTGGCTCGCGAACATGACGCTGCAGAACCATTCGGGCAGCGACCTGATCGAGCGCAAGCCGGTGAAGATCGGCAAGGGCTGTTTCATCGGCGGCCTGGTGGTCATCATGGCGGGCGTGACGATCGGCGACTTCGCCACGGTCCAGCCGAACTCGGTGGTGGCCAAGGACGTCCCGCCGCGCACGCTGGTCGCGGGCAACCCGGCCCGGGTCTTCCAGCGCTACGACGAGGAGTACATCCAGTCCGAAGTGGACCGTGTCCGGGCGGACAACGCCCGCCGCCGCGAGATCGCGGAGTCACACGGGCAGAACACTTCGGGCTGGGGAGCCCCATCGGGCGACTACTCGGAGCAGTAGCTTTCCGGCAGGCTGACGTGCGAAGATGACGTCCAGTAACTGCGGCGAGGAGAAGGCGATGAGTGTCATGGAGTGGCCTCACCACCTCTTGTCCCTTGAAGACTGGATCGATCTGCCGGAAACCCCGGAGTACCAGGTCGAAGCGGTCGAAGGGGTTCTTGTCGTGGCGCCGCGTCCGATGCCATTCCACCAGCTTGCCCTTACCCGGCTGGGCTACTTGATCAACGAGCAGCTCCCGGATGAGTACTGTGCGCTGAGCGAAGTCGAAGCAGTCATCGCCGAGGCACCGCTGACCGTCCGGGTGCCCGACGTGCTGGTGGCCCCGGCCGCCCTGGTGGCGACGAACCCGGCTCGGCTCGATGTCGCTGATGTGCAGCTGGTGATCGAAGTGCTGTCCGAGGGCACCAGGCGGACCGACCAGGTCACGAAGTTCTCCGAGTACGCGGAAGCCGGGATCGAGCACTACTGGATCGTCGACCTCGACCCGCCGATCAGCATGATCACCTATCGGCTGGTCGACGAGGACTACGAGAACTTCGGCGAACAGTCCGGCGTCGCCGAACTCGACTTCGGTGGCCATGCGTTGACCATCGACCTGAACGCACTCACCACCCGGCGCGCTCAGCGCCCTTGAACTTCGGTTGCTCCCTGAAGTGGATGACAGCGGCGCCGGCGTGGTCGCCGGCGCCGCCGTCGTGGAGCCGTCCGTACACGCTGTGACGCAGGTCAGCATGCATGCGGCGGCGAAGATTCCTCTACGAAGCGCACGGACGATAATCTAGCGCTCGGTCACCGAGCGCAGGATATCGGTTACGCAACGTTTCAGCCGTGGCCGACGCCGGTGTGGCCCGCCGGGAGCTTGGTGCCCGCCGCGTCGTAGGCGCGCAGGCGGCCCGGGTCGGCGGCCGAGTCGAACCAGAACACCACCACGTTCGGGTCGGCGCTCCACTTCGCTTGGTGCGCGACGACGTCGCCGGCGGCGGTGATCTTGGCGGCCGGGCCGGCGTAGTAGCCGAAGCTCGGCACGTCGTGGCCGTCCAGGTTCGCGCCGCCGGTCACCGCGTGGAAGCCCGGGGCCTTGTCGCCGCCCGCGAACTCGTTGGCGACGATCACGTCCTTCAGGCCGCCCGCGGCGTCGCGGATGCCGCCTATGATGCCGAACGTCGTGTCCGGCAGCCGCGGCTCCTGCAGCTTGACGCCGTAGAAGACCAGCTCGCCGGAGCTGTCACGGCGGCCCGTGCCGATGACGTCGCCCAGCACCTCGTGCTCGGGCGCGGCGTCCCGGGTCGGCGGCGGCGAAACCGGTGCGGCCGGCGCGACCGGTGCGGCGGCCACCGGAGCGGCCGGCGGCGTCTCGGCGTTCGCGCTGGTCAGAAGGCCGGGAACCACCAGTGCGCCGCAAGCGGCGACCACGGTACCGGCGATGACGAGGCGGTTCTTCACGGGTTTCCTCCCGGATCGGCAAGATCGTCCGCCGGTGACTACGGGCGTAGGGTCGGAAAGGTTGAGACGCGCCCGCGCAACCTTTCCGGGGCCCGGCCGTCGCTGGGGGCGAAAGGGGTGACGCATGGCGCGCGGTGACGACGAGTTCGCGGACTTCGTGCGCGCGTCCTCGGCTCGCCTCACGCACGCCGCGTTCCTGCTCACGGGCGATCGGCACCAGGCCGAAGACGCCGCCCAGACGGCCTTCACCCGCACGTACGCGGCGTGGTCGCGGGTCCGCCACAAGGACGCCTACGGCTACGCCCGGACCGTCCTGATGAACCACGTCATCGACGGCTGGCGGCGCCCGATCCGCGAGTACGCCACCGAGGAGATGCCCGAGCGGCCGGACCGCGCCGACGTCGACCAGGCCGTCACCCAGCGGGAATGGCTCACGTCGGTGCTCAAGACGCTGACCGCCCGCGAGCGCGCCGTCGTCGTGCTGCGGCACTTCTTCGACCTGCCCGAAGCCGACGTGGCGCGCGAACTGGGCGTTTCGCTGGGTACCGTGAAGAGCACGAATTCGCGGGCGCTGGCCAAGCTGCGGATCGAAGCGGGCACCGAAGACACGCTGATCGGAGGGAGCGGGCGATGAACGACCTCGACGACTTCCGCGCCGCCCTCCGGCGGCCGCCGTCCGAGCCCTTCGCCGAGCCGGACCTGAGCCGGATCATGGCCGACGGCACGCGTCTCCGGCGTCGCCGCCGCGTGCTGACGACCACCGGCGGGCTCGCCGCCGCGGCCGTCGTCGTGCTGGTGGTCGTGTTCGCCGTCCAGCTGCGGCAGCCCGCGCCCGCGCCGGTCGCGCAGCCGCCGGCCCCGCACTCGTCGACGTCTCCGGTCCCGCCGCCGACGACCGCCGGGCCGCCTGCGGCCGAGCCACTGGGCGAGGTCGTCGGCACCGGCATCCGCACCGCGGCCGGGGAGATCGTGATCTTCGCCAAGGCGGTCGACGAGCCGCAGATCCTGCCGGACATCCACTTCGGACTGGTCGCCGGTCTCCGCGACGGCGGGAACCTGGAGCCGGTCCTGGCCACCAACGAGTTCCGCGGCTCCGACCGCTCGTTCGGCTTCCACGCCACCGACGGCGGCGAGGTCCTGCAGGACCAGACCATCCCGGTCTTCGGCTACTTCGCCGGCGCGGCCGCGAGCATCACCACGACGGTGCACGGCAAGACGATCCAGGCGAACGTGGCGAAGTGGAGCAAGGACCCGAACGTGGTCATCTTCTGGTTCGACCCGGTCGCGGTCCCGGACTCCGCGTCCCTGACACCGCTGATCGCCTACGACAGCAAGGGAAGCCGGCTCACCAAGTGAGTGAGCCGGCCCCGGGGAGCGTCAGGCGGCGGCCTGGGTGAGGACCTGCTCGACGACGTGGTGCGAGGGCAGGATCAGGTCGCGCTCGGTGTCGGCGTCGATCTTGCCCTCCAACAGGTCGCAGAAGCGGTCCAGCTGGGTGGCCAGCGGTTCCCGCGCGGTGATCAGCTCCGGGATCTCGATGACCGTCTGCTGGCGGTAGCCGAGGCCGTCCGGGGTGACCGAGTCGTGCGAGATGTGGCGGTAGATGGTGACGTCGCGGCGCAGCAGGTCGATCTCGATCAGGCGGTCCAGTTCGGACACCACCAGCGACCGGACCTTCTTCTGCCCCAAGCGGGACGCCGACACCGTGGCCAGGCCCGTCGGGAACGACAGCACCGTCTCGATGGTGTCCTCGGCGCCCTCGACCGACTGCGGGTGGAAGTAGCCCGCGCCGGACGTGACGCGGGCCGGCGTCGCGCCGCCGAAGAACTGGATCGCCAGGTCGACGTCGTGCACCAGCAGGTCCCACGCGACGCCGGTCTTGATGCGCGGCGCGTACGGGCCGTGGCGGCGGGCCATCAGGTGGATCGGCTCCTGCACCAGCGCCCGCGCGGTCATCACCGCCGGGTTGTAGCGCTCGAGCAGCCCGCACATCAGCGCGACGCCCTGCTTCTTCGACAGCGCCACGATCTCCTGCGACTTCTCGTAGCTGTTGCACACCGGCTTTTCGACCAGCATCGGCTTGCCCTGGCCGAGGATCTCCTGCGCCAGGTCGTGGTGCACCTCGGTGGCCGAGGCGAGCACGACGGCGTCCACATCGGACAGTGAGCCGATCTCCGGCGTCCACTTCGTCTCGTACCGCTCGGCGACGGCCTTGCCGGCCTCTTCGCGCGGATCGATCACGCGGACCAGCTCCACGCGTTCGTTGGCGGCGAGCACGCGCGAGTGCAGGGAACCCATGTTCCCCGTCCCGACAACAGCGATCCGATGCGTCATGCGCCCAGTACCTCGCGAACGGTTTCGATGATGGTGTCCAGCTGGGACTCGGTCAGGTGCGGGTGCACCGGCAGCGACAGCGCCTGGTCGGCGACCGACTTCGCGACCGGGAAGTCCTCGACGCGCGCGCCCGGGATCAGGTCGTGATCGCGGTAGCAGTCGTAGTCGAAGACGATCTTGGGGTAGTAGATGCCGTTGCCGATGCCGCGCTCGGTGAGCGCCGCGGCCAGCTCGTCGCGCGAGAGGAACGCGTGCGGCCCGACCAGCACGGTGTACTGGTGCCACACGTGCTCACGGCCCGGCAGCACCTGCGGGACGTCGAGGCCCGGCGTGCCCGCGAGGCCCTCCGAGAGCCGCTTCGCGTTCGCCTGGCGGGCGGCGGTCAGCTGGTCGAGCTTCGCCAGCTGCGGGATGCCGACGGCGGCGTGCAGGTCGGTCATCCGGTAGTTGTGGCCGGCGACCTCGTACTGGTACCGGGCCCGCATGCCCTGGTTGCGCAGCACGCGCAGCTTGTCGGCCAGCGCGTCGTCGTCCGTCGTGATGACGCCGCCCTCGGCGGTGGTGATGTTCTTCGTCGCGTACAGCGAGAAGCAGCCGATGCCGAACGAGCCGGCCTGCTTCCCCTCGAACGACGCGCCGACGGCCTGCGCGGAGTCCTCGATCACCGTCAGCCCGCGCTCGGCCGCGAGCGGGGCGAGCTTGCCCATGTCCGCGGTCTGGCCGTAGAGGTGCACGGGCATGAGCACCTTGGTGTGGTCGGTGACGGCCTTGACGACGGCGTCGGGGTCGATCGCGAAGTCGTCGCGCCGGATGTCGGCGAAGCGGACGGTCGCGCCCGCCTCGAGGATCGCGTTGAGCGTCGCGACGAAGGTGAACGGCGACGTGACGACCTCGTCGCCCGGCTTCAGGTCGAGGACCTGGAGCGCGGCGACCAGTGCCGTCGTCCCGTTGTTGACCGCGATCGCGTGCTTCGTCCCGGAGACCGCCGCGAAGGCGTCTTCGAAGCGCTTGACCATCGGTCCCTGTGCGATGGCGCCGGAACGCAGGACCTCGACGACGAGGTCCTCCGCGTCGCGGACGTCGACCACGGTGATGGGGATCATGGGCAGTCTCTCTCGGCAGGCGATTTCGACGCGTCCGGTACAGTGAGCCGCCGGTTCTGCGCCCGGCCGCCCTGCATGAACGCGGGCCACACGTTACCGGGCGCGGTAGCACGCCCAGTACCCAGCCGCCGACGAACGGACACCCGACCCGTGGCCAACCGCATCCACCCGACCGTCGTCCTCGGCGAAGGCGTCGAACTCGGGGACGACAACGTGATCGGCCCGTTCACGGTGATCGCCGGGCCGGCGCGGATCGGGGACGGCAACTGGATCGGCCCGCACGTGACGATCGGCACGCCCGGCGAGGACCGCGGCCGCCCCCACCCGGCCGCCTGGGACACCGCGCCGACCGGTGACCCGGATCACGACGGCCACGGCGTCGTCATCGGCAGCCGCAACAAGATCCGCGAGTACGCGAGCGTCCACCAGGGCACCTGGCGCACGACGACGCTGGGCAGCGACGGCTACTACCTGCGCGGCTCGCACATCGCGCACGACTGCCTGGTCGGCGACGCCGTGACCATCGCGTCCAACGTCGTCACCGGCGGCCACTGCCACATCTGGGACGGCGCGAACCTGGGCATGGGCGCGGTGCTGCACCAGAAGGTCGTGATCGGCCCCGGCGCGATGGTCGGGATGGGCTCCGCGGTCCGCCGCGAGATCGGCGCGTTCACCATCGCGGTCGGCAACCCGGCCCGGGTCACCGGCGTCAACGTGGTGGGCCTGTCCCGCCGCGGCCTCGACGAGGCGACCATCGAGGCGCTCGGGCCGTGGCTGAAGGGTAAGGAAGGTCTCCCGGACGCCACCCTGCCCGGCGACCTCTCTACCTTGGTAAAGGCGTGGGACGCCCGCCCGCGCGAAGAGCACTAGGAGTCGTGAGCATGTCTGAAGTGGCCCCCAAGCTGCGTGAGGTCTTCGTCGAGGCGCTGGACCTGGACGGCGACGTGGACGTCGAGAACCTGAAGTACCGCGAGATCGAGGCGTGGGACTCCGTCGGCCACATGGCGCTGGTCGCGGCCATCGAGGACGAGTTCGACGTCGAGTTCGACACCGACCAGGTCATCGACATGTCGAGCTTCAAGGTCGCCGTGGACATGGTCACCGAGCTCCAGTCGAAGAATGACTGACGACTCCCTGTCCGGTCGCGTCGCGCTCGTCACGGGCGGGACGCGGGGGATCGGCCTGGCCACCGTCCGCGCGCTCGCCGGGGCGGGCGCGACGGTGGTGCTCACCGGCCGCGACGAGACCCGCGCGAAGGAAGCCGCTTCGGCTGCGGGCGCCGCGGCCGGGCTCGCGCTCGACGTCACCGACGCGAAGGCGGTGTCTTCGCTGGTCAGGGGCGTCGCGAAGGAGTACGGCCGGCTCGACATCGTCGTGGCCAACGCCGGGATCATGGAGGACGCGCTCCTCGGGATGATCCGCGAAGAGCTCGTCGACACGACGCTGAGCACGAACGTCGCCGGCACGCTGCACACCGTGCAGGCGGCCGCGCGGGCGATGATGCGCAAGAAGACCGGCTCGATCGTGGTGCTCGCCTCGATCGTCGGCGAGCACGGAAGCGCCGGCCAGACGGTGTACGCGGCGTCGAAAGCGGCGGTGGCGAACATCGCGCGGTCGGCGGCGAAGGAGCTCGGCCGGTCCGGCATCCGGGTCAACGCGGTCGCGCCCGGCGTGATCGAGACCGACCTGACCGCGGGCCTGAGCGAGGACGCGAAGGCCGAGAACGCCGGCAAGACGCCGCTCGGGCGGCTCGGCCGGGCGGAAGACGTGGCGAACGCGATCCGGTTCCTGGTGAGCGATGATGCGTCCTTCATCACCGGCCAGGTGCTGGGCGTCGACGGAGGCTTGGTGCTGTGACGCTGTTGGGTGCGGGAGCTCGGCTGGTGGACGTGGCCGGGGGCCGCACGCTGGCGGGCGCGGAACTGTCGGCCGAGGTCGGCCGCCGGATGGAAGCCCTGGCGGAGCTGCCGGTCGGCGTCGTGTTCGCGCGGATGTCCGTCGACCTGCCGAGCGTGCTGACCTACCTGGGCGCGTTCGAGTCCGGCCGGGCGATCGCGCTGATCGACCCGGCGCTGGACGTGGACGTGCTCGCCGGGCTCGTCGAACGCTTCCGCCCGGCCGCCGTGCTGTCCGCTTCGGGTGACGCGCCTGCCGGGTACATGATCCGGGGCGACGACTGGATCCGCTCGTCGGCCGACGGCGTCGCGCCGCACCCCGACCTCGCCGTGCTGCTCCCGACCAGCGGGTCCACCGGCAACCCGAAGCTCGTCCGGCTCTCGCGCCAGGCGATCCTGTCGAACGCCGACGCCATCGCGCAGGTGCTCCGCATCGACGCCGACGAGGTCGCGCCCACCTGCCTGCCGCTGCACTACAGCTACGGCCTGTCGGTGCTGAACTCGCACCTGGTGCGCGACGCGACCGTCGTGATCGAGCCGTCCGGCGTGCTCGGCCGCGGCTTCTGGGACGCGGTGAACGCCCACGGCGTGACGTCCCTCTCGGGCGTCCCGTACCACTACGAGATGCTGCGGCGGCTCAAGTTCGACCCCGCGAAGTACCCGACGCTGCGCACCCTGACGCAGGCCGGCGGGAAGCTGCGCGACGACCTGATCACCGAGTTCAACGACAAGATGATCGCCGTCGGCGGCCGGATGTACGTGATGTACGGCCAGACCGAGGCGGCCCCGCGGATGACGACGGTGCCCGCCGAGCGGCTGGCCGAAAAGCTCGGTTCCGCCGGGCCGGCGCTGCCGGGCGGCCGGTTCGCCGTCCGCCGCGACGACGGGTCGGAGACCACGCACCCGAAAATTGTCGGTGAGGTCGTCTACCGTGGGCCCAATGTGATGCTGGGTTACGCGGACGACGAGTCCGGCCTGGCCAAGGGTGACGAATGCGGCGGCGTGCTCGCCACCGGTGACCTCGGGTACCTCGACCAAGACGGGTTCCTGTTCATCACCGGCCGGCTCAAACGCATCGGCAAGGTCTTCGGCAACCGCGTCAGCCTCGACGATCTCGAGCAGGCCGTCCGCACCGCGGCGGTCGGGATCGACGTCGTGGCGGCGGTGCCCGCCGGCGACAAGGTCGTGCTGTTCGCCGAGGGCGTCGGCAAGGACATCTGCAAGGACGCGTCGAAGGCGCTGTCCGAGCGGCTGCACCTGCACACGAGCGGGTTCGACGTGCGCCCGATCGACACCGTGCCGCTGCTGGCCAGCGGCAAGATCGACTACCGGTCGTTGGAGGCGAAGGTATGAGCGAGCCTGCGAGTGAATCATTCAACACAGCGTTCGCCGCTCAGGCCGAGCTGAGCGTCAGCGAGGTCGGCGCATGAGCGTGTTCACTCGGTCGCAGGCTGACCGGGAGGCGTTGCTGTTGCCCGAGCTCGCCGCCCTGACCGCACACCACCGGGCGAGTTCCGAGGGCTACAAACGGATCCTGTCGTCGCTCGGAATCGCGCCGGACGCGTCTTTCGACACGATCGCCGACCTGCCCTGGCTGCCGGTGCGGATGTTCAAGACGCACGACCTGAAGTCCGTTCCGGACAGTGAGGTGTTCAAGACCCTCACCTCGTCCGGCACCACCGGTGCCGGCGCGTCGCGGATCTACCTCGACAAGGAAGCCGCGGGCGCGCAGACCAAGCAGCTCGGCGCGACCCTGCAGGAGGTCCTCGGCGGCGAGCGGCTGCCGATGCTGATGGTCGACACCATCGGCATCATCAAGAACCGCCGCTCGTTCTCCGCGCGCGGCGCGGGGGTGCTGGGCATGGCGAACTTCGGCCGCAAGCACACGTACGTGCTCGACGAGAACGACCGGCCGGACGTCGAGGCCGTCAAGAAGTTCCTGGCCGAGTACGGCGGCAAGCCGTTCCTGATCTTCGGCTTCACGTTCATGGTCTGGCAGTACCTCTACGAGGTCGCCCGGGAGCACCAGCTCGACCTGTCCAACGGCATCCTCGTCCACTCCGGTGGCTGGAAGAAGCTGATCGACCGCGCGGTGGACAACACCGAGTTCCGGCGCCGGTTCAAGGAGGACACCGGGCTCACCCGGATCCACAACTACTACGGGATGATCGAGCAGATCGGCACCGTGTTCCTCGAAGGCCCGTCCGGCAACTCGCTGTACTGCCCGGACTTCGCCGACGTCGTGATCCGCAACCCGGAGACCTGGGAAGAGCAGCCGGTGGGGGAGCCGGGCGTGATCGAGGTCGTCTCGACGCTGCCGCGGTCCTACCCCGGGCACGTGCTGCTCACCGAAGACCTCGGCGTCTGCAACGGGATCGACGACGGCGACTGGCCGGGCAAGCACTTCTCCGTCCTCGGGCGGCTGCCGAAGGCCGAGGCCCGCGGTTGCTCGGACACGTTCTCGGGAGCGGCGGCGTGAGCACCCTTGCCCAGCGTTTTCCGTTGGCTGACGCGGTTTCCGTGACCGACCTGGTCGGCGAGCTGCGTGCCGAGCCGCCCGGTGGCCGGTTGCGCGTCGGTGACCCGCGGGTCGTCGAGTTCGTCACGAAGTTCGCCCGCAAGCTGCTGGCCCCGGCCACCGCGCGCCGGTTCCCGGAGCTGGCGTCGCTCGGGTTCTTCCTGCGCAAGGGCGAGATCGCCAAGGCGTTGTCCACTTTGGACACCAAGGGTGGCGCGCTGCGGTTCCCGCGCGGGCTCGTGTTCCACGTGCCGCCGGCCAACGTCGACACGATCTTCGTCTACTCGTGGGCGCTGTCCGCACTGGCGGGCAACCACAACGTCGTGCGGGTGTCGTCGCGCTCGGCCGGGGCCGCCGAAGCGGTGCTGGAGGCGCTGAACGCCGCACTGTCCGAAGTGGACCCGGCCACCGCGGCGGCGATCACCGCCACCCAGCGGATGGTCACCTACGACCGCAGCGACGAGGTGAGCGGCGCCCTGTCGCTGGCCGCCGACCTACGCGTCATCTGGGGTGGCGACGGTTCGGTCGCGGCGCTGCGCAAGTACCCGCTCGCGCCGCACGCGCGTGACCTGACGTTCCCGGACCGTTCGTCGTTCGCCGTCGCGTCGGTGGCGGGCTGGCAGCGGGCGTCCGAAGCGGAGCGCCGCGCGGCCGCCGAGGGCTTCTACAACGACTCGTACTGGTTCGACCAGGCCGCCTGCTCGTCCCCGCGCGCGGTGTTCTGGGTCGGCGACGAAGACGGCGCGCGCGTCGCGGGGCAGGAGTTCCGCACGCTGCTGGCGCAGGTGCTCGTGACGAAGCAGCACGTCACCGAGCCGGCGATGGCGGTCCAGAAGCGCGTCTCGGCGTACGGCGCGGCGGTCGACGGCCTGGTCAAGGACATCTCCTTCGCGGGCAACGGGCTGGCCACGCTGGAGCTGGCCGACCCGGCGACCATGCCGCGCGAGTGGCTCGGCGCCGGCACGTTCGCCAACGCGCGGGTCGCGTCCCTGTCCGATTTGGTCCCGACCGTCCTCCGCAAGGACCAGACGGTCGGCCAGTTCGGCTTTACCACGGAAGAGCTGACGGCGTTCGCCCACGAACTCGCCGGTCGCGGAGTCGACCGGATCGTGCCGTTCGGCTCCGCCCTGACGTTCTCGGCGGTCTGGGACGGTTACGATCTGCTGGCCGAGTTCAGCCGCCTGGTCACCGTGCAGGCCTGAGGAGATGCGTCGATGACGACATTGGAGTCGCCGGAGTGGGAGACGCCGGCTGCCAAGAAGCAGCCGAAGTCCACCAAGGCGAAGATCCTCGACGTCGTCAGGTGGGTCGCGATCCTGCTGGTCATCGGCTTCGCGGCCAAGCAGCTCGCGGCGAACTGGGGTGAGTTCTGGCGCACCCTGCACGACGTGGCCTGGCAGTCGTCGCTGCTGAGCCTGGTGGCCCTGGTCGCGGCGATCATGGTGTCCACCTGGGGCTGGCAGGTGATGGTCGACGACCTGGGCAAGCCGATCGGCTACGCCCGCGGCGCCCAGATCTGCCTGGTCGGCTCGCTCGGCAAGTACGTGCCCGGCTCGGTCTGGGCGTACCTGCTGCAGATGGAGCTGGGCCGCAAGGCCGGCCTGGCCCGCGCGCGCATCTTCACCGGTTCACTGATCCAGCTCGGCGTCGGCATCGTGTCGGCGCTGGTCGTGTCGCTGCTGGCGGCCCCGGCGGTGTTCAGCAACAGCCCGCGCGCGCTGTGGCTGTTCGTGCTGATCCCGGTCGGCCTGGCGATGCTGCACCCGAAGATCCTGACGTGGGGCACGTCGCTGGTGCTGCGTGTGCTGCGTCGGCCGCCGCTGCAGCAGCCGCTGACCTGGAAGGTCGTCGGCAAGGTGTTCGGCGCCTCGACGGCGGCGTGGTGCCTGCAGGGCGTCCACCTGTGGCTCCTGGCGAACTCCGTGGGCACCCCCGGCATCAGCGGCTTCATCCTCTGCGTCGGCGCGATGGCCGTGGCGATGACGGTGGGCACGTTCGCGTTCATCCTGCCCAGCGGCGTCGGCGTCCGCGAAGTGGCCCAGGTCGCGGTCCTCACGGCGAGCGGCCTGACGGTCGGCCAGGCCACGGCGTTCGCGGTGGCTTCCCGGGTGATGTTCACGGTCGCGGACCTGCTGACGGCGGGCGGCGCGGCCCTCGCGGCCCGCTCGCTGCGCGGCAAGACCCCCGCAGCCGCCTGACCTGCCGCTTCGCTCTTGGCCTGTGGACAACTAGCCCGCGGGAGCTCTCTTCAGAGCCGCAACCGGGGCCTTTCGTCACCGTGACGCAAGCGGGCTTTCCGGGGCTGTCACAGCATTCCACCCCGATTTCCGCACGATCGGGCAGCTGCCCACAGGCCTGTACCCAAGTTGTCCACAGGCACTTGTGCACCTGTGGACAACTTCAGGGTCGGAGTCGATAAATCACCGCGTCCGAGTCACGCCAGACCTCCTGCAGGAACGGCTCCCCGGCCAGCCCGATCAGCCCCGGCTGGTACGGCTTCCCCGGCTCCGTGGACGGCTTCCCCAAGATCACCCAGCGCACGTTCAACCGCCGCACCGCCGCCCGCACCGCCGCGTCCATCTCGTAGTCGCGGAACCGGTCCGCCAGCAGCAGGGCGTCCGACGGCGGGAGCGTCTCGTCGTAGTGCGCCGCCACCGTGCGGACGCCCGAGAGCGCGTACGTCCACGCCGTCCCGTCGAAGCGGTCGTTCATCGCCCACTCACCCGGCTCGGCCAGCTTCCCGAGCTCCGCCATCGCCGCGGCCTCGCCCGGCGTCACCCGCAGCTTCGCCGGGTCCGCGGCCTGGTAGCCCGCGGCCACCCGGGCGCCGTTGGACCGGAAGTACAGGCCGTTCGACAGCAGGACGAACCCCAGCAGGACCACCACCGCCACGGCGACCGCCGGTATCCGAGAGAACCGCGAAGACAGCCACGCCTGCGTCTCCGCCAAGCCGTGCGCCGCCAGGACGCACAGGGGGACCGCCGCCATCGCGAAGAACCGGTACGGGTCGTCCCACCACGGCCTCGACAGCGCCATCACCAGCGGGGCGTTCGACGACGCCACCGCCATGTACGCCAGGCCCGTCACCGCCGCCGTCAGGCCGATCCAGCGCAGCGCCCCCGCGCGGGCGAAGAACACGATGCCCAGGAACAACGCCACCGACAGCCAGATCTGCGGGTGCGGCTCCTGGTGCTGGAACCCGAGCAGCGCCCCCAGCGCCGTCGACGCGCGCCACTCGCTCGGCCAGCCGTAGTACGGCACCGCGCTGTTGGCCAGGCCCAGCGCCCCGAACAGCTGCAGCCACGCCACCAGCAGCGCCACCACCGCGATCGGCAGCAGGGCCAGCAGGTCTCGGCCGATCCGGCGCCACCCGCCGAGCCAGCGCTGGACCAGCAGCGGGCCGGCGAACAGGATCCCGCCGAACAACGTCGACGAGTGGACGCACAGCAGCCCGACCGCGGCCAGCAGCAGCACCAGCCCGGTGTCCGGCGCGACCCGCTCCAGGTACCGGCGCAGCGCGACCGCGCTCAACGGCGTCAGCGTCAGCCCCAGCGCGAACGGCAGCAGCGGCCCGCGGTCCATCGACTCGTAGACGCCCATCACCGGCGCCACCGCCGTCAGCGCGACCGCGCCGGCCAGCACCGCGCGGCCGCGGAACTCGCGCACCAGCGTCACCAGCGACAGGGCCAGCAAACCCGGCAGCAGCACGGTGTTCGCGTCCAGCACCTCCGGGATCGACGCGCCGCTCAGCCGGTACGTCACGGCCGCCAGCAGGTGGTAGGCGTTGGGGTAGAACACCGGCGCCGCGTCGCCGTACCAGTTCACGTGGCCGGTGCCGAACAGGCCGCCGTCGCCGGTGTCGGCGATGTAGCGGACGGCGTTGCCGTGGTACACCGCGTCGAACCCCTGCGGCAGCGCGCCGAGGTGCCCCAGGCCGAGCAGGGTCGCGTAACCGCCGATCACCGCCGCGAACAGCAGGCACGCGCCCACCGCGAGGTGCCCGCGCCGCGCCCACAGCCCCGGTCCGGGCTCCGGCGAGCTGCGGCGCACGGTCAGTTTCCGGACCCCGAAGGCGATCGCGACGAACACGACGGTCGACACGGCGTAGGTCAGCGGGGTGAACGACAGGCCGACCGCCGCGGTCCACGGTCCGGTCAGCCCGCCGACGGCGTAGCTCAGCAACGGCGTCAGCCCGGCCAGGGCCCAGCCGCGCACGCCCGCCGCGTACCCGGTCAGGAGGCCCGGGACGGCGAGGACGGCAATGGCGGCGCAGACGGAGAGCACGCTGGAGACTAAGCCGACAACGGCCGGCCGGGCAGCCCGGGGGACGGCCCTGATCAGGGCTTTTGCGCGTGATTTCGAAGGCGTCGCGGGAATCGTCGGAATTGCCACCCGATCGGGTTATATTGGCCCGGGGTTCGCCTCCCGATGCCCGATAACCTGGCGGGGCCGGCAGGGCGACGAGGTGAGGGGGCCGGGTGGTCTACGCGGTCGTGGTGGCGTGGCTGGTGCTCGCCGCGATCGTGGTGCTGACCTGGGGTCGGCTGGGCACCGACCGCGGCCTGCGCGGTGTTGTCCTCACCCTCACGCTGGGTCTTTCGCTGCTGCACCAGCTGTTGTTCGCGACCGTCACGGAAGACGCGCTCGTTTCGTTCCGGTACGCGACGAACATCGCCGACGGCAACGGCCCGGTCTTCAACCCCGGTGAACGCGTCGAGGGTTATACGAACTTCTTCTGGCTGGTGCTGATCGCCCTTCCGCGCGCCGCATTCGGCGCCGACGTGCAAACCACCGCCGTCGTGTTCGGGGTGCTCTCGGCCCTCGGTTGTGTGTTGCTTTCCTACTTCCTCGTCAACCGGGTGGTCGCGGCCGCGACGCCGGAGGGCACCGAGCCGCGGCCGGCGATCGGGGTCGCCGCCGCGGTGCTGACGGCGGCCGCCGGCGGGCTGGCCGTCTACGGGCCGTCCGGCTCCGAGGTGCCGCTGTTCGTGCTCCTCGTCCTCGCCGTCTGCTACTCGCTCGCCGCGCGCCGTCCGGTCGTGGCCGGGGTGCTCGTCGCGTTCGCGGTGATGACCAGCCCGACCGGCCTGGTGGTCGGCGTCCTCGGCGGTCTCTGGCTGGCCGGTGCCGCCGTGAAGAAGCAGCACAGCTGGTGGGCGCCCGCGGGCTACACGCTGGGCGCGCTGGTGTTCCTGATCCCCCGGCTGGCCTGGCGGCTGACGTTCTACCAGCACTACGTCCCGGCGCCGCTGGCCGCGAGACTCGGCGGCCCGTTCGGCGCGCAGGTGGCGGGCGGCTGGCCGTACCTGTCCGGGTTCGCCTTGGTGCACCAGGGTTTCCTGCTACTCGCGCTGGTCGCCGCGGTCGCGCTGCTGCTGCGTCGCGCGGCCGGCGCTGCCCTGGAGTCCCGCGCGCTGATCTGGCTGATGTTCGCCATGACGGCGGGCCTCGCCGCCGCGGCCGTCCTGTCGGGCGGTGACGCGGGGCCGTCGTGGCGGCTGCTGGCCGCGGTGCCGCCCCTGCTCTCGGTCGGGTCCGTCGCGGCGTACGGCGTGCTGACGGCGGACGTCGACGGGAAGCCGTCACCGCGGCCGCGCGCCTGGCCCGCCGGCACGCGATTGGTCCCGGTGACCGCCTGCGGCCTGGCCGGGATCGCCGTGCTCGTCTCGGTGTTCAGCCCCGAGATGCTCGGCCGGGTGCGCGACTGGCACACCTACGGCACCGAGCTCACCGAGATCGGCGGCTGGCTGGGCACGTACCTGCCGCCGGGGTCGGTGGTCAGCGCCGCCGCGCCCGGCGCGCTCTCGGCCCGCGGCGGGCAGCTGCTCATCGTCGACGTCCTCGGCCGCACCGACGACCACATCGCGCGTGACGGAACGCACGACGGCGGGTACGCCACGGACTACGACTACGTCGTCAACCGTCGCCGCCCGACCGTCGCCGTGCCCGCCGACGGCGGTTACGCCGACAGCCAGCACTGCACCATCGACCCGGTCTACGCGGGCCAGTACGAGGTCGCGACGTTCCGCCGGGTCGGCACGCCGTACTGGGTCTCCGTCTACCCGCGGGTGGAGCAGGCGAAGTCCGTGGTCGACGACCTCGACAAGGATCCGGACTTCCGCTACGTACCCTGTCCTTCGTGAAACTCGACGTCCCGAAGCAGCGGCTGACCACCGGGGCCGCGCTCGGGATCGGGGTCTTCGCGGCGTCGTTCGCCCTGTTCGTGGTGCGGTTCCTGGTGCCGCGCCCGATCGCGATGTCCAACAACGGCGACGGCCTGCGCGTGCTTTGCGGCGCCGGCATCACCTGGCACGGCGGGCCCGAGCCGTTCATCCACCTCGCCTACAGCGCCCCGCCCGGCGCGGCGCCGTGCCGGCCCACCTACCTGCTGACGCAGAGCTGGCTGGCCGACCTGGCCGTCCGGCTCGACGGCCTCTTCGGCTTCCCCGCGACGCTGAGCCTGGTCGTCCTCGGCCTGCTGAGCAGCCTGATCGCCGCCGCGGCCGTCGCCGCGATCGTGCTCGGCCTGCCCTGCGGCCGCCGGGCGCGGCTCGCCGTGGCGGCCGGGCTGCTGCTGGTCGTCGCCGATTCGGCGTTCTTCGGGTACTTCGCGGCGGTCCTCGGTGAAGGCGCGGCCTTCCTCGGGCTGCTGCTGATCGCCGGCGGCCTGCTGCTGACCGCCCGGGAGGGCCGGTGGAGCTACGCGGGCATGGCCGTGACGCTCGCCGGTGGCGTCCTGGCGGTCAACGCCAAGGTCCAGACGCTGACCATCCTGCCGATCCTGGTGGTCGCGATCCTGCTGGTCCGGCCGGGCACGCTGCGCGGGGCCCGGCGGTGGGCGGCGGCGGTGCTGGTCATCGGCGCGCTCGGGGCCGTGACGCTCGCCGCGCAGCTGAGCGTCGAGCCCGCCGTCACCCCCGAGGGCACGCTCGCCGAGCTGCCCGGCGACGACTCGCGCGAGATCAACATGTTCAACACGATCTTCCTGAACATCGTCGACGGCCGGCACGACACCCAGGCCGACCTGGCGGACCTCGGGCTGCCGCCGTCGTTCGCGCAGTACGCGGGCAACGGCTGGTGGCACCCGCACCCGGCGCGGATCGACCCGCTCTACCCGGCCTACCGCGACCGGATGGACCGCGCGAACGTCATCGCCTACTTCGCGGGCCACCCCGGCCGGACGCTCGGGGTGCTGAACCGCGCCGCGACCGACCAGCTCACCGCGCGGCCGGACTACCTCGGCAGCTTCGACGAGTCGGCGGGCTTCGCGCCGCACGCGCAGGAGTACCGGGTGCCCGTCGTGTCGTGGCTGACCGGGCTGATCGCGCCGCTCGGGCTGTTCGCGCTGGTGCCGCTGTGGCTGCTGGTGGCGGCCCGGGCGTGGCACCAGCGCCGGGCCGCGCTGGGCGTCGTGCTGGCGTTCCTGCTGGTCGTCTCGGTGACGCAGTTCGGCATGGCGGCGCTCGGCGACGGCATCGAAGGCGTCAAGCACCAGTCCGTCGCGCTGTTCACGCTGCTGCTGGCCCTGGTGCTCGCCGTGCCCGGCCGGCGGGCCGGCGTGCGGGCGGCGTGAGGTTCGCCCGGTTTGTGTTCTTCCCCGCTGAACCCACGGCCCCAACCTACGGTCCCGTAACCTGACGGGATGGCTGACTTCGTGTACCCGCCCGTGATCGCGGCGGCCCGGGCGATGTTCCGGGTACTGGACAACCGCATCCGGGTCGAGGGCGCGGAGCACATCCCGCGCACCGGCGGCGCGGTCATCGCGTGCAACCACGTGAGCTACCTGGACTTCATCTTCTGCGGCCTCGGCGCGCGCCCGGCCAAGCGGCTGACGCGGTTCATGGCGAAGCAGGAGATCTTCGACAACAAGATCGCCGGGCCGCTGATGCGCGGGATGCACCACATCCCCGTCGACCGCGCCGCCGGCATCGCCTCCTACCGCGAGGCCCTCCAGAAGCTGAAGGACGGCGAGGTCGTCGGCGTCTTCCCGGAGGCGACCATCAGCCGGTCGTTCACCGTCAAGGAGATCAAGTCGGGCGCCGTCCGGATGGCCGCCGCGGCGGGCGTCCCGGTCGTGCCGATGGCGCTGTGGGGCACCCAGCGGCTGTGGACGAAGGGCCGGCCGAAGGACCTGACGCGGCGGCACGTGCCGGTCTCGATCCTCATCGGCGAGCCGATGCACCCGGCGAAGGGCGACGACTGGGACGTCGTGACGAAGGAGCTGCGCGACCGGATGAGCGCGCTCGTCGACCGCGCCCAGGCCGACTACCCGGACCGGCCGGCGTCCGACGAGGAACGCTGGTGGCTGCCCGCCCACCTGGGCGGGACCGCGCCCACGCCGGAGGAAGCGGCCGAGCTCGACAACCGCTCCTGACGCCTCAGAACCAGCGCTCGAGGACCTGCGCGACGCCGTCGTCGCCGGCCGGGCCGGTGACCTCGTCGGCCACGCCGAGCACCGCCGGGTGGCCGTTCTCCATCGCCACGCCGTGGCCGGCCCAGCTGAGCATCTCGAGGTCGTTGGGCATGTCGCCGAAGGCGATCACCCGGTCGGCCGGGACCTCGAAGCGCGCGGCGACGTCGGCGAGGCCGGTCGCCTTGGTGATGCCGTGCGCGGCGATCTCGACCAGCCCGCCGGACGACGAGTAGGTGGCGTCGACCTCGCGGCCGAACAGCGAGTCCACGGCTTCGGCCATCTCCTCGGACGTCATGCCGCGGTGGCTGACCAGCAGCTTGATCGCCGGGTGCCCGAGCACCTCGGCGCGCGGCCCGGTGCGGCCTTCGTTGTCGCCCCACGGGTTGTGGTAGTCCGGCTCGATCACGAAGTTGCGCATGTCGTGGTCCACCGCGCCGATGGCGACGCGCTCCGAGGCCAGCCGGCAGCCGGGCAGCGCCTTGTCCAGCGCGCTCGCGATGTCGTGCAGCAGCGGGGGTTCGAGCAGGCCGTGGACCTCGACGATCTCCTCGGTGCCGCAGTCGTAGAGCACAGCGCCGTTCGCACACACCGCGTACCCGGTCAGCTCGAGCGGCCGCGCGATCGGCGCGATCCAGCGCGGCGGCCGGCCGCTGGCCAGTACGAACGGCACACCGGCCTCGATCACCCGGCGCACGGTCGCGATCGTGCGCTCGCTGAGGGCTTCGGACGGGCCGAGCAGGGTGCCGTCGACGTCGGACGCGATCAGAAGGGGTCTCTCCACCCCGTCATTGTCCCTGACACGTCCGGGTGAGGTTCCGCCCGTCTGCGCGAATGTCGGTGGTTCCCGATACGTTCCGACCTTCCTCCCCGCCGCCACCCTCAACGGAGAAGCTTCGCTTCACTGTTACGTTCCGCACTGTGCGAGTAGGCATCGTGATTCTCCCGGAAGATCGTTGGTGGGCCGCCGAGCCGAAGTGGCGAGCCGCCGAGGAGTACGGCTTCGACCACGCGTGGACGTACGACCACCTGGGCTGGCGCAACCTGGTCGACGGCCCGTGGTTCTCCGCGATCCCGACCCTGACCGCGGCGGCGATGGTGACCTCCCGGATCCGGCTCGGCACCTTCGTGGCGTCGCCGGTCGCGCGGCACCCCGTGCCGTTCACGCGCGAGCTGACCACCCTCGACGACGTCTCCGACGGCCGGTTCGTCCTCGGCGTCGGCGCGGGTGTCGACCACCGGCACTACGACGGCGAGGTGCTCGCCGCGCCGGAGCTGACGACCAAGCAGCGCGTCGACCGCTTCACGGAGTTCGTCGAGTCGCTCGACGGGCTGCTGATGACCGACAAGTTCGACTTCGACGGCGAGTACTACAAGGCCCGCGGCGCCCGGAACCTGCCGGGCACCGTCCAGCGGCCGCGGCTGCCGTTCGTGGTCGCGGCCAACGGCCCGCGCACGATGACGCTCGCGGCCCGGTTCGGCGCGGGCTGGGTGACCACCGGCAAGGGCGGCGAGACCGTCGACGCCTGGTGGCGCGGGATCAAGGAACTGACCGGGGTCTTCGACGAGCGTCTCGACGCCGTCGGCCGCGAGCGGGCGGGCATCCAGCGCCACCTCAGCCTGGACTCGTGCCCGGTGTTCTCCCTGAGCAGTGTGGAGGCGTTCCGCGACGCGGCCGGCCGCGCGGGGGAGCTGGGCTTCACCGACGTCATCTCGCACTGGCCGCGGTCGTCGTCGCCGTACGAGGGCCACGAAGCCGTGCTGGAGCAGGTGGCGAGCGACGTCCTGCCGGAGCTGCACGCTGGGCCGAACGGGTGACATCCGGGTAGCCGGGAAACCGATTGCCGTCCCTCAGGCGTCCTTCAGAGCAGACGTCAAGGATCACCCCGGGGGTGGTTGGGGGACGGGGAGCCCTCGTGGCCGCGGCACGGGGCGCCGCGGCCACGAGGGCTTTGTCCTACTTGGTGATCCGGTAGATGACCGCGCCCGGGTTCCGGTAGACGACGCTCACGAAGTCCAGCCCGTCCAGCTTCTGCAGGCCCGGCGAGATGGGCGTGTCCCGGCGGATCGTGCCGCTGCCGACCAGCACGTAGTGCACGTTCAGCTGCCGCGCCACCGCGCGGACCCGGGGGTCGGTGTCGTAGTCGCGGAAGTGCGCCGCCAGGTAGACGGCGTCGGGGTTCACCGCGCCGGCGTCGTAGTGCGCGGCCACCGGGTGCACGCCGGTCAGCGCGTACATCCACGCCGTGCCGTCGAGGCGGTCGTTGAGCACCTTCTGGTCGCCGGGGATGCCCAGCGTGCCCAGCCGGTCCATCGCGTCGATCTCGTCCTGGCTGACCGGCGGGACCACCTCGCCGGGCAGGCCGTTGTAGTAGAGCAGCGACACCGTCTTGGCGTTGGCCGCGCGGTAGAACCCGCCGGTCAGCACGCCCATCGCGACCACGATCAGCACCGCCGTCGCCAGCCCGACGCGGCCGGTCAGCCACGGCCGCGCGCGCACCCAGGCGCGTCCGCCGGCGAGCTTCGCCAGCCACCGCTGGGCCTCGCTCATGCCGTGCGCCGCGATCAGGCACATCGGGATCGCCGCCAGCGCCATCAACCGGAACCGGTCGTTCCACCAGGGGCGCGAGAGCGAGATCACCCAGTCTTCGCCGCCGAAGCACGCGACGACGACGAACAGCGCCGACAGGCCCAGCGCCGAGAGCATCACCCAGCGCAGCCGCCGCAGCGCCACCAGCGTGAGCGCGCCGAACGCCAGGAACACCGTGAGCCAGATCTGCGGCACCGGCAGCACCTGCTTGAACGTCGCCAGCATGGCCAGGGCCTTCCACACCGCCATGTGCGAGCCCCACGGGTGGTACGGGTACGACCCGGACGTAAAGGTGATGGCGCCCAGGATGTGCGGCGCGGCCAGCAGGCCGGCCCCGGCCATCACCGGGATCATCTTCAGGACGTCGCCGCCCGCGACGCGCCAGGCGGCCTTGCCGTCGGGGACGCCGTCGACGCGGCGGCCGCGCACCGCCCGGTACCAGCGCTGCACCACCAGCGGCAACGCGAACAGGATCGCGCCGAACAACGCGCTCGAGTGCGCGGCGAGCAGGCCCGCCGCGCTCAGGGCCAGCACCGCGCCGGTGTCGACGCCCGGCCGGACCACGAACCGCTGCAGCGCGACCGCGGCCAGCGGCGTCAGGACGATGCCCAGCGCGAACGGCAGCAGGCCGCTCGACACCGACTCGTACGCGCCGGTGGTGGCGCCGCCGGCGACCAGCGCGGCGCAGCCCGCGAACACCGCGCGGCCGCCGAGCTGGCGCACCAGGGTGACCATGGCCAGCGCGAACAGCCCGGCGATCGGCATCGTGACGGCGTTCAGCGTGACCGGGATCGACGTCCCGGACAGCTGGTAGACCAGCGCGCCGACCAGGTGGTAGGCGTTCGGGTAGAACGAGCCGCCGGGGTACCAGTTGAGGGTGCCCATGCCGGTCAGCGAGCCGTCGCCGGTGTCGGCGATGTAGCGGATGCCGTTGGCGTGGAAGACGGTGTCCCAGCGCTGGAAGACGGCGGTCGTGCCGCCGCGGCCGGACACCACCACGGCGATCGACACCGCCGTCGCGATCCCGACGCAGCCGGCGACGGCGAGGTGCGCCCGGCGGGTCCACGCCTGGTGCGGCTCCTCGGCGCCCGGTGTCATCCACCCCCGGGTCACGGCCAGCCGGCGCAGGCCGTGCAGCACGGCCGCGAGCAGCAGCGTGCACGCGGCGACGCTGAGCGGGCCGTACGGCACGTGGGCGATCGCCAGCCAGGGTCCGGCCAGGCCGGTGATGGCGTAGCTGAGCAGCGGCGCGAGGCCCGCGAGGGCCCAGCCGCGCAGGCCGGCGGCCCACCCGACGACGCCGCCGGGGACCGCCAGCACGGCCACGTAGGTGGCCACGGCGGCGAAGTAGCTCCAGAAGTCCTCGGGTGCAGGCACTGCTTTCCAGGTGTGTCGTAGGCCGAAATGTGATAGTCGGGTGCGGGCCGGGATACCGACCTGCGTACCCTCGACGCCCGTGAGCGCGCACACGAACCCCGCCAAGATTACTGAAGCCGATTTCGCAGGTTACGACCTCGTCGTCGTCGGGTCCGGATTCTTCGGCCTGACCGTCGCCGAACGGGCCGCGGCCGAGCTGGGCAAGAAGGTCCTCATCCTCGAGCGGCGCAGCCACATCGGCGGCAACGCCTACTCGGAGGCCGAGCCCGAGACCGGCATCGAGGTGCACAAATACGGTGCGCACCTGTTCCACACGTCGAACAAGCGCGTGTGGGAGTACGTGAACCGGTTCACCGAGTTCACCGGCTACCAGCACCGCGTCTTCGCCCGGGTCAAGGACCAGGTCTACTCGTTCCCGATGAACCTGGCGCTGATCAACCAGTTCTTCGGCAAGGCGCACACCCCGGACGAGGCCCGCGAGCTCATCGCCAAGCAGTCGTCCGAGTTCGAGACCGACACGGCGGAGAACCTCGAGGAGAAGGCCATCTCGCTGGTCGGCCGGCCCCTCTACGAGGCGTTCATCCGCGGGTACACCGCGAAGCAGTGGGAGAACGACCCCAAGAACCTCGGCGCGAACATCATCACGCGCCTGCCGGTCCGCTACACCTACGACAACCGGTACTTCAACGACACCTACGAGGGCCTGCCCGTCAACGGGTACACCGCGTGGCTCGAGAAGATGGCCGAGCACGAGAACATCGACATCCGGCTGAACGTCGACTACTTCGACGTCCGCGAGCACATCCCGGCGGGCACCCCGACCGTCTACACCGGGCCGCTGGACCGCTACTTCGGCTACTCGGCGGGCCGGTTCACCTGGCGCACCGTCGACTTCGAGTCCGAGGTCGCCGAGACCGGTGACTTCCAGGGCGCCCCGGTCGTCAACTACAACGACCAGGAAGTGCCCTACACCCGGATCATCGAGTTCCGGCACTTCCACCCGGAGCGGGACTACCCCAAGGACAAGACGGTCATCTTCCGCGAGTTCTCGCGCTTCGCGAAGGAAGAGGACGAGCCGTACTACCCGATCAACACCCCGGACAACCGCGAGAAGCTCGAGGCCTACCGCGAGCTGGCGAAGACCGAGGCGCGCGAGAAGAACGTCCTGTTCGGCGGCCGGCTGGGCACGTACAAGTACCTCGACATGCACATGGCCATCGGGTCGGCGCTCTCGGCGTTCGACAACAAGATCGCCCCGCACCTGACCGACGGCGCACCGCTCGACGGGTCCCTCGATGCTTGAGAAGGGCGCCCCGAAGGGCGAGGTCGCCGTCCTCTCGAAGGCGCAGGGCTTTCTGAAGAGTGACGTTTCGGTGAAAGCCGCGCGCGGCATGTCGCACTTCGGTGAGCACGCCATCGGCTGGTTCAGCATCGGCCTGATCGGCGCCGCGGTCGACAAGAAGCGGCGCAAGGACTGGCTGATCGCGTCGGCGGGCGTCGTCGGCGCCCACGCGGCGTCGATCGCGGTGAAACGCGTGGTCAGGCGGCCGCGGCCGGACCACCCGAGCGTGGAGGTTCTGGTCGGCACGCCGAGCAAGCTGAGCTTCCCGTCGTCGCACGCGACGTCCACGACGGCGGCGGCGGTGCTCTACTCCGGATTGACCGGGCGTAACCTGGTGCCCGCCCTGGTACCGCCGATGCTCGCCTCGCGGCTCGTGCTCGGCGTTCACTATCCGACAGACGTTCTGGCCGGTGCGGCCCTCGGGGGGCTCGTCGGTGGTCTGATACGACGGAAGCTGAAGAAGAACCCATGAGCGAGACGACCGAGCAGCGCAACAGCGACGAAGCGGCCGTGACTCCTGAGGCACCGGAGACACCGGTGACGGCGGAGACGACAACGGGGACCGCGGCACGCGGCCCGTTCGGCCTGGTCGGCGGCGTGATCAAGACCGCACGTCCGCGCCAGTGGGTGAAGAACGTGCTGGTCTTCGCGGCCCCGTTCTTCGCCTTCTCGAAATCGACCGACCGCACGGGCCTGCTGCTCGACGCGGTCGTCGCCTTCGTGGCCTTCTCGCTGGTGGCGAGCTCGGTCTACCTCATCAACGACGCGGTCGACGTCGAGGCCGACAAGGCGCACCCGACCAAGCGGAACCGGCCGATCGCGGCCGGGATCGTGCCGGTACCCGTCGCGTACGGGTCCGCGGTCGTGTTCTTCCTCGCCGGCCTCGGCGTCTCGTTCCTCGCCAGCTGGCAGCTGGCGGTCGTGCTGGCGGTCTACGAAGCCGTCCAGCTCGGCTACTGCTTCGGCCTCAAGCACCAGCCGGTGGTCGACCTGGCCATCGTCGGCTCGGGCTTCCTGATGCGCTCGATCGCCGGTGGTGTCGCGGGCGGGCTCGCCCTGTCCCAGTGGTTCCTGCTGGTCACGGCGTTCGGCTCACTGTTCATGGTGGCCGGCAAGCGCTACGCGGAGATCATGCTGTTCGAGCGCACCGGGGCGAAGATCCGGTCGTCGCTGAAGAAGTACTCGGCCAGCTACCTGCGGTTCGTCTGGGCGACGTCGGCGGCGATCCTGATCATGTCCTACTGCCTGTGGGCGTTCGAGATCCGCCAGACCGAGCACAACTCGGTGTGGGCGCTGATCTCGATGGTGCCGTTCGTGGTGGCGGTGCTGCGCTACGCGGTGGACGTCGACGGTGGCATCGCGGGCGAGCCCGAAGAGATCGCGCTCAAGGACCGCGTGCTCCAGGTGCTCGGCGCGACGTGGGTGGCCACGCTGTTCCTGTCGTTCTACCTGTGAAGTCTCATGGCCGATCGACAGGTTGGCTTCAGGTTCAGCACAGCTGACGGGGTCACCCTGAGGTGGTGGGGGCGGGCAGCGCGCTCGTCCCCGTAGACCACAGGAGCGACCATGACCGACCAGCCGCGCGACCCGAACCAGGTCCCGCCGAACGCGGGCGCGGAGCAACCGGCCGCCGAACAGCCCACGGCCCAGGCCGGCGCGGCTGAGCAACCGGCCACGGCCCAGCCCGGGCAGCCCGCCGCCGCACAGCCGTCCGCCACGGCCGCGCAGCCTTCTGCTGCGCAGCCGGGGTCCGAGCAACCGACCGCTGTGCAGCCCTCCGCCGCGTCTGCGACCGGGCAACCGGCAGCCGAGCAGCCCACTGCCGTGCAGTCCTCCGCCGCGCCTGCAGCCGGGCAGCCGGGAGCCGAGCAACCGACTGCCGTGCAGCCGCCCGCGCAACCGGCGGCTGGGCAACCGGCGGCTGGGCAACCGGCGGCTGGGCAACCGGCCACCGGACAGCCGTCATCCGGGCAGCCGACCATGACGCTGCCCTCCGCTGGGCCACCGTCCGCCGCTCCGGGTCAGCCCAGTGCCGCGGCCCAGCCCGGCGCTGCTTCGGCGGCCGACCAGACCGCCGCCCACGGCCAGCAGGGCCCGCCCACCCCGCAGCTCAACCAGCCCGGCCCCGGGCAGGCCTACGGCGCTCCCGGCCCGGGCTACGGCGCCTGGGGCGCCCCCGCAGCGGCCGCACCACGGCAGTCCGGCGGGCTCCGCCGGTTCGTCGGGCACCGCGCCACCCAGCTCGTCGCCGTCGGGATCCTAGGGCTCCTGATCGGCGGCGGCATCGTCGGCGGGATCGCGGCGGCCACGAGCCACGGCGGCGGCCCCCGCGACGGCCGTCCGGGCATCCACCGCCAGTACTCCGGCCCCGGCGCAGGCCCGGGCACGGACGGCCGCGGCGGCTTCGGCAACCGCGGCGGCGGCAACTCCGGCAACACCAACCCTGATCCCGGCAACCCCAACGGCGGCAACTCCGGCAGCACCGACGGCACGAACGGCTCCGGAGCCGGTATCTGACCCACCTCAGAGCCGTCACTTTCGCCGTGAAAGTGACGGCTCTGGTGTCACTTGATACCGGTCAGATCACGTTCGCGTCACGAGCAGAGTACGGTGTTCGTGATGCGAAGCGCCTCCGCAGAACTCGACGAGGCCACCGGTGCGCTGCCGGTGGCCCGGCCCGCCACCCGTCCGTGGATCCTCCCGGCGGGTGCCGCGGTGGCGTCCGCCGTGGTGTTCGCCCTGGTCAGTCGCCATCTGATCGATGACACCTACATCACGCTGTCCTACGCCAAGAACCTCGCCTTCCACGCGCACTGGGGCCTGATCGAGCAGGGCACGGCGAACACCGCGACGTCCCCGCTGAACGTGCTGGCCCTCGCCGCGGTCACGTTCGTCGTCCGCGACGCCGTGCTGGCCGCCGGGATCGTGTTCGTCGCCGCGCAGGTGGGGCTCGTGCTCGGGCTGCGCCGGCTGGCCGGGCGCGTAGGCCTGCCGCCGGCGTTCGCGCCTCTGACGTTCGCCTTGCTGCTGGTCAACCCGCTGCTGCTGTCGTCGGTCGGCCTGGAGGTGGCGCTCGGCGCCACCGGCGTCGTCTGGACGCTCGTCTACGCGGGGGAGCGCCGGCCGGGCCGGCTGGGGCTCGTGATCGGGCTGCTCGCGCTCGTCCGGATCGACCTGCTGCTCATCGCGCTCGTGGTGTTCCTGGCCCGCCGCGAGTTCTGGGACGGCATCTGGCGGACGGTCTTCGGCGCCCTCGCCGTGACGCTCCCGTGGTTCGGCTTCAGCTGGCTGGTGCTCGGCTCGGCCGTGCCGGACACGCTGGTCATCAAGATCAGCCAGCAGTCGTGGGGCCCGTTCAGCTTCACCAACGGCCCGCTCCTCTACTGGCGCAACTTCCCGGCCGCGGCCACGCTGTCGTTCCTGCCGCTGCTGCTCGGCGGCCTGGCCGGGCTGCTCTGGCTGGTCCAGCTCCGCCGCGGCTCGGCGACGGCCCGCCGCCTGACGCCGTTCGCGATGCTCGCCGTCGCGGGCGCGTTGCACTACCTCGCCTACAGCCAGCTCGGCGTCCCGCCGTACCACTGGTACTACGCGCCGAGCATCATCGGCGCGACGATCTTCCTGGGCGCCTGCGTCACGGCGGCGCCGCACCGGGCGAAGCAGGCCGCGTGGACCGGCGCCGGCGCGGTGCTCGCCGCGAGCGTCGCGGTGTACGTGCTGCCGGGTGTCCCGCGTCAGTTCGCGCCGATCACCAGCAACCACGCGTCGACGACGGAGTACCGCGAGATCGGCCAGGAACTGGCGGCGATCGCCCACGGCCGCACGGTCGAGACGGCGGGCGAGGTCGGCGCGCTGGCGTACGCGTGCGACTGCGAGCTGGTGGACGAGTTCTCCGACCGCGGCGCGGTCGACCCGGCGATCGCCGAGACGAAACGCCGCAGCGGCGAGCTGGGCCGCGCGCTGCTCGAGGCCAACTTCCACAACTTCGACCACAGCGTCGCCCCGATCAGCCCGCAGCTGGTCCTGGCGACCACGCGCCACGCACCGCCGTCGACGGCGCTGGCGAGCTGGCGCATCGACTCGCCGTGGATGGGCCGGCAGAACCTCTACCTGATGCCCGCGCCGGCCCCCGGAAGCTGACCCGCCGGCGCGTTGTCCACAGGCGACGTCTGATGTGGACAACTCGGCCCGCCGGCGGCTTCGAAGCAGGTTTCGCCGCCCGGCACCGATAGACTGGACGTGGGCACGCCCCCCTGGAGGAGGGCGGGGGTGGGGCCCGCTCCGTGAGTTCAGCTCCGCAGCGCGGTGACGTCGAGGGTGAGCGTGAACTCGCGGCCGCCCATGCGTTTGCCGTACGTGAGGCCGAACGCGAAGCGGTCGACCACCGTTGCCGCGCGGGCCGTGAAGCCGTCCGGGGTCAGCGTGACCGCGTCGATCTCGCACTGGACTCGGCCCGCTGTCCCGCGGACCGTCACGATGCCGTCCAGCAGCCAGCGCGTGCCGTCCTGGCGTGGGTGGCCCTCGGTGAACGTGATCCGTGGGTGCTCGTGGCCGTGCAGGAAGCGGCGGGACTGCAGTTCGGTGTCGCGCAGGCGGTCGCCGGTCGTGAGGCCCGTCGCGTCGATCTCCGCCGTCACCAGCGACGCCGTGACCGGGTCGCCGACGAGCACCGTGCCGCCGGCCAGCGGGAACTCGCCGGTCACCGTCGACACGCCGAACAGGTGCGTGCCGGACACGCCGACCCGGCACCGCGCCGGGTCGAGCCGGTACTCGCCGGGTGGCGGGATCTCGATCATCGGCGCGCCCACATCCGGTTCATCGTGCCCTCCCGCGCGAGCAGCACCTGGGTGACCACCTGGAGCACCACGAAACTCGCGATCGACAGCACCGTATCGAGCCCGGGCACGCTGTCCACCGGGAACGTGTACGCCAGCGCCACGCTCAGCCCGCTGTGCACCAGCCCGCCGACGCCCCAGACCACCGTCAGCACGCGCCAGACCCGGCGGAAGGACGGCGTGTCCGCCCACCGCGCCTCCAGCGTGTCGGCGCGGTGCGGCACCAGCGCCAGCACGGCCTGGTACGTCGTCGGGCGGCGGCCCACCCACAGGCTCGCCAGCATCCAGACGCTGAACAGGATGCTGAACCACGCGCTCCGGACCAGCTGCAGCCGCGCGTCGCCGGTCAGCAGCGACGTCACCAGCCCGATCGCGACGACGAACAGCACGAACAAGCCCATGCCGTCGACCCGCCGGTACCGCAGCGCCAGGTACAGCATCCGCAGTGCCGGCGGGAGGCCGCTGAACGCCAGCGCCCAGATCGGCGCGACGTCGAACGCCCGCAGCAGGTAGTACCCGCCGACCGGCGCGGCGATGTCGCAGAACAGCGCGACGAGCGATTTCCCCATGCCCCGAGCCTCGCGGCCGGGCCGGGCCGGAGCCATCGTCGACCTGGCTCCTACGCATCCACCGTCCGGTTGATGCCGGGGATCAACCGCTTCCGGGTGAGCTTCACGCCGAGCAGCAGGCAGCCGACGGTCAGCGCGGTGTCGAGGAACGGCACGACGTCGACCGGCAGCGTGAACGCCATCAGCACGACGGCACAGCCCAGCAGCACGCCGCCCACGCCCCACCCGAGGGTCACCGTGCGCCACTGCTGCCGGACGCCCTCGTCGGCGGCCCAGCCGGCCTCGAGTTCGGCGGCGCGGGCCGGCTGGAGCGTGCAGATCGCCCGGAACAGGAACGGCCGCCGTCCGACGACCAGGCTCCCCAGCATCAGCCCGCCCAGCAGCAGCCCGACCCAGGCGCTGCGGACCAGCAGCAGCCGCGGGTCGCCGGAGATCAGCGCCACCGCGCCGTTGACCACGAGCACGGCCAGCACGAACGCGCCGATCGGGTCCATCCGGCGGTGCCGCGCCAGGACGTAGCCGGAGCGGATCGCCGGCGGCAGCGCGCTGACCAGCAGCGCCCACAGCGCGTCGACGTCGAAGGAGCGCAGGACGTAGAACAGGGCCATCGGGAGCGCGACGTCGCGCAGGAGCATCGTCAGCCGGGCGCGGTCACTCGAGGTGTTCGTCATGACGACAGTCTGTTTCGACCGCCGTCACGACACATCGGCTCACGGGTCGGGCGCGGATGGAAATCCGGCTCCACCCGCGGGTGGAGGCCCCAGTAGAGATCTCAGATGGGGAGCTTGCGGAAGATCGGCCGCGGGACGTGCCGCAGCGCCGACATCACCAGCCGGAACGGCGCCGGCGCCCACACCAGGTCCTTGCCGGCGCGCGCGGCCGACACGGCGATGTCGGCGACCTGCTCGGCGGTCTGCGCCAGCGGGGCGTCCTTCATGCCCTCGGTCATCTTCGTCTTGACGTGCCCGGGGCGGACGACGGTCACCTTCGCGCCGTGCGGCGCGAGGGCCTCGCCGAGGCCCAGGTAGAAGCCGTCGAAACCGGCCTTGGTCGAGCCGTAGACGAAGTTGGACCGCCGGACGC
The DNA here is from genome assembly GCF_023023025.1 of Amycolatopsis sp. WQ 127309. Taxonomy (NCBI): domain Bacteria; kingdom Bacillati; phylum Actinomycetota; class Actinomycetes; order Pseudonocardiales; family Pseudonocardiaceae; genus Amycolatopsis; species Amycolatopsis sp. WQ 127309. The sequence continues at coordinate 2,938,350 of NZ_CP095481.1, forward strand.
GCTCACCGGCCACCGACGACAGCGCGATCACCGTGCCGTGGCCCTGGACCTTGAGCTTCTCCGACAGCGCGACGCCGACCGACACCGCGGCCGAGTAGTTCACGGTCGCCAGCTCGACGGCCTTCGCGTGGTCCTGCCACAGCTCCTCGGCGTCGCCGAGCAGGCCGAACGCCACGACCGCGACGTCGATGTCGCCGCCTTCGAACGCCTTGTCCAGCACGCCCGGGTGTGACGCCAGGTCCTTCGCGTCGAAGTCGACGGTCGCGACCTCGGCGCCCTTGTCCTTCAGGCGCTGCGCGGCCGCGTCGAGCCGCGGCGAGGGCCGGGCCGCGAGCACGACCCGCAGCGGCTTCTCGGCCAGGTACTTCTCCGCGATCGCCAGTGCGATGTCGGAGGTGCCGCCGAGCAGCAGCAGGGACTGGGGGTTGCCAACGGCGTCGATCACAGTGCGAGCCTCCGGCTCATGTCAGAGGCGAAAACGCCTTCGGGGTCCACGGCGGCGCGAACCTTGCGCCACTCTTCGAGCCGCGGGTACATCTTCGCGAACGTCTCGGGCGAGGTGCGCGAGTCCTTCGCGGTGTACAACCGCCCGCCGAGTTCGAGAACGTCGTCGTCGAGCTCCTGGCAGAACCGGCTGAGCCCGTCCTTGATCGGGAAGTCGACGCAGACCATCCAGCCGGGGTGCGGGAACGACAGCGGCGCCGCGTTGCCCTCACCCATCCGCTTGAACACGTTGAGGAAGGAGACGTGCCCCGACTCGGCGATCTTCTTGACGATCTTCCGCAGTGGCTCGGCCGCGCCCAGCGGCGTCGAGAACTGGTACTGCAGGAAACCCTTGGAGCCGTAGGCCCGGTTCCACTCGCCGAACATGTCCAGCGGGTGGTAGAAGGCGGTCAGGTTCTGGATGACGCCGTGGGCTTCCTTCGGCGTCTTCCGGTAGTACAGCTCGCCGATCGTGCCGAAGGTCAGCTTGTTCGCCAGCCCGTTCGGGAAGACGTCCGGCAGCGTCGCGAGCTGCGGAGCGTCGAACTTCAGCGGGTTCGCGCGCAGCTTCGGCGGCAGTTCGTCGAGCTTGGCGAGCGAGCCGCGGCCGAAGGCGGCGCGGCCCAGCTTCGAACCGGTGGAGATCGTGTCGAACCACGCCGAGGAGTACGTGTACTTGTCGTCGGAGCCGTTGCTGACCAGCTCGAGCGTCTCGTCGAGGTTGTTCGTGCGCTCGTTGTCGGCGAGGAAGTACGCCGTCTCCGTCTTGGTCATCCGGATCTTGGCCCGGACGATGATCCCGGTCAGGCCGATGCCCGCCACGGTCGCCCAGAACAGCTCGGCGTCCGGGCCTTCCGGCGTCAGCGTGCGGACCTTGCCGTCCGCGGTCACCAGGTCCATCGACACGACGTGGTTGCCGAAGCTGCCCGCGCTGTGGTGGTTCTTGCCGTGGATGTCGTTGGCGATCGCGCCGCCGATCGTCACCTGGCGCGTGCCCGGCAGCACCGGGACCCACAGGCCGTACGGCAGCGCCTCGCGCATCAGCTGGTCCAGGCTCACGCCGGCGTCGAGGTCGACGAGCGCGCTGTCCGGGTCGATCGAGTGGATCCGGTTCAGGGCCGTCATGTCGATGACGAGGCCGCCCGCGTTCTGCGCCGGGTCGCCGTAGGAGCGGCCGAGCCCGCGGGCGATGACACCGCGTTCGCCGGCCTGGGTCACGGCCCGCGCGATGACTTCGACGTCTGCGGTGCTCAGCACGTCGGCGGTGGTCGGTGCCGTCCGCGCCCAGCCCGTGAGCGTGCGACGCTGTGTGTCGAGTCCTGGGGTCACCCGACCAGGGTAGCCACGCCGAACGATGCCCGGAACGTGACCCTGAAGTGCTCGCTTCTACACTTTGCGCATCAAGGCACAAGCGCCCGCGCGGGTGACCATGACTCAGGCAACGAGGTAATGCAGTGGTGGCGACCGATCCGCAAGCCGACATCGCAGCTGCGCAGCCGTCCTCCATCGGACTGCTCGGGCAGCTGATCCGCTTCGCCCTGATCGGTGGCTTCTGCGCCCTGATCGACCTGGGTACGTACACGTTGCTGACCCAGGTGGCCGGGATGGCCGCTTCACCGTGGGTCGACATCGCGCGCGCTATCAGTTTCATCGTGGGCACGACCACGGCGTTCTTCCTGAACCGCAAGTTCACCTTCTCCGGCGGGCGGCGTGACGGGAAGACGCAGGTCGGCTCGTTCGTCCTGCTCTACACCGTGACGTTCTTCGTCGCGGTCGGGGTGAACCAGCTGATGCTGCAGGTGCTGCCGGAGTCCGCGTGGCAGCACACCCTGTGCTGGGCCGTGTCGCAGGCCACCGCCACCGTGATCAATTTCGTGATGCTCAAGTGGGTCGTCTTCCGCGAGCCGTCGACTGAGGAGAACTGAGGAACTTCATGCCCGGTAAAACAGCTACCCCGGCGCCGACCACCACTGCCGGCGCGGCCGCCGAGACGCGGTTCACCGAGCACACTCCGCAGGGTCGCCTGACGGCGCAGCGCGGGCTCTACGCCGGCCCGGCGCCGATCGTCAGCAAGGACCTCTACGCCGAGCTCGAGTGGGGCTCGGCCGTGCGGGAGCGTGCGGCGATCAGCCTCGAGCCCGCCTCCAAGGTGTCGGGCAACACGTACTTCGGGCGGTTCCCGGCCTCCTACTGGCAGCGCTGGACGACCGTCACCGAGGTGTCGGTCGAGGCGGTCGTCACCGGCACCGGGCTGCTGTCGATGGGTGCTTCCGACGTCGAAGGTGAGCCGCGGGTCATCGAGGCCGAGCAGGTCACCGACGTCAAGCAGCACAAGGTCGCCCTCACCGGGAAGCTGGACAAGTTCTACGACGGTGGCGCGCTGTGGCTGGACCTGGAAACCGAAGGCGGCCAGACCCTGCGGGTGGAGCAGGTCCGCTGGACCGTCGAAGCCCCCGACACGATCCGCCCGACCGCGGTCACCATCTGCACCATGAACCGCGCGGATGACTGCCTGAAGAACCTGCAGGCCCTCGCCGCCGACGTGTCGTCGCTGGACACCCTCGACGCGATCTACGTCGCCGACCAGGGCACCGACCTGGTCGAATCCCGCGACGGGTTCGACCAGGTCGTGAAGGACCTCGGGGAGAAGCTGCACTACATCAAGCAGCCCAACCTCGGGGGCGCCGGCGGGTTCACCCGCGGGCTCTACGAGGTCGCCGGGCACACCGCCACCGCCCACGCCAACGTCCTGTTCATGGACGACGACGTCCTTTTGGAGCCGGACCTGGTGATCCGGATGACGGCGTTCTCCAACCGCGCCGCCAACCCGATCATCGTCGGCGGGCAGATGCTGAACCTGTTCCACCCCAACCAGCTCCACGTCGGCGCCGAATACGCGAGGTTGAACACCCTCGAACCCGGTCAGCCGGTCGAGCACTCGCTGACCACCGCGGACCTGCTCGGGGTGGACGAGGAGACGTTGAAGCCGAACCGGCAGGAACGCCGTCTCGACGCCGGCTACAACGGCTGGTGGTCCTGCCTGATCCCCTATGAGGTGGTGCAGGCCACCGGGTATCCGATGCCGTTCTTCTTCCAGTGGGACGACGCCGAGTACTCCTACCGGGCCCGGGCGCACGGTTTCCCGACGGTGACGCTGCCGGGTGCGGGGGTGTGGCACGCGGACTTCCACATGAAGGACTGGGACGAGTGGCACCGCTACTTCAACCTGCGCAACTCCATCATCACCGCCGCCCTGCACTCCCCGTTCAACCTGAACCTGCTCTCCCGTGTCCTGCTCGCGCAGCTGGTGCGGTACCTGCTCGGGATGCAGTACGGGCTGTCGGCGACGTTGATCAAGGCGGTGGAGGACTTCCTCGAAGGCCCTGAGGTCCTGCGCGACGGTGGTGTGGAGGCGATGAAGGAGATCCGCCGGATCCGGGACCAGTACCCGGAGACCAAGCGCCACAAGGCCACCGACGTCCCGGGGATCGCGTCGAACGACATCGGCATCATCAACAGCGCGCCGCGGCCCAGCATGCAGCGCCTGGTGCTGATCAAGCGCGTGCTCGACCGGGTGCTCGGCCGTAGCCGCTTCGGGCTCGGCGCGGTGCCGATCGACGAGGCGAACTGGTGGCACATCGCCCTGTTCGACACGGCGGTCGTCACCGACGCGAACCAGGAAGGCGTCCGCGTCCGCTCCTACGACAAGGTCAAGATGTTCGACCTGGCCAAGCGCGGCGCGAAGGTCGTCCAGCGGCTGCGCAAGGAAGGCGCGGGAGTGCAGGAGCAGTACAAGCGCGCCATGCCGGAACTCACCTCGCGTGAGAACTGGAAGCGCCTGTACAAGCTCTGATCCAGGTGTCCCGAAGGCCGTCTCACGATGCGTCGTGAGGCGGCCTTCGTGCGTCAGGTGTGCATGCCGAAGATGGTGGTCTTCCGGTTGAGGTCGTCGATGTAGGCGGCGGCGACGTGGGCGAAGTTGATCGTCACCTCGGCGTCGTCCTTGGTGGTCACCGTGTCCACCGCGGCGGACTTCACCAGCTGGGGGAGCTTGCCCGCCAGCTTCCCGGATTCTTCGGCGGTCAGTGCGAACAGCAGCGGCTCGCCGCCGGTGGCGAGGTGCAGCACGAGTGCGGGTTTCTGGTCAGCCATGCACCCATCGGACCAGCGGCGATCTTCGCGCGGCAAGCGAGTTCGCTGAGGGCGCAGCGGCTTCGGCGTCCGGCTGCGGTCATCGCGTGCGGTGGACTACCGTTTCCCGGAGATCTGAAACCCGCGGGGGAGATGCAAGCGATGCCACACACGTTCTCGCTGTCGCTGGCGGCGGTGGACATCCTGGTCGAACGCCTCGGTCTCGGCCGCGCGCCGACGCCGTTCGAGGTCCCGCACGTCGGCACGACCGTCGAGCAGCGGGGGATGATCCGCGACGCCGTCGTCCGCGACCTCACCGGGCGTGGGCTGTGGCAGCGTGGCCGCCTCGACGCGGACGCCGAACTGGCGCTGGCCACGTTCGTCCGCGGCAGCCTGACCATCAGCGCGGTCGCCGAGCTGGGCGGCAAGCAGCTCTTCGCCCGCGTCGCCTCCGACGGCCAGTTCGCCGTGCTCGCGAAGCAGGACGAGAACCTCATCGTCTTCGAGGAGGTCCGCCCGACGGGCATCGTCCCGGCGATCGTCGACCTGCTGCCGCTGACCCCGGCCGCGCCCGGCCAGTCGGTCACCATCTCCCGCCCGGCCGAGCAGCCCCGCCAGCAGCGTCGCGACGACGCGTACGACCCCTTCGCCGGCGTCAGCGGCCCGCGCTCGCACAGCGGCGCCGGCGGTCCGCAGGTCCGGATGATCGAGCGCGTCTTCCAGGAGCCGAAGAAGCGCATCGGCCAGTTCACCGCCCAGACCCGCGGCGGCACGTTCCCCCCGCTGGCCTGGTTCGACACGGAGCAGGGCCGCTGGCTGATGTCCTCCCGCCGATCCGACGACGGCCAGCGCTGGATCACCTACGCCCCCGCCGACAACGCCCGCCTGGCCCAGCAGCTGTACGCCCAGCTCGAAGGCCAGTTCTGACCCCTGCGGAACCTCCGGCGGCGGCCACGCGTCACAGGTGAAGATCGGTGAACGGCAGTTGCGCAGGGTACCCGGCTAGTAGACTCCCGGGTGCACACGCACGGGCGAAGCGATACGGGGTGGAATAGCGATGTTGATAGCCGACGGCGGCGGAGGCGGCTCGTTCGCGGACATAGTCAACCCGCTCTCCTCGGGCAGCATGAGCGAAGCCGTGAAGAGCGTCACGGCGGAGACCCAGAAGCTGGTCGACGCCGCGAAGAGCGGCGGCTTCAAGATCACCCCCGAAGGCGTCAAGCCGATCCGGGACGCGCTGACCGAGCTGGTCAACGACCTCGACGCGTTGGGCTTCCAGGTCCAAGCCCTCGACCAGGCGCCGCAGCTGGGCAGCCACCCGTACGGCCAGACCATCGCGTCACACGACCAGAAGAGCGCCACTGACGCCGAGGGTTCGGCAAGGGCCGTGCTGGACCAGCTCAAGCAGGTCGCCACGCAGGCCGACGAGGCGCTCGCCCGGGCGGCTGGCCTGTACAAGGAAACGGAGAACCAAGCCTTCTCCTCACTCCGGACCGGTCAGGCCTGAGGTAATGACAAAACTGTTCGTTCGTGTTGTTCTTCCGCTCGCGGTCGGCGGGGCATTGCTGGCCGGGTGCACCAGCACCCAGGGCGGGACCGCGTCGCCCGCCCAGACACCTTCGGCCACCGATTCCGGAGCACCGGAGACCTCTTCGTCCTCTTCCGGCGGCGGAACCGAGTCGATCACCGACCCTTGCTCGCTCCTCGAGGTGGGCGATCTGGGCAGCTACGGCGAGTTCAACGCTCCGGTGAACAAGACGCTCGGCAGCGCCAGATCGTGCAGCTACCAGAAGAAGATCGCGTCGGCGAGTGACAAGGGCATGGTGATCGGCACGAACGTCCGCGATGACGCGTCGGTCGACCAGGTGCGGGACACCGGCCGCGGGGTGACCGACAAGGACGTCAACGGCCGTCGTGCGAAGGAAGCGCCTGATGGAGCCGCTCCGGGGTGCACGCTCGGACTGGCCGTCGGCGATTCGTCGCGAGTGGACGTGGCGGTCACAGCGGTCGACTCGTCGGACGAGGCTTGCCAGATCGCCGAGGCGGTGGCCAAGGCCGCTGTCGAACCGCGGTTGCCGAAGGGATAGGGGACCCAGATGAGCACGCGACAGCAGCCTCCGGCGCCGAAGACGCCGGACAAGACGCCGCAGCAGGTCCAGGACATGGCGCCCGCCGAGCGGGACGCCTACCTGCAGCAGAAGGCCGACGAGGGTGTAGACCCCGGCAACTGGCTCTTCGGGCCTCTTCAGCAGTGGATCGCGCAGGAGAAGGCCAAGAACCAGTCCCAGGAACTCGGGGACAAGAACGTCGCGGAGGCCACCAAAGGCCGTGACGTCGACTACGTCGCCGGCCTGAACGCCCCGAACGCGGACTACAAGGGCAGCGACCACGCGCAGCTCCAGGCGTACCTGCAGAGCAACTTGAACGTCGATCAGGTTTCCGACGTCTCGACCGCGTACCACGAGGTCGGCAAGGTCTTCGACAAGTTCTCCACGTCGATGAACACCGCGGTGAACGCGTCCAAGGGCACGTGGGAAGGCGGCGCGGCCGAGAACGCGCAGTCCTACTTCACCAGCCTCGGCAAGTGGTCCGACGCCAACTCGCAGAACGCGAAGCTGGCCTCGGAGACCATCTACGACCAGGGCCAAGCCGCTTCCACGGCCAAGAACTCGATGCCCGCCCCCATCCCGTTCAGCTGGACCGACGAGATGAAGAACTGGGCGACGTCCAACCCGTTCAGCCTGCCGGACAACGTCGACAAGTCGTTGCAGAAGCAGAAGGACAGCCAGGCGGCGCACGACCAGGCCGCCAGCGTGATGTCGACCTACGACAAGAACCTCTACGAGGCCGCGTCGAAGCAGCCCGCCTTCGCGCCGCCGCCCAGCTTCAGCACCGGGGGTGGCAGCGGTGACCCCAACGGGGGCGATGACAAGGGCGGGATCAACAACCCGTCGAGTGTCAACGTGCCCGGCTCCAGCTCCGTGAACACGCCGGGCGGCAGCAGCAACTTCACCAGTGGCAACGTCCCGGGCGGCAACACCCCCGGCGCCAACGTCACGCCGCACTTCTCCGGGCCCGGCTCGACCACCGGTGCCGGGATCCTGCCCGCCGGCACGACCACGCCGTCCGGGTTCCAGCCCGGCGGGGTGCCCACCGGGTCGGCCGGCAACCCGAACACGTCCATGGGTGGCATGCCGATGAGCCCGATGCCGATGGGCGGCGGTGGTATGGGCGGCTTCGGCGGAGACGAGGCCTACAACTCCAAGCTCGGTGGCGGCGCGGGCGGCAGTGGCGGTGGCCGCGGCGGTTCCGGTTTCGGTCCCGGCGGCGCCGGCGCCGGCAGCTCGACCGGCGCGGGCGCCGCCTCGGGTGCGGCCCGGCCGGGTGGCATCGGCGCGGCCGAAGCGGCCGCGGGGCGCGGCATGGGTGGCCTCGGCTCGGGCAGCGGCGCGGCGGGCCGCGGCGGGATGGGCGCGGGCGGCATGGGCCGCGGCCAGAAGGGCGAGGGCGACGAGGACACGGAGCACTCGCGCCCGACGTACCTGGTCGAGGGTGACCCCGACGAGGTCTTCGGCACCGACATGCGCACGGCTCCGCCGGTCATCGGCGAATAACAGCGACACGAAACGCCCCGCACCTGGTGCGGGGCGTTTTCGCGTCCACGCTGGTCACGGAACCAGTAACCTTCCCCGCGCGTCGGACTGCGGGGAGGCCGGGATGACACCTGAGGAATGGCTGGCGAACTTCGAGACGAAGATCGCCGACGTCCGCGAGAAGGCCGAAGAGTTCCGCGTCGGGCTCGAAGCCGCCGGCACGACCGTCACTTCGCCCGACGGGACGATCCACGTCGGGGTCGCGCCCAACGGTTCGCTGACCGACCTGCGGCTCACCGACTCCGCGATCGCGGGCAAGTCCGGGGCCAAGCTCGCCGAGGAGATCCTCAAGCTCGCCCGCAAGGCGCAGCGCGACGCCGCGGTCAACGTCGCGGCCGCGTTCGCGCCGCTGGGCGGGGACTCCGAGGCCATGCACATGGTCACCGGCTACGTCCCGCCGGCGGAACCCGAGGAGCCACCGGCGCCCGAGCCGATCCGCGAACGACGGCTCTGGCAGCACGAAGAGCCGGAAACGCCACCGCCACCGCCACGCCGTCCGACGCGCCCGCCGCGCGACGACGATGACGACTTCGGCGGCTCCGCGATCATGCGCCGCGACTGAGGGGACTTCGGACATGACCACCGCCACTTCCGGGGCCGGTGTCTTCGACACCTACGCCGGGCTCGTCGACTCCGTCACCGCCGACTCGGAGTCCGAGGGCCAACGCGTCCTCGACGTCTCCATCAGCGCGGCCGGCGCGGTCGTCGACACCGTCGGCGCCGCCATCGACCCGCTCGGCGCCGTCCTCAACGCCGGCGTCGGCTGGCTGCTGGAGCACATCAGCTTCCTGCGCGAGCCGCTGGACGCCCTGCTCGGCAACCCCGACGAGATCAACGCGAACGTCGACCAGCTCAAGTCCGCCGCGGCCGAGATGCACACGCTCGCCCAGGAACACCGGGACGACCTGCGCAGCGTCGCCGAATGGACCGGCCAGGCCGCCGACGCCTACCGCGACAGCCTCACGAAGATGGCCGAGGAGCTGGAGTCGCTCGGCAAGACGCTCGACGGGACCGCCGCGGTGGCCGGCATCTCCGGCATGCTCGTCACGACGTTGCGCGGCATCGTCTTCGGGCTGATCTCGTCGGTGATCGCCGAGCTGATCCGGGACGCGCTGATCGCGGCCGCCTCGGCGGTGTGCACCTTCGGCGGCTCGATCGCCGCGTTCTGCGGGGTCGCGTCGGCCCGCGCCGCGGCGACGGCGTCGAAGATCGCCGGCAAGATCAGCAAGCTCCTCGAAGGCTTCGGGCGCCAGGGCGGCCGGCTGGCCAAGCTCCTCGAAGCCATGGAGAAGCTCACCACGGGCCTCGACCGGTTCTCCACGGTCGGCGGGCTCGCGATGGGCGCGTACCAGGCCGCCAAGCCGTACGACACCCAGCAGCCGGCGGAGGCGTGATGGCGACCCACCACACCAGCACTCCGCACCACACGAGCACGCCGCACCACACCCCGGACGTCTCGCCGGCGCACCACGAGACGTCGAGCCCGCACCCGGCCGAGCCACGTCCGGCGGCGGGTGGCGGCCACGGCGGCGGGTACGCCCTGCACACGGAGTCCCTGGGCACCATGGAGGGCCACCTCGGCCGGACGAAGGACAAGGTGCACGCGGTCGGCCGGACCGTCTCCGGCGCGAACTTCGGCGCCCAGTCGATGGGCCTGGTCGGGTCCACGATGACCGGCACGCTCAACACCACCGTCTCGGCGGCCAAGGAGCACGTCACCCGCGCGGGCAAGGCGGTCGAGGACGCCGGCACCCGCACCAAGGCGGTCCGCGAGCACTACCAGACCACCGAGGCGAACGCGGCGGACACGATGACCGCGGCCGGCAAGCGCGTCGACGCGCCCACGGAGAAGACCGCGGCGGCCGGTTCGGGCGGCGGCGGAACCCCGCCGCCCGGCGCGAACCCGCCCCACCCGCCGGACGACCCCGGCGGCATGCACAACAACCAGGGCCACCACGCCACCGACGACGAGCTGCGCGGCCAGTACACCCGCGACTCGATGCAGACGCGCCCGACGTCCACGGACGACCAGATCCGCGGCGCGGCAAGCAGGTTGGGCTACGACCCGGACCGCCACCTGGCGATGACCCTGCAACCGGTCACGGACCTCACCCATGCCCAACGCGCCGAAATCGTGGCGGTGCGCAACGAACTGAAGGCCAACCCGGGCGAGCTCATGACGAAGGTCGTGAAGCCGGAGATCGGCGAGGCCACGCTCGCCAACCAGACCACATACGTCGATCGCCACTCCGGGGCGACTGAGACCAATTACCCCACCTCAGTGGCCGGGTCGATCGCCCGCGGCAGCGACAGTGCGCAGTACGGGACTCCTCAGGAATTCCGGGACAGGCTCGCACTCGACGACGAAGGGGCCGGGTGGACCCCGATCAAGGCGGGCGCCGGTGAGGCTTACCAGCTGCGCTTCCCCGCGTTGGACGAAAGCAAGGCCATGGAGATCAGCTACGGCGGCACGGATCCGGTGACGGCCCACGAGATGCAATCGCTGTCCGGACAGCAGGGACCCCGTGAGCTGAAGCCGCCGTTCCTCGGAACCGGCTACACCGGCGGCGGTGTGCCGGAGTGGATGCACGCCCCACGCGGCTACGCGGGGCGTGGTGAGATGTGGCTGGTGCACGCGGACGGGACGGAATCCCTGGCCGGTGTCTACCTGGAGAAGCGCGGTTGGTTCGACGTTCGCGGTCGAGGAGGATCCGGTGCCTGACAGTTATGCCGTGCACCAGGGCAGGACGTACGAGGCCTCCGGTCGGCCGCCCGGCCGGCTGGCGCTCTACGAAGGTGATGCCCAGGTGGCCGAGGTGCCGATCGCGGACCTCGACGAGTGGTACTCGGTCCGCACCCGGGGCACCTTCCTCGAGCACGAGTTCGAGGTGGTGGACGAGCGCGACGGCTGCTACTCGCTGTTCTACATGGCCGGCGACGGTCAGTGGGCGGCACGAGTCTGGGCCGAGCCGGAAGCTCACCCGGACGTGCAGTTCCAACGGCAGGACATGTACACGTTCATCGCGGTCACGCCGAAAGACAAGGTAGCCGACATCCACGAGGTCCGTACGGACCTCCTCGGACCGTGGCGGAAAGAGCAGGAAGAGCGTGAATCCCGTGAGTCCTGACGCTCCCGCCGGTCTCGCGGGCGGCACCGTCGTCCAGCTGCCGGTCAAGCCCGGGCTCGTCGGGCTCTACCTGGGGAACGTTATCGTCCCCGGGCGCTTCGAGCCGCACCGGATCCAGGGGTTCGCCGGACGCGCGGAGGACGTCGCCGAGCTCGACGCGGCCACCGCTCTCCGGAACTACGGGCTGGCCAAGATCCCCGGCTGGGGCTCGCTCGACGCCCTCTACCTGCTCAAGTTCGCGGCCGGCCACACCTTTCCGTTCCGCACCTCCTACGGCTCGTCGGACCGGGAGATCGCGGCCGAGCTGGGGGTGGCGCGGGTGTACCCGCCGCCGTTCCTCGGGACCGGGTACTTCCCCGGGGTCGACCACCCGCTGCCCGAGTACGTCCTGCGGCTCGTCGAGATCCCGGCCGGCGCGGAACTGGTCGTCCGCCGCGACGAAGGCGACGTGCGGCTGGCGCAGTACCACAGCCGGAAGGTCGGCTGGATCCCCGACCAGAAGGACGGTTTCGGCGAAGCCGCGTTCTTCCCACCGCCCGTACCGCTACCGCCGCTGGTGCGCCGCGGCTACACCGCCCGGTACCGCGGGGGCGACTTCGACGCCGAGTTCGCCGGTGCGGGCCGGGTCGTGCTGCACCCGTTGCCGGGTGCGGCCGCGCCGGCCGACTTCACCGAGACCTACGGCTTCCGGATGAAGGTCGTCGAGCAGGTCGAACTGGACGACCTGACGTTCGTGCGGACGCTGTGCCGGTGGCGCGGCGGCACCTTCGAGGTCCTCGGCCGCGGGCGGGACAATGCCGACCTGCACCTGGTCGACGAGGACTTCCTGCTCGCCCGCGATCTCGGGCTCGTCGAGGTGGACTACCGCGTCTGGCGGCAGACCGTGCCGGCCGCCGAGCTCACCGACGTCCGGACCGAAGCCGAGCCGGTGCCGATCGAAGGCGCGTACCGCGGCTGAAAAGCTAGTAGCGGTAGAACTTCTCCGCCCGGCCCTGGCGGACCAGCTTCAGCCACGCCAGGAACGCCTTCGGGTCGCGCTTCACGCCCACGAAGTACAGGCCGAAGCGGAGCACCTCCAGCGCGCCGATCTTGCGCATTCCCGGCTGGGACAGCAGGTAGCCGCGGTTGCGGTACGTGTAGTACCGCTTGACCTCGTTCTCCGGGTCCTGGGCGTGGAACTTGCCGCCCAGCATCGGCTTGAACTCGTCGGAGCCGTCCGGGTGCAGGTACTTCGTCTTGAGCGACGTGCCGAACGGCAGGCCCGAGCGGGCGAGCCGCCGGTGCAGCTCGACCTCGTCGCCGCGGAAGAACAGGCGCAGGTCCGGCACGCCGACGACGTCCAAAGTGGACGCCCGGAACAGGGCGCCGTTCATCAGGGACGCGATGCCCGGTAGGAAGTCGACGCCCAGCTCGGACTGCGACCGCTTCCACGTCAGGCCGCGGCGCAGCGGGAACGCGAGCTTGTCCGGCGCGTCGATGTTCGACACCACCGGGGAAATCTCGGCCAGGCCCCGCTTTTCCGCTTCCTCCAGCAGGATCGCCAGCACGTTCTCGTCGGCCGGACGGCCGTCGTCGTCGGCCAGCCAGACCCACTCCGCGCCCAGCGAGAGCGCGTGCAGCATGCCCAGCGCGAACCCGCCGGCGCCGCCGAGGTTCCGGTGCGACGGCAGGTACGTGCAGGGCAGCGGGTAGTTCTCGACGACCTCGCGGGCCGAGTTGTCCGGCCCGTTGTCGACGACGACCAGGTGGTCGACCGGACGGGTCTGGGCCGCGATGACCTTCAGCGAGTCCGCGAGCAGCTCGCGCCGGTGCCGCGTGACGACCACGCCGACGACCGCGCCGTCGGGCAGCTGCTGGGTCTCGCTGGCCATCATTCCCCGCCGTTCGTCGTCGCCACCGGCTCGATGCCCAGGCGCTGCAGCGTTTCCTGGCTCATGTCCATGAACGGGTCGCGGCCCTTGTACCCGGTGAGGACGTCCCGCAGCGACCCCTGCTGCTTGAGGTGCCCCTCGTCCATCCAGAGGGCCGAGTCGCACAGCTCGAACAGGAACTCGTCCGAGTGGCTGGCGAACACCAGGATGCCCGAGCGCTTCACCAGGTCCTTGAGGCGGTCGCGCGCCTTGTTGAGGAAAGCCGCGTCGACCGCGCCGATGCCCTCGTCGAGGATCAGGATCTCGGGGTCGATCGAGGTGACGACGCCGAGCGCCAGCCGCACGCGCATGCCCGTGGAGTACGTCCGCAGCGGCATCTGCAGGTAGTCGCCGAGTTCGGTGAACTCGGCGATGTCGTCGACCCGCTTCTCCATCTCCTTGGCCGTCATCCCGAGGAAGAGGCCGCGGATGATGATGTTCTCTTCGCCGGAGATCTCCGGGTCCATGCCGATGCCGAGGTCGAAGACCGGCGCGATCTTGCCGGTGATCCGCGACGAGCCGCGGGTGGGCTCGTAGATCCCGGCGAGCAGCCGCAGCAGCGTGGACTTGCCCGCGCCGTTGTGGCCGACCAGGCCGACCCGGTCGCCCTCGCGGAGGTTGAGGGTCACGTCGTGGAGGGCCTCGATGATCGGCACCTTGGTGTCGGTGCCGATCTTGCCGCCGACCTTGCCGAGGACGCGTTTCTTCATCGACCGGGTCTTCGCGTCGAAGATCGGGAAGTCGACGAAGGCGTTCTGTACGTCAATGGAGACCATGTGTCACACCCAGTAGGAGACGCGGGCACGGTAATTGCGCATCGCGACGAGCGCGAGCGCCCAGCCGACGATGGTGATGGAGCCGACCACGATCCAGTTGCCCGCCGTGAACGACTGGCCGAGCAGCGGGGCGCGGACCACCTGCATGAAGTGGTACAGCGGGTTCAGCTGGATGATCGGCAGCACCCACGAGATGCTCGCGCGAGCCCCGCCGCCGAGCAGCTGGTCGACCGGCCACACGATCGGCGTGCCGTAGAACAGCAGCTGGATCAGCGAGTTGATGACCTGCGGGATGTCGCGGAAGCGGGTCGAGATGATGCCCAGCAGCAGCGTCACCCAGCCCGCGTTCAGCGCCAGCAGGACGAAACCGGGGATCGCGAGCAGGATGTTCCAGCTCAGGCCCGGGTGGCAGTACAGGTCCGCGTGGCAGAGGCCGTCCGCCGAACCGAGCGAGTACCGGTTGTCCAGCGCGCCGAAGAAGATCACGAGGATGACGACGTAGACGATCATGTTGTGCGCGAGCAGCAGCGTCTGGCGCCACACGGTGCGCAGCATGTAGACGCTCAGCGGCGCCGGGAGCTGCTTGATCATCCCCTCGTTGGCGATGAACGTCTCCATGCCCTCGGCCAGGCACCCGCTGATGAAGCCCCAGAGGATGAAGCCGGTGCTCAGGTAGGGCAGGAACACCTCGATGGGCGAGTGGAACAGCTGCGAGTACAGCAGCCCGAGCCCGAGCGCGATGACCGCCTGGCTGATCGTGATCCAGAAGGGCCCGATCACCGACCGGCGGTAGCGCTGCTTGATGTCCTGCCAGCCGAGGTGACCCCACAGCTCGCGGGCGGAGAAACCGGCCTTGATGTCGGCTATGGCGCGCGAGAACGTCTTGCTGTCCGACCTCGGCGGTGCCGACGTCGCTACGGGTGAGTCCGCGGCCTGAACCGTGCTGGTGGCATGCACGTGGACGAGGGTACCGATGGGATGAGCGGCGTCCTGGCCACCCCGTCGCTGTGGTAGACGTTCTGGCCGCTATGCGCCTGCCCGGGTGCTGCGTGCTGGTACTTTCTCGGCTTATGACTGCTGCTCTCGACGCGGCGAGCTTGATGGTCAACCTGCTCGCGGCGTACGCCGACCGGCCCGACCCGCGTTCGGTCGCCGTCGTCGGCAACCAGCCGCTCCCGCCCGACCCCCAGCGGGCCAAGGCGATCGACGCCTGCGACCTGGTCATCCGGGTCAACGGCTTCGTCGTCGACAAGCCCGGCGAGGAGGTCGTGGGCTCCCGGACGCACGTGGTGGTGTTCAACCGCGCGATCCGCGCGACGCCGTACGTCTTCCAGGACTACCGCAAGCGGCTCTACCTGCTGGTCGAGCCCGGCCGGCTGCACTGGGAGCCGGAGGACCTGCCGGGCTGGTGGCCCGAGGACCTGGGCGCGGTCCAGGTGCCGAACCGCGAGGTCGTGCTGCCCCTCTCGGACGCGCTGGGGCTGCCCACGCGCGACGAGCCGACGTGGTCGACCACCGGCACCCTGGCCGCCTGGATCGCGCGGACGTCGTTCCCGGGCGCGCAGCTCGTGCTCACCGGGTTCTCGTTCATCGACAACCCGGAGCAGACGTCGTGGGAGCACGCCGCGGGCGACTCCTGCATCGTGGGCCCGGAGCACCAGATCGCCGCCGAAGGGCGGCTGCTGGACTCCTGGACCAAGACCGGTGACACCACTCTCCTGCGCTGAACCGCGCGTCCCCACCCCACGCAAAGGAACACCCATGGCAGTGCAGAAACTCGGCAGAGGCCTGATCGACCGGATCGTCCGCGTCGTCGACTTCCGCGTGGACGAGCGCACCCGCGGGCTCGCCGACCGGGTCAACAACCTCGAGCACGCGACCGCCGACCACCGGCGCCGGCTCGACAACGCCGAGCACAACCTCGACCAGGCCCGCGGCGATCTGGGCTGGGCCCGCGCCGAGCTGGACCGGCTGATCCCGCACGTCGCCGCCCAGGAAGGCCGGCTGGAGACGCTGCGCGAGTCGATCTCCCTGGTCCCGAACACCGACACCCCGCAGCTCGCCGAGGCCCGCACGCTGATCGAGGAGATCCAGCGCCAGCACGCGCAGATCCGCGCCCGGCTGGCCGGCATCTCCCGCTACGAAGACCGGCTGCGCCGTCTCGAGGACCGCGTCGAGGACCAGGTCGAGCAGCAGCAGCCGGTCGCGCAGTAGCTTGCGCGCCCGGGAGGCCACCGAAGCCGACGCCGAGCTGCTGCTGAGCTGGCGCAACGACCCGCGCACGCGGCAGTCGTCCCGGTCGACGGCGGTGGTCTCCCTGGCCGAGCACACCGGCTGGCTGCGCGGGGTGCTCACGGACGACGAGCGGCTGCTGCTCGTCGTCGAGCACGAAGGCGCCCCGGTCGGCACCGTCCGGTTCGACCGGCGTGCCGGCGGCTGGGAGGTCAGCATCACGCTCGCCCCGGCGAGCCGGGGCCGCGGGCTGTCCGGGGCGGTGCTCGCCGAGGGGGAGCGGGCGCTGCGCGAGCGGCTCGACGTCCGGGTCGTGCTGGCCGCCGTCCACCAGGACAACGCCGCTTCGGCGAAGCTCTTCGAGCACGCCGGGTACGCCGAAGCCGCGCCTGCCGTCAACGGCTTCCGGCAGCTGCGCAAGACTCTGAGGTGACCTGACCCGTTCCACTGGGAGGCGGCACCCCATGCACGACATCCGGTTCGGCGCGCACCAGATCGGTCCGGGCCACCCGCCGTTCGTGATCGCCGAGATGTCCGGCAACCACAACGGCGACCTCGACCGGGCGCTGGCCATCGTCGACGCCATCGCGGAAACCGGCGCGCACGCGGTCAAGCTGCAGACCTACCGCCCGGACACGATCACCATCGACGTCGACACCCCGGCGTTCCGGATCGGCGACTCGCATTCCCTGTGGGGCGGCGAAAACCTGTACAAACTGTACGAAAAGGCCCACACGCCCTGGGAGTGGCACGCGCCGATCTTCGAGCGCGCCCGCGCCAAGGGCCTGGAGATCTTCTCCAGCCCCTTCGACCCGACCGCCGTCGAGCTGCTGGAGTCACTGGACGCGCCGGCGTACAAGATCGCGTCGTCGGAGATCGTCGACCTGCCGCTGATCGACCTCTGCGCCCGCACCGGCAAGCCGCTGGTCATCTCGACCGGCATGGCGAACGTCGCCGAGATCGACGCCGCCGTCCGCACCGCCCGCGAAGCCGGCAACGACCAGCTGATCGTGCTCGGCTGCACGGCGAGCTACCCGGCGTCGCCGCGCGAGAGCAACCTGCGCGGCCTGCCGCTGCTGGCCGGCCTGACGCAGACGCTGGTCGGGCTGTCGGACCACACGCCGGGCATCGGCGCGCCGGTCGCGGCCGTCGCGCTGGGTGCCGTCGCCATCGAGAAGCACGTCACGCTGGCGCGCGCGGACGGCGGCGTCGACTCGGAGTTCTCGCTGGAGCCGTCGGAGCTGGCCGCGCTGGTCGCCGAGACGCACCGGGCGTGGGAAGCGCTGGGCGAGCCGGTGCTGGGCCCGCGTGAGAGCGAGAAGGAGGGCCTGCGGCTGCGCCGGTCCCTCTACGTCGTCGAGGACGTCCGGGCGGGCGACGAGGTGACGCCGGCGAACGTCCGGTCGATCCGGCCCGCCGGCGGCCTGGCCCCGGCCGAGATCACGGCCGTGGCCGGGCGCACCTTCCGCGTCGACGCCGCGAAGGGCACACCCCTCACCTGGGACCTGCTCTAGAAGAAGTCGCGCACGGCGTCGACGACGCGGTCGACGTCGGCGTCCGTCAGCGACGGGAACAGCGGCAGCGAGAGCTCCTGCTCGTAGTACGCCTCGGCGTTCGGGCAGAGCCCGCGCCGGTAGCCGAGGTCCTCGAACACCGGGTGCCAGTACGCCGGGATGTAGTTGACCTGGACGCCGATGCCGGCGCCGCGCAGGTGCTCGAACAGCGCCTTGCGCCGGCCTGCCAGCACTCGCAGCGGGTAGAGGTGCCACACGGGGTCGGCGCCCGGGCGGCTCGGCGGGGTCGCGACGCCGTCGACGTCCGCGAGGGCCGCGCTGTAGCGGGCGTGGATCTCGGCGCGGCGCTTCTTGAACTCGCCGAGCCGGGTGAGCTGGCTGCTGCCGAGCGCGCAGAGGACGTCGGGCAGGCGGTAGTTCAGCCCGAACTCGTGGACTTCCTGGTGCCAGGCGCCTTCGTCCGGGTAACGCTGCTCGGCGCGGTCGCGGACCAGGCCGTGGTTGCGGAACTTCCGCGCGCGGTCCAGCAGGTGCGCGTCCGGGGTGACGACCGCGCCGCCCTCGGCGGTCGTGAGGTTCTTGGTCGGGAAGAACGAGAACGTCGTCAGGTCGGCGATCGAGCCCACCGCGCGGCCCTGCCACGCGCCGCCGACGGAGTGCGCCGCGTCCTCCAGCAGCAGCGCCCCGGCGTCGTGCGCGAGCTTGCCGAGGGCGTCCAGCTCCGCGGGGTGGCCCGCGTAGTCGACGGCGGCGACGACCTTCGTGCGCTCGGTCATCGCAGCGGTGGCCGCTTCGACCGAAAGGTTCCCGGTGTCCGCTTCGACGTCGGCGAACACGACCTTCGCACCGAACAGCGCGGCCGTGGCGGCCGTCGCGACGAACGTCATCGGGGAGACGACGACCTCGTCGCCCGCGCCGATGCCCGCGGCCGCGTAGGCGACGTGCAGCGCCGCCGTCCCGGAGGTCACGGCCACCGCGGGAGTGCCGCCGGTGTGCGCCGCGAGGTCCCTCTCGAACTGCTGGACCGCGGGCCCGGTGGTCAGCCAGTCGCCGCGGAGCACCGCGACGACCGCCTCGATGTCCGCGTCACTGATCGACTGGCGGCCGTACGGGAGAAACGGCTCAGCCATACTGCTCGACCAGCTCGCGCAGCTCCTGCGCGTCCAGCCACAGGTCGTTCGTGTCGGAGCGGTAGGCGAAGCCGTCGGGCATCGGCTTACCGTCCGCCGGCGACTCGTAGCCCCAGCCCGCGAGGTGCGGCTGGACGACGTAGCGGTCGGACAGCTGGACCGTCCGGCGCGCGTCGTCCGGCGCGATCATCTCCTCGTGCAGCTTCTCGCCGGGGCGGATGCCGACCTCGTGCATCTCGCTGCCCGGCGCGATCGCCTGGGCGAGATCGACGAGCCGCATGCTCGGGATCCGCGGCACGTACAGCTCACCGCCGCGCATCTGGTCGAACGAGTCGACGACGAACCGCACGGCCTGGGGGAGCGTGATCCAGAAGCGGGTCATCTCCTTGTGCGTGATCGGCAGCGACTCGCCCTGCTCGGCGAGCTTGCGGAAGAACGGGATGACGCTGCCGCGCGAGCCCATCACGTTGCCGTAGCGGACCACGGAGAACCGGGTCACGTGCGCGGCCGCGTAGTGGTTGCCGCTGATGAACATCCGGTCGGCGCACAGCTTCGTGGCGCCGTAGAGGTTGATCGGGCTGGACGCCTTGTCGGTCGACAGCGCGACGACCTTCTTGACGCCCGTGTCGATCGCGGCCTCGATCACGTTCTGCGAGCCCATGACGTTGGTCTGGACGAACTCGAACGGGTTGTACTCACCGGTGTCGACCTGCTTGAGCGCGGCGGCGTGCACGACGTAGTCGACGCCGTGCATGGCGCGCTCGAGCCGGCGCCGGTCGCGGACGTCGCCGATGAACCAGCGCAGGCGCGGGTCGTCGTTGAACAACTGCCGGGCTTCGTACTGCTTGAGCTCGTCGCGGGAGAGCACGACCAGCCGGCTCGGGTTCAGTTCGGCGAGGGCGTGCGCGATGAACGCCTTGCCGAACGAACCGGTCCCGCCGGTGAGCAGGATGCTGGAGCCATCCAGCTCGGACATCGTTGACCTCCGCGTTTGGGGTTGGGTGCCGTCGGCCATCATGTCACCCATGCGTGCAGTGCCCGGTGTCAACGCCGTCATCCAGGCCCGGTCGACGTCGACGAGGCTGCCCGGCAAGGTGCTGCGCCCGCTGGCCGGCCGCAGTGTGCTGGGCTGGGTCGTCCGGGCCGCGGCGGCCGCTCCCGGGGTGGACCGCGTGGTGGTCGCGACCTCGTCGGACGCTTCCGACGACGCCGTCGCCGCCGAGGCCGTGCGGTGCGGCGCGGCCGTGGTCCGCGGCCCGCTGGACGACGTCCTCGCGCGCTTCGGGCTGGCCTTGCGGGAGCACCCGGCCGACGCCGTGATCAGGCTCACCGCGGACTGCCCGCTGCTGGACCCGGCACTGATCGGCCAGCTGGCGACGCTCTGGCGGGCCCAGCCGTCGCTGGACTACGTCAGCACGACGCTGGTCCGGACGCTGCCGCGCGGGTTCGACGCCGAGCTGGTGCGCGCTTCGGTACTGGCCGAGCAGGTCGAGACGGCCACCGGCGCCGACCGGGAGCACGTCACCTCGGGCATCTACTCGCAGCCTGCGCGCTATTCGTGCACCGGGATCGTGGTGAGCCCGGCCGCCGACGACCTGCGGGTGACGTTGGACACGGCCGAGGACTGGGCCCTGCTGGAAGCGCTCGTGGCGGAGCTGGGCGACCGCG
Source organism: Amycolatopsis sp. WQ 127309 (assembly GCF_023023025.1). Classification (NCBI taxonomy): domain Bacteria; kingdom Bacillati; phylum Actinomycetota; class Actinomycetes; order Pseudonocardiales; family Pseudonocardiaceae; genus Amycolatopsis; species Amycolatopsis sp. WQ 127309. Next base: position 2,958,975 of record NZ_CP095481.1, read on the forward strand.
TCGGCGACTGGCGGTCCGTGGTCGGGCTGCTGCGGTCGCGGCCGGATCTGGTGGCGCTGAACGCCGAGGTCGAGCAGAAGAAGGTCGGGCAGTGAGGCTGCTCCTGCGGGCGGACTCGTCGGCGTCGATCGGCGCCGGGCACATCTCGCGGGTGGTCGCCTACGCCGAGCGCGCGGTGGCGCGGGGCTGGCCGGTCTCGTTCGCCGGCAGCACGGCGAACGCCGAATGGCTCGCGTCGCGGTTCGACGAGCTGGCGGTCCCGCGGCTGGCCGACGCGCCCCTCGGTGAGCTGGCGGCCGGGTTCGACGCCGTGCTCGTCGACCACTACGGCGTCGGCGACGTGCGCAAGGAGATCAACGCGGCGGGCGCGGCGCTGGTGTCGATCGAGGACGACGTGTTCGGCCGCCGCCCGGCCGACGTCGTCGTGGACGCCGGTTTCGCGCCCGGACCGCGGCCGGACGACGGCTCCGGCGTCCTGCTGCGCGGAGTCGCGTACGCGCCGCTGCGGGACGTCGTCCTGCGCACCCGGGACCGCCGCGCGCCGTCCGGTACCCCGCACGTCACGGTCGTCCTCGGGGGCGGCGCGGAGTGGGCGTCGACGGTCGCGGTGCTGCTTCGCGCGCTTCGCGACACGGAACTGCCGTTCGTGGCGGACGCTTTGGTGCGCGGCGAGCCTTCCCTGCCGTCGCTGGGCCCCGGCCAGACGATCCGCGTCTCGGCGCCGAGCCCCGCTCTGCTCGACACGCTGGCGACGACGGACGTCGCGGTGAGCGCGTCCGGGGTGACGTTCGTGGAGCTGTGCTGCCTCGGCGTCCCGACGGCCGCGGTGCAGCTGGTCGCCAACCAGGAGACCGGCTACCGGGCCGCGCTGGAGCTGGGCCTCGCGGCCGGGCTCGGGCACGCGGAGTCCCTTGAGGACAGACTGCCGGAGGTGACGGCGGTGTTGCGCGCACTGCTGTCCGACGCCGCGGTCCGCCACGCGCTGTCCGCGACGGCGTCGGCCACAGTGGACGGTCGCGGCGTGGACCGGGTCCTGGATTCCCTCTGAACGAGGACCGTCTGTGTCCTCGATCGTTTCTAGGTTGGGGGCATGACGATCACCCCGTTCCGCATCGACATCCCGCAAGCCGAGATCGACGACCTTCGTGCGCGGCTCGCGAACACCCGCTGGCCCGACCAGCCCGCCGATACCGGGTGGCGGCTCGGGGCGCCCGTCGACTACGTGCGTGAGCTGGCCGAGTACTGGCGGCTGGAGTTCGACTGGCGCGCGCAGGAGGAGCGGCTCAACGGCTTCCCGCAGTTCACGACGGCCATCGACGGGACGACCGTGCACTTCCTGCACGTGGAGTCGCCGGAACCGGGTGCGACGCCGGTGCTGCTCACGCACGGCTGGCCGGGCTCGGTCGTCGAATTCCTCGACGTGATCGGGCCGCTCACCGATCCGCGCGCGTACGGCGGCGATCCCGCGGACGCGTTGCACGTGGTGGTGCCGTCGATCCCGGGTTACGGCTTCTCCGGCCCGACGCCGGAGGCGAACTGGGGGCCGGACCGGATCGCCCGGGCGTTCGCGGAGCTGATGACCCGCCTCGGTTACGAGAACTTCGGCGCCCACGGCGGCGACTGGGGCGCGTCCATCGCGCGCGAACTGGCGGTGCAGTTCCCCGAGCGGGTCGTGGGGATCCACGTGACGACGCTGCCGTCGGCGGTGGTCCGGAGCGAGGCCGCCCTCGAGGGCCTGACCGGCGACGAGCTCGCGGCGGCCCGGCGCTCGCTGGAGAAGGGGCTGAAGTTCTCGTACCTGGGCACGGGCTACGCGATGATCCAGTCGACCAAGCCGCAAACGCTGGCGTACGGCCTGACCGACTCGCCGGCGGGCCAGCTGGCGTGGATCGCGGAGAAGTTCCGCGCGTTCTCGAACACCTCGGAAGACCTCATCGACCGCGACGACCTGCTGGCGGACGTCTCGATCTACTGGTTCACGGGCACGGCCAACTCGTCGGCGCGGTTGTACGCGGCCCTGGCCGCGCCGTGGGGCTCCCCGCCGCCGCCGAACACGGTCCCGACGGGCTTCGGCGTCTTCCCGGACGACATCGGCCTGCCGATCCGGACGCTCGCGGAGCGAACGGACAAGATCGTCCGCTGGACGGAGTTCCCGCGGGGCGGTCACTTCCCCGGGCTGGAGGAGCCGGACGCGCTGATCGGCGACGTCCGGGCGTTCTTCCGCAGCTTGCGCTGAGTTGTCCACAGGGGTTGTCCACAGGCCGGCAAGACTGTGGACAACCCCGGCGCACGTCCTAGAGGTATTGCCCGGTCCCCGAAATCCCGGGCCCATGCCCTTCGACACCCGGCACACCGAGGCTGCCGCCGGCGGCCGACGGACCCGCCGGCAGGCCCCGCCGCATCTGCTCCAGCTGGACCCGCGCCGCCATCTGCTGGGCGAACAGCGCGGTCTGTATCCCGCTGAACAAGCCCTCCAGCCAGCCGACCAGCTGGGCCTGGGCGATCCGCAGCTCCGCGTCCGACGGCGTCGAGTCGTCGGCGAACGGGTGGACCAGGCGCTCCAGCTCGTCGCGCAGCTCCGGCGCCAGCGAGTTCGACAGCTCCTTCACCGACGTCTGGTGGATCTCGCGCACCCGCGTGCGGGACGCGTCGTCGAGCGGGGCGGCGCGGACCTCCTCCAGGAGCTGCTTGATCATCGTGCCGATCCGCATCACCTTCGCCGGCTCTTCGATGAGCTCGCCCACGGCCTCGGCGTGCTCCGCGCCCTCGAGGGGCGAGCCGTCCGGTCCGACTACCACCACGTGGGGTGAAGATTCGTGGCCGGCGTCACCCGCTGTGCCCGATTCCCGGAAGTTCGGCTCGGTCATGTGCTCCATCCTGGCTTGCCTTCAACACGCTCCGCGACACCCGAGGGGTGTCCGTCTCCGAGCGTAGCCGCAATCGGCGTTCCCGGTGGCTCTCCACCCAACCCCGGACGCACGGCGAAACCGCACGTCCGTACGGTGTCCCCATGGCGTTCGACGTCGCTCGTATCCGTGGGCTCTTTCCCGCGCTGGGTGACGGCTGGATCCACTTCGACGGCGCCGCCGGAATGCTGGTCCCGGAACAGGTCGCTTCGGCCGTTTCGACGGCGATGCGCGCCCCGGTGTCGGGGCCGGGTGGAGCGTTTCCGGCCTCACAGCGCGCGGAAAGCATCGTGACCGCGGCCCGCAGGGCCGTGGCCGACCTGGTCGGTGCCGACCCGGCCGCCGTCGTGCTCGGACCCAGTTCACCGGTGATGCTGCGCCGCCTCTGCGACGCGCTCGCCGAACGCTGGACGATCGGCGACGAGGTCGTCGTCTCCCGGCTCGACGAGCAGGCCAACCTCGCGCCGTGGCAGCGCGCCGCGAAGCGCGTCGGCGCCGTCGTGCGCTGGGGCGAGATCGACATCGAGACCTGCGAGCTGCCCGCGTGGCAGTACGAGCAGCTCGTTTCGGCGCGCACCAAGGCCGTCGCGGTCACGCTCGCGTCCGGCTCGGTCGGCACCCGCCCGGACGTCCCGACGATCATCGAGTTCGCCAAGCGCGTCGGCGCGCTCGTCGTCGTCGACGCCACGTACGCCGCGCCGTTCCTGCCGCTGGACATCAACGCCCTCGGTGCCGACGTCATGGTCGTGTCCGCGCAGGCCTGGGGCGGCCCTTCGGTGGGCGCACTGGTGTTCCGCGACCCCGAACTGATCGAACGCATCTCGTCCGTCTCGCTCGACCCGGCCGCGCGCGGGGCAGCGCGGCTCGAACTGGGCCCGCACGCCTACCCGCTGCTGGCCGGGCTGATCGCGTCCATCGACTACCTCGCGGGCCTCGACGACGCGGCCTCCGGGTCGCGGCGCGAGCGCCTCGTCACCTCGCTCGGCTCGGCGAAGTCGTACCACGCCGGCCTGCTCGCGCAGCTGTCCACCGAACTGCTGACGCTGCGGCACATCATGGTCATCGGCAACGCCATGCGCCGGATCCCCGCGCTCGCCTTCGCCGTCGCCGGCAAGAAGTCGCCCGAAGTCGCCGAATACCTTGCCTCACAAGGGTTGTGCGCGTTCGCCGACGACGGCGCGGCCGGCGTCTTCGCGTCACTCGGCGTCGGAGAAGTGGGCGGCGCCGTGCGGATCGGGCTCGCCCACTACTCCAACGTCTTCGAGATCAACCAGCTCGTGCGGGTCCTCGAAGAGCTGCGCTAAGACGTCGCGGTCAGCAGGATCTTCCCGAACACGCTGCCCTCTTCCATCGCGCGGTGCGCGGACGCGGCCTCGGACATCGGGGTGACCTGGCCGACGATCGGCTTGACGGCGCCTTCGGAAACCAGCGGCCACAGGCGTTCCCGGACGTCGGCGACGATCGCCGCCTTCTGGTCCAGCGGCCGGAATCGCAGGCCCGCGGCGAACACTTCGGCGCGCTTCCCGAGCATGGCGCCGACGTTCAGCTCGCCCTTCACCCCGCCCTGCATGCCGATGATCACGAGCCGCCCGTCGGGCTTCAGCGCGTCGACGTTGCGGCCCAGGTAGGACGCGCCCATGTTGTCGAGGATGACGTCCGCGCCGCCGGTCTCCTTGCGGAGCACCTCGACGAAGTCCTCTTCCTTGTAGTTGATCGTGAGGTCGGCGCCGAGCTGGCGGCAGCTTTCGAGCCGCTCCGCCGAGCCCGCGGTGACCACGACGGTCGCGCCGAGCGCCTTGCCCACCTGGATCGCGTGCGTGCCGATGCCGCCGGCGCCGCCGTGGACCAGCAGCACCTCGCCCTCGGTGAGCTTCGCGTGCATCACGACGTTCGCCCACACCGTGCAGGCCACCTCGGGCAGCCCGGCCGCGGCGATCAGGTCGACCTCGCCCGGCACCGGCAGCAGCTGCCCGGCCGGGACGACGACCTTCTGCGCGTAACCGCCGCCGGCGAGCAACGCGCAGACCTCGTCGCCGACGTTCCACCCTTCGACGTCTTCGCCGAGTTCGGCGATCGTGCCGGAGCACTCCAGGCCGATCGTCTCGCTGGCGCCGGGCGGCGGGGGATAGTGCCCCTGCCGCTGCAGCAGATCGGCCCGGTTGACCGCGCTCGCGGCGACGTCGAGGAGGACTTCGCCGGGTCCGGGCCGCGGATCCGCGATCTCCGTCCACTCGAGGACGTCCGGGTCACCTGGTTCACGGATGGTGATCGCGTACATGCGTCGACCGTATACCGGTGGGTGAGAGTCCCGCCGAATGACGCATTGACGTACCTCTCATATCGCACAAAAGTGAGCAACCATGTCACTCTTCCGAAAGAGATTCGTCCCGCCGGTGGCCTTGGCCGCCTGCGCGACACTCGCGCTCGGCCTCACCCCGGCCGCCGCCGCGAACACGGTCCCCGACGGCCCTGCGCTGGCCAAACAGCTCGTCAAGAAGGTCGACATCAACGGCGTCAACCGCCACCTCATCGCGCTGCAGCGCATCGCCGACACCAACGGCGGCACGCGCGCGGCGAGCACCGACGGCCACAAGAAGTCCGCCGAGTACATCGCCACCAAGCTCGAGGCGGCCGGCTTCCAGGTGACCCGCCAGGAGTTCCCCTTCACGTTCTCGCAAACGCTGGCCGAGAAGCTCACCGCCGGCGGCGCGAACGTGCCGGTCATCGCGATGGAGTACACGACGTCGACGCCGGTCGGCGGCATCACCGCGCCGCTCGCCGTGGTCGCGGTGGACGACACCAGCGGCTGCGAGGCGACCGACTACACCGCCGACGTCGCGGGCAAGATCGCGCTGATCAAGCGCGGCGGCTGCTCCTTCGCGCAGAAGCAGGCGACGGCCGCGGCGGCGGGCGCGATCGGCGCCGTCGTCTACAACAACACCGACGGCGACCTCAACGGGACGCTCGGGGACCCGGCCGACGCGAAGATCCCGACCGGCGGCGTGACCGCGGCCGCGGGCGCGCAGCTGGCCACCCTGGCCGGCCAGCCCGTGACGCTGGAGCTCCGGGCCTTCCAGGAGGCGCGGACCAGCTACAACGTCATCGCCGAGACCAAGTCCGGGCGCAAGGACAACGTCGTGATGCTCGGGTCGCACCTCGACAGCGTCCCGGCCGGCCCCGGCATCAACGACAACGGCACCGGCTCGGCGACCCTGCTCGAGACGGCGCTGCAGCTGGGGAGCAGCCCGAAGGTCGGCAACGCCGTCCGCTTCGGCTTCTGGAGCGCGGAGGAGTTCGGCCTGATCGGCTCGACCTACTACGTCGACTCGCTGAGCTTCGAGCAGCAGCTCGACATCGCGCTGTACCTCAACTTCGACATGATCGGCTCGCCGAACGCCGGGTACTTCGCCTACGACGGTGACAACTCCGACGGCGTCGGCGCGGGCGCCGGCCCGTACGGCTCGGCGCAGATCGAGAAGACCTTCGTCGACTACCTGCAGGCCGCGCGGGGCGTGTCCCTCGAGGGCACCGACTTCACCGGCCGCTCGGACTACGGCGAGTTCATCGCCGTCGGCATCCCGGCCGGCGGCCTGGACACCGGCGCCGAGGTCCTGAAGACCCCGGCGCAGGCGGCGAAGTGGGGCGGCACGGCGGGCATCGCGTTCGACCCGTGCTACCACCAGGCCTGCGACAACCTGGGCAACATCGACCGCGTCGCGCTGGACCGCAACGCGGACGGCGTCGCCTGGGCCCTCGGCGTCTACGCGACGAGCACCGAGAGCATCAACGGCGTCAAGCCGGGCAAGGCGAAGAACGTCAAGCAGAAGGCCGCCGAACGCAGCGGGCAGCGGAACTTCTCCGCGCACGCCGTCGCCGGTGACCCGCACGCGCTGACCGCCTGAGAACAGGCAGAAGGGGCCGTCCCGAACTCCCGGGACGGCCCCTTCGTCGTGTGTCAGCCCAGGTTGCTGGCGCCGAAGGTGTCGCAGCGGGCCGGGTCACCGGTCTGGAAGCCGGTGGTGAACCACTTCTTGCGCTGCGCGGACGTGCCGTGGGTGAACTGCGAGCTGTCCACCTGGCCGCCGCCGAGCTTGGTCTGGATGTAGTCGTCGCCGATCCGGGACGCCGTGTCCAGCGCCGACGCGATGTCGTCCTGCGTGATGTCGAGGATCAGCGGCTTGCCGGTGTCGGTCGGCGTCGTCGTCGCGTGGTTGCCCCAGACGCCGGCGTAGCAGTCGGCCTGCAGCTCGAGCCGGACCGAACCCGACGTCGGGCCGGTGCCGGTGCCCTTCTTCGACGTGCCGAGCAGGTTCTGCACGTGGTGGCCGTACTCGTGCGCCAGGACGTACGCCTCGGTGAACTGGCCGCCCTGCGCGCCGAAGCGCGTCTTCAGCTCGTTGAAGAAGCTCAGGTCGATGTAGACCTCGGAGTCGGCCGGGCAGTAGAACGGCCCGGTGTCCGAGGTGGCGCTGCCGCACCCGGTGCGGACGCCGCCGTTGAAGAAGTTCGTCGGCGCCTTCCGGTAGGTCGAGCCGGAGCGCGCGAACTGCTGCGCCCAGTAGTCCTGGACGGAGTTGACGATCGCGACGATGGCGCAGTCGTGGTTCTTGTTCGCGTCCGCGCCGGTCTTGCAGGTGCTCGCGAGCTGGGAGTTGTCGACCTGCTGCCCGGAGCCGACGCTGCCGAGCCCGCCGCCGCTGCCCAGGTTCACCGCCCCCGGGCTGATCCCGCCGAGCTGCGAGATCACGAAGTAGATGATCAGCCCGACCACGCCGAGCCCACCACCACCGAGCGCCACGCGGCCACCGATCCCGCCGCCACCACCACCGCTGCCGCGCATGTCCTGGACCTCGGAAGCGTCCAAGCCCGCGTCGTCGTCGAATCTCACGCGGCAGATCGTAGCCGGACATGGTCCTGGGCGCGGCCTTCGCGGCCACGCCCAGGACTTGTACCGAGGTTTGTCTCTACAGAGCGGCTGGCCGCGAACGGACCGGCGTTCAGGCGCTGTCGCCACGATTGCTGAGATCGCGGCCTGACACAGGCCCGATCGACGCCGAATGCGTGAACGCAGGAAAGCCCGCACGGTGCTGTTCGCAGTGAGGCTGGTTCGCCTCGGTCACGACCGACCCGGTAGGTGTCCGTTCCGGTCGCGGGGACGCAGCTGGCGGTCAACCGCGAGAATCACCCGTCACGCAACCACCTGACCTCTCTGGCGGGGAGCCGGGCCGGCACGTCGCCGTCGTCGCGCCTATACCTCGGCCAACCGTCCGCCGACAAGCAGAATGCGCCTTTTCCGGCCGAGTCTCAACCTTTTCGTAACCCCACCTTCGGGCGATGTTGCAACGGTATTTTTACCCGCAGACAACTCGGACTCGGACCGCGCGGTCCCTTGATCAACGTTCTACGCTGCCTTATGACCGAGGAGCGGCCTGTGCGGTGGTTGGACGAAGCCGAGTCTGATGCGTGGCGCTCCTACATCGTCGCGACGTTGCGGTTGCGGCAGCGGCTGCACCGCGAGCTGGCCGACCGGCACGACGTCTCGCTGACCGACTATGAGGTGCTCGTCTGCCTGGAGTTCCAGCCCGGGCAGCGGATGCGGATGACGGAGCTGGCGACCCTGATGGGCTCGACCAAAAGCCGGTTGTCCCACCAGATCGGCCGCCTCGAGGACGCGGGGATGGTCCGCCGGGTCCGCGACCCGGAGGACAAGCGCGGCGTGATCACCGAACTGACCGAGGACGGCGTGCGGCTGCTGGAGTCCGCGGCCCCGACACACGTCGAGGGCGTGCGCGAGCACCTGATCGACCTGCTGAGCCCGGAAGAGCAGGCCACGATCGCCTCGGCGTTCGGCCGGGTGCTGGACCACCTGACCCAGGTGGAGGGCTAGCCCGCCGAGGAGCGGAAGCGGCGGGCGGAGGTCCGGTGCCCGCGCTGCCCCGGCAACGAGCGGAAGCCGACCCCGCGGGGGTCCGGGGGCTCGCCCCCGGCGGGGGTCTGGGGGCTCGGCCCCCAGGGGCGATGGCGGACGCAAGCGCCCGGTCCGCGCGTTCCGCGGACACGCCTCACCCAGCTTGCGGTAGCGGTGGGATTCGAACCCACGGAGAGGTTGCCCCCTCGCATGTTTTCAAGACATGTTCCTTCGGCCGCTCGGACACGCTACCTCTGGTCACGAGGGTAGCCGACCGGGTTTCGTGGCAACCTCAGCCGTGTCCCGGACGTGCTCGGGGTCCTGGGCGTCGCCCGCGGCCTAGGACCAGGTGAGCGTCAGCGTCGCGCCCTGGGCGTGGCCCGCCTCCGCGGCCGGGGTGCGGGTCGACGGGTCCAGGGGGTTCTGGCCGATCGCCGCCACCGAGGCTTCGTCCGGGCTGATCACCGCGATCTCCGCGCCCGCCTTTCGCAGGTCCTCCAGCACGGTGAGCAGGGCCTTCTCGCCGGGCAACGGCGATTCCAGGCCCAGCGGCGCGACCACCGTGACGCGGGTGGCGCCCGCCGCGTAGTCCGCGTTCTCGCCGGAGCGGACGCCGCCGTCGATGTAGCGGCGGCCGTCGATCGTGGTCGGGGGCCAGATGCCCGGGACCGCGCAGCTCGCCGCCACCGCGTCCACCAGGCTGACGCCCGACTCGCGGTCGAACTGCCGTGGCTCGCCCGTTTCCGCGTCGACCGCGACCAGGACGATGCGCTGCTCCGGCCAGTCGTGGGACGGCAGGCGGGCGGCGATCACCGCGCGGCGGTCTGCTTCGGACACCGTTTCGGCGCTCAGCGCCAGCTCACCGACGCGCTGCCGCACCTCGGCGGGTGAGCCGGTGTCCTCGAACGCGGCGCCGAAGTCCGCGACGAACTTCTCCATGTCGATCTCGGCCGGGATCTCCGGGGTCTGCCGCGCCGGGTCGGCCTGGCGCGCGAGGAGGTCTTCCAGCGCGACGCCGCTGGTGACCTGCGCGGCGACCGTCGCGCCCGCCGACGTGCCGACGATCAGGTCCGCGCCGGTGAGGTCCTGCCCGTGACCCGCGAGCCCGGCCAGCAACCCCGTCGTCCACGCGATCCCGGCGACCCCGCCGCCACCCAGCACCAACGCCTGTCCGCTCATGCGGGCACCCTAACGGCCCCCACCGACAGTTCCGGAACGGCTCAGGGCTGGCGCAGCTGCTTCGCGGCGATCCGGGCCCGCACCTCGGGGCGGCGCAGCGGCGGCACGGTCGCCGGCGGCTGACGGCGTTCGGGCAGCTGCTCCAGCAGCCTCGTGGTGATCCCGGTGATCTCCGCGACGGCCGCTTCGAACGGCTCGCGCGTGGCGTCCGACAAGGACTGCACGCCCGTCACCTTGCGGACGTACTGGCGGGCCGCGGCCTCGATCTCCTCGTCCGTCGCGGACGGCTGGAGTCCCCGGAGGGTGGTGATGTTTCGGCACATGCCGTCCAGGGTACGACTCCGCGGAGGTCCGGATCACACGGTCGGGTTGGCTGTCGCCGACCTCGTTGACGCTGCTGCCTGCGCTTGGGCAATGTCGGGGTAGTGCCCCTGAGACCGCGTCCCTTCCGCTCCACCCGCCCCGAATCCGGCATTCTCGAAGAACGACCCGAAACCCCGATCCCGGAACAGGCTTGGCCCCGCGTGCGGGCCGACGAGCTGGTCACCCTCGTGGCACACGTCTTCGCCGCCCACGGTTTCCCCGAAGCGCGGGCCCGCATCGCGGCCGAAGCGCTCTGCCACGGCGATCTGACCGGATCGCCGGCCACCGGCGTCGCCGAGCTGACCCGGACCCACCTGCCGTTGCTGAAGAACGGCCACGTCGTGCCGCGCGCCGAGCCGTTGATGATCGCCGACCGCGGGGCCGCCGCGCTGCTCGACTACCGGCGCGCGTCCGGCCTCTGGGCCGTCGGCGACGCGATGGACCGCGCGGTGACGCGGGCCGGGCGCTTCGGCGTCGGGCTCGTCTCGCTGCGTGGGGTCGGGCCGTTCGGCCGGGCCGGGCACCACGCCGCGCGGGCGTTGCCGCACGCGATGATCGGGCTGGTGCTGGCGGCGGGCGGCGAGCCCGGCCAGCCGATGAACCCGCTGGGGATGGCCGCGCCGGGTGGCGCGTACCCCGAGTTCGTCTTCGACATGGACCACCCCGGGCAGGAAGCCGCCGCCGGGTTCACGCTGCTCGTCGAGGTCCTCGCCGGGGTGCTCTCCGGCGTCGCCGACCACGAACACGACACCGGTCTGCTGGTGATGGCCATCGCGCCGACGACGCTGCGCAGCGCCGACGGCTTCTACCGCGCGGCGAGCGCGCTGTTCGGCAGCATGCTCGGCTGGGAGGGCGGCGCCCCGATCCGCTACCCCGGCTGGCGCGAGGCCCAGCACCTCGAGCAGTGCCGGGCGCTGGGCGTCCCGCTGGCCGGCCCGGTGCGGCGCGAACTGGACGGCCTGGCCGCATCGCTCGGGCTGCCGCCGCTGACGAACGTGGGTTAGTGGACCAGGATGACCTTGCCGCGGTCGGGGCCGACGGCCACGACGTCGCCGTTCGTCAGCTGGCGGCCGCGGCGGGTCTCCACTTCGCCGTTGACCGTGACCTCCTCGGCGTCGATCAGGTCCTTCGCGTGGGAGCCGTCTTCGGCGAGGCCGGCGAGTTTGAGGAACTGGCCGAGCCGGATCGGCTCGCCGGTGATGGGTACGTCGACGGGGTCGCTCATACGCGCATCATGCCGGGTCAGGCGCGGGAGTCCGTCTGCCGGTAGAGCCCTTGGACGTCCGTGTCGAAGTAGCTCGAGTACGACGTGTCCGGGTCGTCGCCGCCGTACTCGAAACCGCCGATGACGCCGATGACCGTGCCCAGCCGGGTTTTCGGGTCCTCGCCGACCACCCACGGCCCGCCGCTGGTGCCGGTCGGGAAGCCCGCGCAGTCCACTTTGAGCTGGAAGGTGTCCTGACGGCTGGTGGTGTTCCGGCAGACGGCCGGGGTCTCGGAGTCGTCCGGGTAGCCGGTCAGGGTGATCGGCTGCTCGAACGCGCTGCCGGTGGCCAGGGTGTTCGCGCCGACCAGGCTCTCCAGGGTCTTCGTGGTGCCCGCCTGGTGCGCGGTGGCGAAGCCGACGTCGAGGTCCGGGTCCGACGACTCGGTCCAGCCCGGGGCGACGAGTTCGTCGGACACCGTCCAGTAGCCGAACGGCGCGAGACCGTCGTGGTAGGCGGGCGCGAAGGTGACGCCGGTGACGTAGTCGCCGCCCTCGCCGTCGTGGATGCAGTGGGCGGCGGTCAGCAGCACGTCACCCTGCCGGCTGTGGATGACGCTCGCGGTGCAGTAGTGCGCGCCGTCGACGAACAACGCGCCGACGGCCGGGCTGGACACGGCGGGCAGGTCCACCGTCGACGCCGGGGTGGCGTCGAGAGCCGGGGTCGTCGCGTCCGCGGACTGCGGCCGCCGGGCGACGCCGACCACGACGAAAGCCGCGCCGAGCAGCAGGACGGCGGCGAGGGACAGCAGAACGGCGGGCCGCCGCACGCGCATCGCCTCCTCGTCCGTCGCCCCCGGCACGACCAGATCACCTTAGGACGTCACACCGACACTTTCAGCACACCCACAGCAAGCTCACAGCCGCTAGTATCCGTAACTCGGGAGTAACACCTAACGGGCGGGAGGGCCGATGAAGCAGTTCGCGGACAAGGTCGTGGTGATCACCGGGGCGGGGTCGGGGATCGGCCGGGCGACGGCGCTGGAGTTCGCGCGGCGGGGCGCGCGGGTGGCCCTCTCCGACGTCAACGCCGCGAACGCGGAGGAGACGGCGAAGCTGGCCGGGGAGAACGCGCGGGCCTACGCGCTCGACGTCGCCGACCGGGCCGCCGTGCTCGCGCACGCCGACGAGGTCCTGAGCGACTTCGGGCGCGTGAACGTCGTCGTGAACAACGCGGGTGTCGCGCTCGGCGCGACGGTCGAGGAGATGGCGTTCGAGGACTACGACTGGCTGATGGGCGTCAACCTCGGCGGCGTCGTGAATGGCACGAAGGCGTTCCTGCCGCACCTGATCGCCTCCGGCGAGGGGCACGTCGTGAACATTTCCAGCGTGTTCGGCTTCGTCGGCGTGCCGACGCAGAGCGCGTACAACGCGGCGAAGTTCGCGGTCCGCGGATTCACCGAAGCGCTGCGCGAAGAAATGCTGATCGCGCGGCACCCGGTCGCGGTCAGCTGCGTGCATCCCGGTGGGATCAAAACGAACATCGTCCGCAACTCGCGAGGCGGTGACGGCGATCAGGAGAAGGCCGCGGTGGGCTTCGACCGGATCGCGCAGACCACGCCGGAGAAGGCCGCGTTGACGATCCTGCGCGGGATCGAGCGGAAGTCCGCGCGGATCCTCATTGGACCGGACGCCTACGTGATCGACGCCATCCCGCGTGTCCTCGGCTCCGCTTACCAGCGGCCGCTCGCCGTCCTCGCACGGCTCGGCCTGAAACAACTGAAAAGCTGAAACTCTTTTCGCTGCTGCGCCTTTCGGGCGAACGCTCTGGTCCGGGCCGGCGGACCTGCGTCACTGTGGATCACTCTTCCCGGCCTGCTCTGCTCCGGAACGCTTCACTCAATGGAGTTGCGTTTCTGACAAGGCCGTCCGAAATGGTCCAGAATGCGTGGGGTCCGTGAGCCCCGTACCGGAGGTCCCCGATGCCGCGCACCGCACCGAGCGTTGCGACCCGTCCGTCCAGCGACCGCGCCGCGGTGGAACTGCTGGATCGCACCGGCATCGTCGCGGCCAGCCTGCCCCGGCGCCGCCGCTCCGACGACGAGCTGCCCGAGCGCACCGAGCCGATCTACACCCGGCCGCCGGTGTGCGACCAGGACCTGCGCCCGAAGTCCGTGGTGATCCGCCGCCGCGCCCGCACGTGGCTCGGCAGCGGCGCCGCGGTGCTGCTCGTCGCGGCCGGCTGGGTCGCCGGCGGCCTGCTGAGCGGCGGGCTCTTCGCGCCGGCGCCGGCGGACGACGTCGCCCAGGTCGACCCGCGGCCCGCCGTCGCGGCCGCCCCGGCGCCGCTGCCCCAACCCCAGCCGTTGCCCCAGCCGCAGGCGCCGGTCGTCGTCGCGGCGCCGACGACCGTCTACGTGCCGGTGCCCGCGTCGAAGCCGGCGTCGAAACAGGTCCAGGTGCAGGCGAAAGCCCAGCCGACGAAGCCGTCGGCGGCCGACACCGACGTGCCGCGCGTCGACCTGCCGTCGGCGACGACCCCGCCGCCGAGCACCAACGCGGTCCAGGAGTGGGTCGCCGCGGCGGAAAGCATGATGCGGCAGTACCAGTACCGCTCCGGCCGCTGAGTCAGGCGCCGGACCAGCGGTATTCGTGTTCCGGGCGCCCGGTGGCGCCGTAACGCAGCCGCATCTGGACCGTGCCCGACTCCGCCAGCGCCGTCAGGTACCGCTGCGCCGTCGCGCGCGCCATGCCCAGCTCACCGGCGACTTCCGCCGCCGACAGCGGACGTCCCGCGCGCCGCAGCTGCTCCGAGACCAGCCGGGACGTCGCCGTCGACTGGCCCTTCGGCGCGGACGTCCGGTCCTGGTCGTGCAGCACGCGGTACGCGCGGTCGACGTCGTCCTGGGCCAGGGTGCGCCCGTCGGTGAGCAGGCCGCGGAAGCGCGCGTACGACGTCAGCCGCTCGGCCAGCTGCCGCGTGGTGAACGGCTTGATCAGGTAGTTCAGCGCGCCGGCCCGGATCGCCGCGGCCACCGACGCGCTGTCGGTCGCCGCGGACAGGACGATCGTGTCGGTCTGCAGCTCCGGCAGCACGGCGAGGCCGGACTCGTCGGGCAGGTAGACGTCGAGCAGCACCAGGTCCGGCGTCAGCTCGCGCACCCGGGCCCGGGCCTCGGCCGCGGTGTGCGCGGTGCCGACCACCGCGAAGCCCGCGACCTCCTCGACGAACCCGGCGTGCACGCCGGCGACCCGGAAGTCGTCGTCCACGATGAGCGTGCGGATCATCGGTCCTCCGTCAGCATTCCGGGCAGTTTGGCGACGAACAGGGCGCCGGTCTCGCCTTCGCCGGGGTCGGCCAGCCAGACGTCGCCGCCGCGCGCCCGCGCGGCTTGGCGGGCCAGCGCGAGCCCGAGTCCGTGCCCGGGCGCGATCTTCGTCGAGACGCCTTCGTCGAACAACGTCCGGCGCAGGTCGGTCGGCACGCCGGGGCCACTGTCCACAACGGACACGTGGAGCGTCGCGCCGTCGGTGAGCAGGCCGATCTCGACGGTCGCCGGGCGGCGCGGGCCCATCCGCGCGGCGTGCAGCGCGTTGTCCACGAGGTTGCCGATCACGGTGTTCGCGGCGATCGGGTCGGTCACCGTCGTCGGCACCCAGGTGTCGTCGGCGAGCTTGAGCGTGAGGCCCTTTTCCTGCGCCTGC
Source organism: Amycolatopsis sp. WQ 127309 (assembly GCF_023023025.1). Classification (NCBI taxonomy): domain Bacteria; kingdom Bacillati; phylum Actinomycetota; class Actinomycetes; order Pseudonocardiales; family Pseudonocardiaceae; genus Amycolatopsis; species Amycolatopsis sp. WQ 127309. The sequence goes on from NZ_CP095481.1 coordinate 2,974,240, forward strand.
TCGGTTTTCGCGACCAGCAGCGCCTGCAGGTACGGGTCGGCGACGGCGTCGCCCAGCTCGGTCGGGTGCGCCGACGGCGAGTCCGTGAGCGTCTGCAGGTACTCGACGGCTTCGGTGTGGTGGCCGAGCTGGAGCAGCCCGTAGAGCGTGTGCAGCCGGTTCGCGAACTCGTGCCGCTGTGCGCGCAGGCCGTCGGACAGGGCGCGGATGCCGTCCAGCTCGCGGGTGAGCGTGTCGAGGTCGGTGCGGTCGCGGAAGGTCAGCACGGTGCCGATCGGCCGGTCGTCCAGCCGCACCGCGCGGGAGTTGATCACCAGCACGCGGTTCCCGGCCACGGCCAGCAGGTTGTCCACCGGCCGGCCCTCGCCGACGGCCTTGTGCAGCCGCGGCGACAGCTCCAGCTCGGCCAGCGCCGCGCCGATCGGGAGCTGGGTGCCGAGCAGGCGTTCGGCCTCGTCGTTGCGGACGGAGACGCGGTTCGCGTCGTCGACGGCCAGCACGCCTTCGCCGATCCCGTGCAGCACGGCTTCGCGTTCGTAGAGCAATTCGGTGAGTTCGTGCGGCTCGAGGCCGTGGGTGACGCGCCGCAGGCGCCGGTTGAGCAGCGCGGACGCGCCCGCGCCGAGCAGCAGCGCGCCGCCCGCGAACAGCAGCGTGATGACGAGCAGCCGGTTGAAGTCGCCGGTCGGGTCGCCGACCTCGAAGCCGACGCTCACCTCGCCGACCACGCGCCGCCCCTGCCAGATCGGCGTCTTGCTGCGCACCGACAGCCCGAGCGTGCCGCTCTGCACCGCGCTGATCTCGTCCTGCCCGGCCAGCGCCAGCTCCGGGGACGTGCTCACCCGCTGGCCGATCAGGCTGGTCGTCGGGTGGGCGAGCCGGATGCCCTGGTCGTCGGTGATCACCACGAACAGCGCGTCGTTGACCTCGGTCACCGCCAGGACGCGGTCCTCGAGCGGGCCGCCGGGGCGCTTCGCGGCCGCGTTCGCGACGACCACCGGGTCGGCGGCCACGGACTTCGCGATGGCCAGCGCGCGGCGGCCGTACTGGTCGGTGAGCGTGCGGCTCAGCAGGACGCTGACCAGCGCGACACCCAGCCCGACGACGAGGACGACCACGCCGATCTGCAGCAGCAGCACCTGCCTGCTGAACCGCATCCGCGGGAAGAGCGCCCACTTTGGCATGGCTGGGAACATACCCCCAGCTCACGGGGGTGCGCTAAATGAGCAAAACATGCATAACGCGCGGCTCGCACGCAGAACGTCGACAAGCTTCACCTGGGCGCCACGCGTACTTAACGTGCCTTCCAACGTGACAGGCACCACGTGACGAAGGAGTCACTCCCCATGGTTCCCCCACTGATCGAACTCACCGGAGCCACCAAGCGGTTCCCGAGCGGGTCCGGTTCCGTGCACACGGCCGTCCGCGACCTGACCATGACCGTCCGGCCCGGCGAGTTCGTCGCCGTCGTCGGCCCCACCGGCTGCGGCAAGTCGACGACGCTCTCGCTGGTGTCCGGGCTGCAGCCGCCGTCCGCCGGGCGGGTGCAGGTGAACGGCACCGACGTGAAGTCCATTCCGGACGGTGTCGGTTACATGTTCCAGACCGACGCCGTGATGCCGTGGCGCTCGGTGCTGGACAACGTCGCGTCGGGGCCGCGCTTCCGGGGCGTGCCGAAGGCCGAGGCCCGGGCGCAGGCCGTCGACTGGATCGGCCGCGTCGGGCTCGCCGGGTTCGAGAAGTACTACCCGCACCAGCTCTCCGGCGGCATGCGCAAGCGCGTCGCGCTGGCCCAGACGCTCGTCACCAAGCCGAAGATCCTGCTGATGGACGAGCCGTTCTCGGCGCTGGACGTGCAGACCCGCGCGCTCATGCAGGACGAGCTGCTGCGGCTGTGGTCCGGTTCCGGTGCCGCGGTGATCTTCGTGACGCACGACCTCGACGAGGCGATCGCGCTGTCGGACAAGGTCGTCGTGCTGACGTCGTCGCCGGCCACCGTGAAGGACGTCTTCGAGATTCCCCTGGAGCGGCCGCGGAAGGTCGAGGACCTGCGCCTCACCGAGGAGTTCCGCAAGCTCTACGCCGACATCTGGGAATCGCTGCGCAGCGAGGTCGACAAGGCCCGCGAGAAGGGAGCGACCAGTGTCGCTTGACACCCCGGCGGTGAACACGAACCCGTTGCCGGTCCTGGAGACCGAGCAGGACATCATGGCCCGCGCGAAGCAGGCCTCCAGCCGCCGCAAGCGCAACATCTGGCTGCTGCGCCTGGCGATCGTCGTCGTCTGGCTGGGCAGCTGGGAGCTGACGGCGACGTACTGGATCGACCCGTTCTTCTACTCGAAGCCGTCGAACATCTGGCAGCGGCTGGTCGAGTGGTTCAGCACCGGCACCGACTTCGGGTCCATCTGGTACAACATCTTCACCACCGTCGAGGAAGCCTTGCTGGGCTTCGTGATCGGCGCGATCGCCGGGGTCGTGCTCGGTGTCGTCCTGGGCCGCAGTGAGTACCTCGCGCAGGTGCTCGCGCCGTTCATCAAGGCCGCCAACGCCCTGCCCCGCATCGTGCTCGCGGCGCTGTTCGTGATCTGGTTCGGCCTCGGGCTGTCGTCGAAGGTCGCGACCGTCGTCGTGCTGGTGTTCTTCGCGGTGTTCTTCAACGCCTTCACCGGCGCCCGCGAGGTGGACCGCAACCTGATCGACAACGCCCGCATCCTCGGGGCGACGCGCGGCCAGGTGCTGAAGTCGATCGTGCTGCCGAGCGCGACGTCCTGGATCCTCTCGTCGCTGCACGTCGCCTTCGGGTTCGCGCTGATCGGCGCGGTCGTCGGCGAGTACACCGGCGCCAAGGCCGGCATGGGCTTCCTGATCAGCAATGCGCAGGGCACGTTCGACACCGCCGGGGTCTACGCCGGGATGCTGATCATCACCGTCGTCGCGCTGCTGGCCGAATGGGGCATCGGCACCCTGGAGGGCCGCCTGCTGCGCTGGCGGCCGAACGTCAGCTCCGCGGCGCAGGGGATCTGACATGCGTCTCAAGAGGACACTCGCGATCACGGCCGCGCTGGCCGTCACCGTCGGCGGGGTCACGGCGTGCCGTGACTCGCGCTCGATCGACTTCGGCGACGGCGGGCAGCCGCACATCAAGATCATGGTCGGCGGCCTGTCCAAGGTGATCTACCTGCCGGCCCAGCTCGCGCAGCAGCTGGGCGAGTACAAGAAGCAGGGCATCGACGTCGAGCTGTTCGACCAGCCGTCGGGCGCCAACGCGGAGACGTCGCTGCTGGCCGGCGAGGTGCAGGGGGTGGTCGGGTTCTATGACCACACGATCGACCTGCAGGCCAAGGAGCAGTGCATGCAGAGCGTCGTGCAGTTCGCGAACGTGCCGGGTGAGGCGGAGATGGTCGCCGCGGCCAAGGCGGGCGAGATCAAGTCCGGCGAGGACTTCAAGGGACGCACCCTCGGCGTGACGTCGCTCGGTTCGTCGACGGACTTCCTCACCAAGGCCCTCGCGCAGCGCGGCGGCGTCAGCTCGAAGGACTACACGCCGTACAAGGCGGGCGCCGGGCAGACGTTCATCACCGCGCTGAACCAGGGCACGATCGACGCCGGGATGACCACCGACCCGACGATCGCGCAGCTCACGAACACGGGCCAGGCCAAGGTGCTTTACGACATGCGCACGATCGAGGGCACCAAAGCCGCTTTGGGCGGTTTGTACCCGGCGAGCTCGTTGTACATGAGCTGCACCATTGTCGAGCGTTATCCCGACGTCGTGCAGAAACTCGCCAACGCGTACGTCGCGTCGCTGAATTGGCTTTCGAAGCATTCGCCCGAAGAGGTCGCGGCCATCATGCCGCCGTCGTTCGCCGGCGGGGACAAGGCGCTCTACGTGAAGTCGCTGAAGGACAGCCTGCCGATGTTCACCGCGGACGGCCGGATGGACCCGGCGGGCGCGCAGAACGTGCTGAAGGTGCTGGGTGATTCGTCCAGCAACGTCAAGCCGAAGAAGGACAAGATCGACCTGTCGAAGACGTACACGACGAAGTTCGTCGACGCGGCGAAGGCACAGGCGGTGCAGTGACCCCGCTCACCTGACCGGGCGGTTGGTGAGCAGCATGGACCCGTGAAGGCCTCTTCCCCCGCGGAGGCCTTCACGGGTCTTTTCGTCCATTCGGGAGCAAATACGGCAAATATCGTGATTCGTTCCCGGAATGTGAAGACCCTTCGAAAGTAGCTACCTTCCGGTTGTCGCGGATTCAACACTGGTCACACGGTTTTCCCGGGTCCCCACCCTGTGAACGGAGTCTCCGTCATGACCAGAATCGCTTCTTCTCGTGCTGTCCGCGTGCTCACGGTCGCCGCCGCCGCGGCCGCCGGCCTGGCGATGGCCGGCCCGGCACACGCGGCGGTCGAGTACGGGTCTCACTTCCATGGACACCAGTTCGCCGGGGGCAACTGGGGCGGCTACGTCAGCTTCGGCAGCTTCACCACGGCCACGGCGAGCTGGACCGAGCCCACGGTGACCTGCCGCTCCGGCAACGACCTGTTCGCCCCGTGGGTCGGCATCGACGGCGACGGGTCGTCCACAGTGGAACAGACCGGCGTCGAGACGGACTGCTCCAGCGGCCGCCCGGTGTACTCGGCCTGGTACGAGATGTACCCGGCCGCGCCGGTCTACTACTCGGTGTCGGTCGGCGCGGGCGACAAGATCACCGCGACGGTGACGCGGACCGCGACCAACACCTACAAGCTGGACCTCACCGACTCCACCAAGGGCTGGACCAAGACCACCACGAAGTCCCTGACCTCGAAGCACGCGTCGGCGGAGGCGATCATCGAGTCGCCGACCGACTCCTACCCGACGATCTCCGGCGGCATCAAGTTCACCGGCGTCAAGTTCAACGGGACGAACCTGGCCTCGACCAGCCCGTCCGGCCTGAGCGCCGACGACCGCGGCACGAACACCTGGACCCCGGGCGCCATCGGTTCGGACGGCCAGAGCTTCACCATCTCGCGCCACTGAGCCGATTCAGCGGTCACTTCAGGTTGTTGATCGCCCACGCGACGACCATCACCGCGAGGACGAGCGAGATGGCGGCCTGCAGCATCATCGTCATCTTCGCCCAGATCCGCAGGGGCATGACGTCGGTGGGGCTGAAGGCGGCCGCGTTGGTGAACGAGAAGTAGAGGTAGTCCAGGTAGGACGGTTCCCAGTCCTGGTGCGCCAGGTCCGGGTCGGCCATCTGCGGGAACTGCAGGTCGGGGTACGGCGCCCGGCCTGCAGCCCGCTTGCCGGGGCCGCCGCGGTCGAACTCCCAGTACCAGAGGGAGAAGGCGACGATGTTCGTCCAGTAGACGATCCCGCCGGTGACGAGCACGGCACCGGCGCGGTCGCCGATGGTGCCGGTCGCGATGCTGTAGACGAGCGTGATCGCGGACCCGGCGTTCACCGCCGTCACGGCGCCGACGAGCAGCAGCGAGATGACCCGTTCGACCGCGCTGAACTCCGTCATCCGGCCCGGGTTGACCAGCAGCAGCGCGACGACGAGCAGTGCGGAGACGGCGGGCAGGAGCCACTGCGGGTGCAGCGCCATGTCGCCGGGCAGGGCGACCTGCAGCACGAGCGTGGCCACGACGACGCCCATCGCGGGCCAGCGCGTCTCACCGGCGGTGCGGCGGCGCCACGCGGGAAGTGCCTCTTCTGTCACCGGGTCACGGTACGTCCGCGGCGATCACCCCGCAGGTGCGGTCGTGACATCGGCCGGCATCTTGTTCGCGACGTCGGTCCGGGACCGCGCGCCGAGCTTCCGCAGCACCTTCGCGACGTGCTGCTCGACCGTCCGCGGCGACAGGAACAGCCCGTCCGCGATCTCCCGGTTCGTCCGGCCTTCGGCGAGCATCCGCGCGACTTCGCGTTCCCGCGGCGACAGCTCGCTGCCGTAACCACGACGTCCACGCTGTGAAGGCGCCCACGCGCCGTGCTCGCGCAGCTGGTGGCGGCAGCGGCCGGCGTCGCGGGTGGCGCCGAGCTGCTCGTACGCCTCGGCCGCCGCGGACAGCTCGTCGACGGCGTCGCGGTTGCCCGCGGCGAGCCGGCACAGCGCGGCCCGCTCGCGCATGGCCGTCGCCGGGTAGGGCATCGGCAACGCCCCGTAGCCCGAGGTGGCTTCGTCGAACAGCGTCGCCGCGGCCAGGTGCTTGCCGCGGGCTTCGAGCAGCACGGCCCGGCCGGCCACCAGCGCGGCCGTCGCGACCGGCGCGTCCCGGCCCTCGATGCCGCGCGCAAACGCTTCCACCACGCTGTCGGCCTCGGGCCAGCGCCCGGCCCGCGCGTACGCCTGTGCCGCCGCCGGGACCAGCGCGGCCGCCCAGATCCAGACGCCCTTGCGCCCGGCCGCGGCGACGGCGGTGTCGGCGACCGCGCACGCGCCGTCGACGTCGTCGGTCGCCAGCCGGACGCTGATCAGCACGCCGGCGGCGGACAGCACCACCGGGATCGGGCCCTGGTCCGGCGCGTGCACGCTCGCCGCGGTCAGGTGCCGCGCCGCGGTCGCGAACTCCCCGCGCACGGCCGCGAGCCCGCCCAGCACCAGCGACGACTCCATCACGATCGGGCCCAGCTCCGGGTAGCTGTCGCGCAGCTGCTCGGCGGTTTCGGCGAGCCCGGTCCACTGCCCGCGCACCCAGTCCAGCCGGACGCGGGTGCCCTGGATCAGGCCGATCGCGTACAACGCGCCCGCGTCGGTCGCGCGCCGGACGCCTTCGGTCACCAGCCGCTGCGCGCGGTCGAGGTAACCGGCCCAGGCCTGCCCGTCGGCGAGGTTGCACCACAGCCGGGCCAGCTGGACGCGCTCGGCGACCGTGCCGACGGTGTCCGACAGCGCCTCGAACTCCGCCCACGACGCGGGATCGCCGACGTGGGACGCGGCCGCGATCCGGTCGGCGGTCAGCGCCAGCCGCAGCTCGGGGTCGTCGAGCCGGTCGTAGACCTCGCCCGCGCGGGCCCGCCAGGCCTCGTGCCAGGACAACGGCGTCAGCCCGTCGATCGGCTGGGCGAGCAGGGTGATCCCACGCGCGGCCAGGTCGGGCCGGTCGACGAGCTCGCCGACCGCGCGCTCGACTTCCAGCCGGCCGCGGCCGAGCTGCCCGATCGTGCGGACCAGCAGCATGCCGAGGCTCAGCCGGATCGAACCGCGCACCGACGGCGGCAGCGTCACCTCTTCGAGGACGTGCTCCAGCGTGCCGATGACGTCCGGGCGGAACCCGCGCAGCGCGACCTGGCTCAGCTTGCCCGCCACCCGCCCGACGTCGGACTGCGCCGGGCCGGGCTCGGCGAGCACCGACTGCAGGAGGTCGATCGCGCGCGACGTCTCGCCGCGGGCGATCGCCTCGTCGGCCGCGGCTTCGGCGTAGTGGCGCCACTGGTCGACGCGGCCCGCCGCGCGGGAGTGCCGCGCCAGCAACGTGAGCGGGGGTGCCGGCTGCGCGGCGAGCACGCGGATCGCCTGCGCGTGCAGCAGCGCGCGCTCGGGTCCGCTCACCGTGTCGTAGACGGCCTTGCGCGCCAAGGGGTGCCGGAAGCCGTACTTGCTGTCGCCGACCTCGCCGAGCACCCCGGCGGACAGCGTGGCGAGCAACGCCGCGCGCAGGTCGTCGCCGGCCAGCCCGGCCAGTTCGCCGAGCACCCCGGCTTCGGCGCCGACGCCGAGCACCGCGCCCGCGCCGGCCAGCCGCACCGCCGGCCCGGGCAGCCCGGAAAGCCGTTCGGTGACGGCTTCCCGCAGCAGCACCGGCACTTCGAGGTTCTCCAGCAACCGGTCGGAGAGGACTTCGCCGACCGGCAGCCGTTCGGCCGCGTCGCGCAGGGCCCGCAGGGTTTCCTCGACGACGAACGGGATCCCGGCCGTGCACTCGTGCAGCTTCGCGGCGAAGTCGTCGGTGACGCGCGGGAGGTCGAGGATTTCGACGGCGAGCGCGCGCACCGCGGCGACGTCGAGCGCGCCCAGCGCGACGCGCGCGGAGTGCACCGCCGTCCCGGTCCGGAGCGGCGCGCCGGGGCGGGCGCCGGGGCCGGTGCGGGACGCGGCGACCACGGCCAGCTCCGGCGGCATCGACGCGGCGAGGAACCGCAGCAGGTCGAGGGTGTCCTCGTCGGCCCACTGCAGGTCGTCGAGCAGCACGAGCGCGGGCCCGCACGCGGTCAGCAGTTCCCGCACCGCGCGGAACACGCGGTGGCGTTCGGCGACGGGGTCGGCCAGTGGCTCCGGCTGCGGAGGAAGCGCTTCCGCGAGCTCGGGCAGCAACGGCCGCAGCACGCCGGCGACCGGGCTGAGCGGGCTGAGCGGCGCGTCGCCCGCGCAGCGCAGCGCCTCCAGGATCGGGCCGTAGGGAAAGGGTTCGCGCAGCGGCTGGCAGGTCCCGGTGAGCACGCGGCCGCCGTCGAACTCGGGGCGCCGCGCGATCTCGGCGAGCAGCCGGGTGCGGCCCATCCCGGGCTCGCCTTCGATCAACACGGCGGCCGGGCGCAGCCGCAGGACGTCGACGATGGCGTCGAGCTCGGTGTCACGGCCGGTCAGCCGCGCTCGTCCGGACCGGACGGAGACGGCGGTGGGGCGGGGCGCGGTCAGCCACATTTGACCTCCTCGACGCACACCGGGGGCTGTGCGCGGGAGCCTAAGCAGCGCTCAACCCGTCCGTAAACCTTTCACCGAATAGGTGGCCGGCACCGCACACGCACGTCCGCCTACCGGCTGTCACCGGGTTTCCGGGGGAAACGCCGCTCCCCGGGCGCCGCGCGAGCGAAACGTCGGCGTCTCAGCCGTTCCGGCAGCGCTTACCACGTTCGGTGAATCGCGTCGGCTACGGAAAGTAGTGCACGGAAACCCTACTTACGGACCTGTCCGACCGGGTGACGCTCCGCACTTGAGGCCGCTTGGAGCAGCGGATACGGCCGAGGGGAATGCGTATACCCATTCGCCGGGTGCCCGGATTGCACCGTAACGCCCATAACCGGGACGCTCTGCCGGGGAGTTCCGCTGCGTGGCCGGTGGGGAGCCGCGCGTAACCACCTCTAGGGAGAAGCATGAAGATCGCCAGACTCTTCGGTGCCGCTGCCGTTGCCGTGATGACGACGGGCGCGCTCGCCGCGATCGCCGTCCCCGCGTCCGGCCAGGACCTGCTGAACCCCGACATCGTGCCCGCGATGCAGCGCGACCTCGGCCTGACCCACGACCAGGCGGTGGCCCGGCTGAAGAGCGAGGACGTCGCGAACAAGGTCTCCGCGGCCGTTTCCGCGACCCTCGGCGACGCGCTCGGCGGCGTCACCTACAACGCCACCACGGGCAAGGCGCACGTCGAGACGACGAACGCCGCGCTGCTCGGCAAGATCCGCGAAGCCGGTGCCGAGGCCGAGCTCGTGAAGTTCAGCTCCCGGCAGCTCGACTCCACTGTGGACACCCTGAACGCGGCCGACAAGGCGGCGCCCGCGTCGATCACCGGCTGGGGCGTGGACTCCACCACCAACCGCGTCACGCTGACCGTGCTGCAGGGCCACACGAGCGCGGCCGACGCGTTCCTCACGCAGTCCGGTGTGGACAAGTCGGCGGTGACGGTCCTCCAGACGGCCGCGAAGCCGTCGCTGTACGCCAACATCCGGGGTGGTGACGCCTACTACATCGGCGGCTCGTCGCGCTGCTCGGTCGGGTTCTCGACGACCACCGGCTTCCTCACCGCCGGGCACTGCGCCGCGCTCACCGGCGGCGGCGCCCTGACCGGGTCCAACGGCGCCGCGCTCGGCTCGTGGGGCACCTACCGGTTCCCGGGCAGCGACTACGCCTCGGTCCGGACGAACAGCAGCTGGACCCCGGTCGGCCAGATGAACAACGGCACCGCGGTGCGCGGCTCGTCGAACGCGGCGACCGGCACCTCGGTCTGCAAGGCCGGCTCGACCACCGGCTGGACCTGCGGCACGGTCGGCGCCAAGAACCAGAGCGTCCGCTACGCCGAAGGCACGGTCAACGGCATGACCGCGACCAACGTCCGCTCGGCCGCGGGTGACTCGGGCGGCGGCTTCATCGCCGGCAACTCGGCGCAGGGCATCCTGTCCGGCGGCAACACGACCGTGACGTACTTCTTCCCCATCGGTGCCGCGCTCTCGGCGACCGGCACCACGCTCCGCCTCGGCTGATCCTCCCTCGGTAACGGCGGAAGGGCGGGTTTCGGGCGCCTCCAGCGCGCCCGAAACCCGCCCTTCCGTTCCTCGCCGCAGGAATGGGAGGTTTGCGGGTCAGACGTTGCTGATCTCCTCGATCAGCCCGTCGACGTCGAAGTACGCGGCCTCTTCGCCGAGCGGCACCAGCTCGTAGGACGCGTCGAGGAACGTGCGGACGTCCTCGATCTCCAGCTCGAACGACGCATAGCCGTCCGGTGACTCGATTTCGAGGGTCAGGAAGTCTTCGTCCGCGGACAGGTCCGGGCGGACGCGGACGTCGCCCAGGCCGGCCGGCTCGTCCAGGCCTTCGACGAGCAGCTCACGGGCGAACGTCCACTCGATCCACCGGCCGCGCTCGGTCCGGAACGCCACGGTGACCGCGAACGGCTCCTCGGCGTGGTAGGAGAGGCGCGACAGGACGGGCGTGGTGCTCTCGTTCAGCACCACGAACTGGCTCTGGTGTACGGCTTCGGTGTGCACGGGCCCTCCTGGAGTCTCGCTTCGGTTCGCGCGGCGCGAACTGTTCGCCAAGGAGATGACCAGGGCCGACGGTCATGACGAAGAAACCTTCACGTTCACTTGATCGGTTGCATCCGTCCATTGTGGTGTAACGCCGGGCACATACCCCTTGCGCTCAGGCGGCAACAGATGGTGACGGTTCGCGCAGCGCGTCCGGCAGCTTTTTCCGCAGCACGAGCAGCGCCGGAACGGCTGCCGCGCAGGTCAGGGCCAGTACCGACCACGTCAGCGCGTTGTCCACGCTGAGCAGAGCGGCCAGCAGGCCGGGCGCGAGCGCCACCGGCAGGCCCCAGGACAGCTGGAAGATCGAACTCGCGCGTCCCTCGGCGCCCGGGGGAGCGGCCGCGGCCGCCGCCGCGGTGCCGGTCGGGCCGAACATCGCCTCCGCGATCGAGAAGCCGAGGCTCGTGAAGAGGATCAAGCCGGTGGCCACCGGCAGGGAGACCGCTTCCAGGGGAATCAGCAACCCGAAGCAGGCCGCGAAGATCGTCGCGGCGCCGATCAGCCCGGCCGTCCGGCTGCGGCCGGCCAGCAGCGCGACGATCGGGCGCTGCCCGGCCACCACGACCACGGTGCCGAGCGCGATGGCCGTCCCGGTGATCCACTGTGGACCGTGCAGCAGGTCGTGGACGACGATCGGCAGCACCGCGAACTTGCTCGCGCTGGCGAGCGTGAAAGCCATGTGGGTGACGCAGAAGCCGGTGAACGGCCGGTCGCCGAGCACCGCGCGCCAGCTGCCCGAAGCGGCACTTTCACGTGAAAGTGCCGCGCCCAGGTGGTCGCTTTCACGTGAAAGTGACGGGAGCAGCCGGATCAGCACGGCGGCGACGGCGAAGCTGGCCGCGTTGACGTAGGCGAGCAGGTGGAAGGTCCACGGGCTGGTGATCGCGGGCAGCACGGCGATCGCGCCGGCGCCGATCCCCGCGCCGGCGAACCGGCCGGCGGTCTGGGTGGCGAGCACGCGGTCGGTGTCCCGGCCCTCGGTGAGCCGGGCGGTCATCGGCGCGTTGCACGTCCAGAAGAGCCGGTCGCCGACCCCGGCGACGACCGTCACGACGATCACCTGCCAGCTGCTGTGCACGAGGGGGTAGGCGCAGAAGGCGCCGATGCGCACCACGTTGCCGGTGATGAGCAGGGCGCGCGGGCCGAACCGGTCCATGGCGGCGCCGGCGGCCGGCCCGGTGACGAGCGCGAGCAGGGCGCCGGTGCTGAGCGACGCGCCCGCGTCGAGCAGGGTGAGGCCCTGGGCGTGCACCAGGAAGAGCAGGGCGAACGGACCCCAGAGCCCGCTGCCGAGCGCGTCGATCAGGGTCGCGACCAGGAAGATCCGACGGTTCCGAAGCATGCTTCCCCCCAGGTGGACAGCGCTCCAGGATATCGGCCCGGGGCGCCCGCCTACGGGCCGAGCGGCAGGTTGAGGCCCACTTTCACGCGGTCCATCGCCACGCTCGTGGTGAAGTGCCGGACGTTCGGGTTGTCGAAGAACATCCGCCGGGTGAACGCCTCGAAGCCCGCCATGTCCGGGCACGTCACGATCAGCACGAAGTCGGCGTTGCCGGTGACGTAGTAGCACTGCTGGACGCAGTCGTCGCCGAGGACCTGGCGGCGGAAGGCGTCCAGGACCGCGAGGTTCTCCCGCTCCATCTCGACCATGACCACGAACGTCATGCTCAGCCCGAGCGCCTGCGGCGACAGCACCGCCACCTCGCGCTCGATGACGCCCGCCTCGCGCAGCCGCTTGATCCGCCGTTGCACCGCTGCGGCCGAGAGGCCGACCTTCGCGCCGATCGTCTCGGCGATGGTGCGGGCGTCCGCCTGCAGGCAGGCGAGGATGGCGATGTCCAGCTGGTCGAGGTCGGGTGTCTGCACTCCAGCAGGCTAACCGGGACCACCGACGATCCGCCGGGAGTTATCGGGCGCCTCACTCGCTCGTGACGGCGCTTACTACTCCGTACGCCGGTAAGATGAAACAACTTTTTCAGTGACATCGAACACAACTGACCGGTCTACCAGGGGGTAGCCCATACAAGTGGAAGACCAGCCGGATTCTCCGCCAACCCGCCGGCGTGGGGAGGCTCTCCCGTGCCCGCACCTGCCGCCGTGTTGACCGGACTCGGCTCGTGGCTGCCGACGAAAGTCCTGGCCAACCACGAGATCGCCGCCCGGCTCGACACCTCGGACGAGTGGATCCGCACTCGCACGGGAATCCGCGAGCGCCGCGTCGCCGGGCCCGATGAGTCCACTGTGGACCTCGCCGTCGGCGCGGGCCGCAGGGCGCTGGCCTCCACCGACGGTGGCGCCGACGTGGTCGTGCTCGCCACCGCCACGCCCGACCAGCCCTGTCCGGCCAGCGCGCCGCAGGTGGCCGCCCGGCTCGGGCTCGGCACCGCCGCGGCCTTCGACGTCAACGCCGTGTGCAGCGGGTTCGTCTACGCGCTGGCCACCGCGGCCGGGTTCATCGCGGGCGGCATCGCCGAGCGCGTGCTCGTGATCGGCGCCGACACCTTCACCACGCTCATCGACCCGGAGGACCGCACCACCGTCCCGATCTTCGGGGACGGCGCCGGCGCGGTCGTCCTGCGCGCCGGTGACGCCGACGAGCCCGGCGCGTTCGGGCCGTTCGACCTGCACAGCGAGGGTGAGCACGCCGACCTGCTGTGGGTCGAGGCCGGCGGCTCGCGACGCCGGCTGTCGGACGACCCGGGCGACCGCTTCCTCGCGATGCAGGGCACCGCGGTGTTCCGGCACGCCTGCGCGCGGATGGCCGAGTCGTCGCGGACGGTCCTGGAGCGCGCGGGCTGGATGGTCGGCGACGTCGACCGCTTCGTCGGGCACCAGGCCAACATCCGGATCCTCCAGGCGACGGCGAAGCAGCTCGGCATGCCCGCCGACGCCGTGGTGGCCAACATCGACCGCGTCGGCAACACCAGCGCCGCGTCCATCCCGCTCGCGCTGGACGACGCCCGGCGCGACGGCACCCTCGCACCCGGTAATCGCGTCCTGCTCAGCGCGTTCGGCGCGGGCCTGACCTGGGGTTCGACGGTCTTGCGCTGGCCGGATCTGGGTCAGCCGTCCTGAGGTTCCGGGCCGGCTGTCCAGGTCGGCGTCGGCTCCTGGCGGCCGCGCAGCTCGAGCGCGCCGTGCTCGGTCCAGAACGCGCGCTCGCCCCGCAGGGCGCCGGACACGGCGGCGTCGCTCGCGAGGATCCGTGACGGCACTGCCTTGGCCAGCTCGGTGAGCCGCGCGGCCTCGTTCACGGCGTCGCCGATCACGGTGTACTCGAGGCGGCTGCTGCTGCCGAGCTGCCCGGCGAACACCGGGCCGCTGGAGACGCCGATGCCGAGGTCGAGCTCGCCCGTCTCGCGCACCGCGTCCCGGATCGCCCGGGCCGCGGCCAGGGCGGCGGTCGGCGCGTCCGAGAGCCGCGTCGGCGCGCCGAAGACGCACAGCGCGGCGTCCCCCTGGAACTTGTTGACCAGCCCGCCGCGGGCGTTCACCGCGGTGACGACGGCGGCGAACAGCCGGTTCAGCTTCCCGACCAGCTCCTCCGGCGGCGTCCGGTAGGCCAGCGCGGTCGAGTCGACGACGTCGACGAACAACGCCGTCACCTCGCGGACGTCCCCCGACAGCGAGGCGCCGTACTCCAGCGCGTGCCGGGCGACCTCGGCGCCGACGTGCCTGCCGAACAGGTCCCGCATCCGCGCCTGCTCGCGCAGCCCGGAGGCGAGCTGGTTCACCGACGTCTGGAGCAGGCCGATCTCGCTGGAGTCGTCGACGTCGACGACGACCTCGTTGTCGCCGCGCGCGATCTTGTCGAGCGCCACGCGCAGCCGGTGCAACGGCGCGGCGACGGCCCGGGCCAGCAGCGCCGTGCCGAGCGCGCCGACGACCAGGCCGATCACCGACAGCATGATCAGGCTGGCGGTGTGGTCGCCCGAGCCGAAGTCCGGCGGCGTGGCGACGAGCAGCACGCCGACGAGCGGTACCCCGCAGGTCAGCGCCCACGTGACGATCAGCCGCGTCAGCACGGTCACCGGCAGCGACCCGCGCGGCGGGACGACGTGCAGCGCGATCGTCATCACCGGCCGCGCCACCCACTCGGCGGCCAGGTAGGTGAGCCCGACGGTGGTGAGGCCACCGAGCCCGATCGTGGTGGCCATCGCGGCCGCGTCCGCCGCCGAGCCGAGCACCCCGGCGAGCACGCCGAGGACGGTGGTGCCGATCAGCCAGAGCGTGCCGCTGACCACGGCCATGTCGACGGGCAGCCGCAGCGCCCGCCGGGCCTCGCTTTCGGCGGGCGGGCGGCCGAGCACGAACCAGATCGCCGTGCGCCGCTGCAGCCAGGCCGTCCACAGCGTCCCGACGAGCAGCGAGACGGCGACGATCCCGGCCGCGACGATCCCGAGGATCCAGCCGCGGTCGCCGACGTCGTTGGGCAGGCCCTGCAGCAGCAGGAGCAACGCGACCACACCGGAGCCGGCGACGCTGGAGCCGAGCCCCAGCCCGGCGAAGCCCAGGCTGGTGCGCAGGACGACCCGAAACCTCCCGGCGTTCTCGCGCACGGCGTTGATCGTATGGCGTGCGGCGGCAAAAGGCGTGGCCGCGGGCAGCGGCGGCCGGTTACCGTGCCGATCATGGAGCCACTCGGCCCGGAGGAGATCCGGGCCTCGTTCGTCAACTGCACCCGCGGCGAGGCCAAGGGCGTCACGCTGCCCGCCCGGCCCGAGGAGATCCCCTGGGACCGGCGCGAGTTCCTCGGCTGGCGCGACCCGAAGGCGCCCGGCCGCGCCTACCTCGTGCTGCCGTACGACGGCGAGGTCGTCGGCCTCGCGCTGCGGGCGGCGCCGTCGCCGAAGTCACGGCTGCGCAGCAACATCTGCGGCTTCTGCACCACGACCCACGGCCTGGCCGACGTCACGCTGTTCTCCGGCAAGCGCGCCGGGAAGCTCGGCCGCGAGGGCAACACGCTGGGCATCTACGCCTGCGGCAACCTCGGGTGCTGCCAGTACGTGCGCGGCGAGCTGAAGTCCGACGTGCCCCAGCCGGTCGAGACGCTCACGCTGGACGAACGTCTCGCGCGGCTCGAGGAGAAGGTGCGCAAGTTCGTCGCGCGGGTGCTCGAGTCGCGTCAGAAGCGGTAGCGCACGATGTGCGCCATCTTCGCCAGCGGCGGGACGTACTTCAGTATCCGCAGCTGCAGCCGCGTGACCGGCCGCACCCGGGCCATGACCGCCGGCGTCGTCCAGTGTCCGGCGTCCAAAGAGGACACGCACGTCAGGCCGTAGCGCTCCAGCTCGCGCGGGTTGTCCACGCCCCAGATCAGCGTCGCGCCCGACTTGCGGACCGGCGGGTTGAGCTTCTGCGCCTTGATCCCCAGCTTGCTGAACAGGTCGCAGATCAGCTGGCCGGACGGGAACTTCGCGACCAGCCGCCGGACCAGCTCCGTGCCCTCGTCGGCCGTCAGGTACATGGTCAGGCCCTCGGCGACGATCAGCGCCGGCCGGTCCGGCGGCACCTGGTCGAGCCAGCCGAAGTCGACGACCGACGTGCCGATGTTCGTGTGGTTCGGTGCCGTCGCGTAGAGCTTCTCGCGCAGGGCGACGACCTCGGGGTAGTCGACGTCGTACCAGTGCACGGTCTCCGGCGGGGCCAGGCGCTGGAACCGCGTGTCCATGCCGCAGCCGAGGTGCAGCACGATCGCGTCCGGGTGCTGCGCCAGGTACTCCGCGGCCCATTCGTCGATCGGCTTCGCCCGCAGCACGACGGACACGGCGGCGTCGCGGGTCATGCCGAGCTTCGCGAAGTCGTAGTCGATCTGGCGGACGGCTTCGTCGGCGGCGTGGTCGCCGAGGATCGGGTCGGCCTCGCGGCTGTCGAGCGCGCGGCCGTAGAGGGTGGCCAGCATGGTGGCCTTTTCCTCGGTGAAGAAGACCTTCTCCATCTCACTCCTCCGGGTGGGCGGCGAAGTCGTGGGCGTACGTCTTGGCGTCCACGAGGTGCTTGAGGGTGCGTTCGCGGGCCTCGGCCGGGTCCGCGCGGCGGATCGCGTCGAGGATCGCGCGGTGGTCGTCGACGGCCTTGCGGATCTGCCCCGGCAGCCGCAGCGCCGCCCGCCGCTCCTCGCCGACCAGCGCCAGGACCGACCGCAGCAGGCCGGCGACGTCGTCGTTGCCCGCGTTCTGCGCGATGACCCGGTGGAACTCGGCGTCGGTGGCGATCACGCGCAGCATGTCGCCGTCTTCGGCGGCCCGCGCCATCTCGGCGACGTTGTCCTCGAGGCGGCTCACGACCTTCGCCGTGGCGTGGCGCGCGAGCCGGTCGGCGAGCGTCGGCTCGACGGTCGCGCGCAGGTCGAACAGCTTCTCGACGAGCTGGTCGTGCTCGGTGAACCAGGTGC
The DNA here is from genome assembly GCF_023023025.1 of Amycolatopsis sp. WQ 127309. Lineage (NCBI taxonomy): Bacteria > Bacillati > Actinomycetota > Actinomycetes > Pseudonocardiales > Pseudonocardiaceae > Amycolatopsis > Amycolatopsis sp. WQ 127309. Next base: position 2,991,366 of record NZ_CP095481.1, read on the forward strand.
TCAGCGGCTGGTCCCGCGCTTCGGCGACGTAGGTGCCGGAGCCGGCGCGAATCTGGACGTACCCGATGGAGTCGAGCACGCGCAGCGCCTGCCGCAACGACCCGCGGCTGATGCCCAGCTCCTCGCACAGCACGCGCTCGGCGGGCAGCCGCGACCCCGGCGCCAGCTCGCCGGAGTCGATCATCGCCCGCAGGTGGTCGACGGTCGCGCTCCAGACCTGCTCGGTGTCCTCGCCCACGGGCCCATCCTGCCGCACGCCGGGAATTGTCGGGGGTGGCTGCCATGATCACGGACATGTCCGTCATCGAGACGTGGGAAGCGTGGGCGCGGGGCTGGGCGGTGTCGCGGGCGGCACCGCCACCGGTCGAGGAACCGGACGGCCACCGCGTCGACGTCGGCCTGCCCGGGCACCGGGTGCGTTACCTGCTGCGCACCCCGGACACGGTGGCGGCCCGCGCCCGGTCGGTCGCGGAGCCGGGCACGTGGCTGAAGACGTGCGGCCCGCGCGAAGCGGTGCTGGCGGGCCTGACCCCGGTGTGGCGGGCGGGGGACACGGAGTACCTGATGGCTTTCGCCGGCGTCGGCCCGGCGGTGGCGGCTCCACCGTCGTACGACGTGACGGTGACCGGCGAGGGGCCGGTCTGGGAGGTGGTCGTGACGTCAGGCGGTGTCCTGGCGGCGCGCGGCCGGGTCGCGGTGGCGTCGGGGGTCGCGGTCTTCGACCGGATCGTCACCGAGCCGGCGCACCGGCGGCGCGGGCTCGGCCGGGTGGTGATGCACCGGCTGGCCGTCGCGGCGGGCGCGCGGTCGAGCGTGCTGCTGGCCAGCGAAGCCGGGCGCGGCCTGTACGGCGCGCTGGGCCGGCGCGTGGTCTCCTCGGTCGTCCCCGCTCACGTACCGGAGGAGGAAGCAGCATGACCGCACGGTTCAAGGACCTCGCGCTCGACGCGAACGACCACCAGGCCCTGGCGGACTGGTGGTGCGCGGCGATCGGCTACGTCCGCCACGCGTCCGCGGCGGAGCGGCCACCGAGCGACCCGATCCCGATCGCCGAGCCCGCCGGCAAGGGGCCGTTGATCTGGCTCAACCCGGTGACCGAGCCGAAGACGGTCAAGAACCGCATGCACCTGGACGTCGTGGGCGACCGCGCGGAGCTGCTGGCCCTGGGCGCGACCATGGTCCGAGAGGAGGACGAAGACATCCGGTGGGACATCCTGGCCGACCCGGAGGGCAACGAGTTCTGCGTCTTCGCGCCCGAGTGACCGCGCCGTGACTGTCTGACCAGACACATCTGCGTCGCGGGACCCGGTCACCTTGCTTAGGCTCCGCACGTGAGTGCTTCATGACGTGGTGGCACGCGGCGATCGTCCTGGTCGCCGGGATCTGGGCCGGGACCATCAACGCCGTGGTCGGGTCGGGGACGCTCGTGACGTTCCCGGTGCTGGTCGCGCTCGGGTACCCGCCGGTGACGGCGACGACCTCCAACGCGATCGGGCTCGCCCCCGGCACCCTCAGCGGTGCCTGGGGTTACCGGCACGAGCTCAAGGGTTACTGGCGGCAGACCGCGAAGTTCGCCGTCGCGTCGTTCCTCGGCGCGATCGGCGGCACCATCCTGCTGCTGTCGCTGCCGAAGGACGCCTTCGAGGCCGTCGTCCCGATCCTCGTCGGGCTGGCCGTGGTCCTCGTGATCGTGCAGCCGCGCGTCTCGAAGTGGGTCGCGAAGCGGCGCGAAGAGAACGGTGAGGAGCAGAAAGCCGGCCCGCTGCTGATGTTCTTCATCTTCCTCATCGGCATCTACGGCGGGTACTTCACCGCCGCGCAGGGCGTGATGCTGATGGCCGTCATGGGGATGCTGCTGTCGGAACCGCTGCAGAAGCTCAACGGCGTGAAGAACGTCCTGGCCGCCGTGGTCAACGTCATCGCCGGGCTGATCTACGCGTTCGTCGCGCCGATCAGCTGGCCCGTCGTGCTCTGGCTGGCGATCGGCTCCACCGCCGGCGGCTTCCTCGGCGCGAAGATCGGCCGGAAGCTGCCGCCGGCGGTGCTGCGCGGCGTGATCGTCGTGGTCGGCACGGCGGCCGTGATCCAGCTGGTCGTCAAGCAGCTCAGCGGCTGAACTCGCGCGCCGCCGCCAGGAACAGGTCGTTCTCCTCGGGCGTCCCGATCGTCACGCGCACGCCGTCACCCGCGAACGGCCGCACGATCAGCTTGCGGTCCAGCGCGTGCTCGGCGAACGGCACCGCCTGCGCACCCAGCGGCAGCCAGACGAAGTTCGCCTGCGTCTCCGGCACCTGGTAGCCGGCCGCGATCAGTGCGTCCCGGACCCGGCCGCGCTCGGCGACGATGTCCTTGCACCGGTCCAGCAGCTCGTCCGCCGCGTCGAGGGACGCCAGCGCCGCCACCTGGGCCAGCATGTTCACCGAGAACGCCACGTACACCTGGCGCAGCGCGTCCGCGATCGCCTCCGGCGCGACGGCGTAACCGACGCGGAGGCCGGCGAGGCCGTACGCCTTCGAGAACGTGCGGAGCACCATGACGTTCGGCCGGTCACGGGTGTACTCGACGCCGTCCGGGACCTCGGGGTCGGTGACGAACTCCTTGTACGCCTCGTCGAGCACGATCAGCACGCGCTCGGGGACGGCGTCCATGAACCGCTCCAGCTCGGCGCGGCGGATGGCCGTCCCGGTCGGGTTGTTCGGGTTGCAGACGAAGACGACGCGCGTCCGGTCGGTGATCGCCGCGCGCATCGCGTCGAGGTCGACCTCCTGGCCCTCGGTGATCGGCACCTTCACCGAGACGGCGTTCGCGACCTGCGTGACGATCGGGTACGCCTCGAACGAGCGCCAGGGGAAGATGACCTCGTCGCCGGGCGCGCAGAGGGCCTGGATCGTCTGCTGGCACAGCGAAACCGAGCCGCAGCCGATGGCGACGCGCTCGATCGGCACGCCCAGGTCGCGCGCCAGCCGCTCGCGCAGCAGCTGCGAGCCGGTGTCCGGGTAACGGTTGATACCGGCCGCGGCCTCGGCGATCGCCGCCGCGACGCTCGGCAGCGCGCCGCCGGGCACCTCGTTGCTCGCCAGCTTGATCGCGCCTTGGATCGTCCGGCCAGGGACGTATTTCGGCAACGATTCGAGATCGGCACGCGGGGACACGGACGACATCTTCGGCGCTCCTGGTAATCGGCGGGACGGCCCGTCCACCGTATCTTTCCCGGCCGCCGTCCCGCGACTCCCTTCTGGCGGGACCTCGGGGTTCCTTCTGTTCACCCCGAGGTGATTGAGTTGCGCAATGACGTCGACCAGCACCGTGGACTACCAGCGCACCGACGGCCCCAGCCGCCGCCTCACCTTCGCGGAACCCGAAGGCGCGCTACGCGGCGGCCTGGTCGTGCTGCACGAAGCGGACGGCGTCACCGACGGCGTGAAACTGCTGCTGGCCAGCCTCGCCACGGAGGGCTGGCTGACCGTCACGCCCCACCTCGACGGCCAGCCCCTCACCCAGCAGGACCTGCTCGACGCGACGGACATCACACTCGCCTGGCTCGTCGAACGCGGCGTCCAGGGCGACCTCCTCGGCGTGATGGGCTTCGACCTCGGCGGCACGGCGGCGCTCGTCGTCGCCTCGCACCGGAAGCTGGGCGCCGCGGTCAGCGTCGGCGGCCAGCAGGCCGTGGAGCTGCCCGCGCTGGTCGAGATCGCCGGCAAGCTCACCAGCCCGTGGCTCGGCATGTACGGCGACTCCGGCGACGCGGCGGGCGGCGCGGAGGTCGAGCGCCTGCGTGACGCGGCCGCGTCGGCGAAGGTCGCCACCAACGTCGTCCACTACCCGGGCGCCAACCACCGCTTCGACGCCGATCCCGGCGCCGCCGCGGAGGCCTGGCAGCGCACGCTCAACTGGTTCGACGCCCACCTGCGGTAGGTGTGGGCCGGCACCACTCCTGGTGCCCGGCCCGTGTCGGTTCCGACCACGGTGACTTCCTGATCAGAGGGATTAGGCTCGGGGCGTGACGCACACCGCCGACGCTCCCGAAGTCCTGTGGCGCCCCGAGCCGGGCCACGTTGCCGACACCCAGATCGAGGCGTTCCGCCGGTGGCTGGGCGCCGAACGCGGCGTCGAGGTGGACGACTACCAGTCGCTCTGGGAGTTCTCCATCGAGCGCGGACCGGACTTCTGGGCCGCGGTGGCGGACTTCCTCGGTGTCCGCTGGCACGACCAGCCGGGTGAGGTGCTTTCCGGCGGGATGCCGGACGCCGTCTGGTTCGCGGGTGGCACGCTGAACTACGCCGAGCACGCGCTCACCCCCGGCGTCGCCGGTGCCGCGAAGGGCGACGAAGAGACCGCGGTGATCTTCCACCGTGAAGACGGCTTCGCGGATCAGCTGACGTACGGCGACCTTCGCGCGCAGGTCGCCGCGGCGCGGGCGGCGTTCGCCGAACTGGGTGTCGGCAAGGGCGACCGCGTCGTCGCGCTGGCGCCGAACTGCCCGCAGACGCTGGTCGCGTTCCTCGCCGCGGCGAGCATCGGCGCGATCTGGTCGTCGTGCTCGCCCGACTTCGGCGTCCGCGCCGTCGCGGACCGGTTCGTGCAGATCGAGCCGAAGCTGTTCTTCGCCGTCAACGCCTACGCGTACGGCGGCCGCCAGTTCGACATCCGCACCACGGTCGCCGAACTGCGGGAGAAGCTGCCTTCGCTGGCCGCGACCGTGCTCGTCGAGTACGTCGGCGACGGCCGGCTGGAAGGCACACACGACTGGGCCGAGCTGCTCGCGAAGCACGAGGGCGCGCCGCTGGTGTTCGAGCCGGTCGAGTTCGCGCACCCGCTGTGGGTGCTCTACTCCTCGGGCACCACCGGGCTGCCGAAGGGCATCGTCCACGGCCACGGCGGCATCACGCTGGAGCACCTCAAGGCCCTCGCCCTGCAGACCGACCTCGGCCCCGGCGACAGGTTCTTCTGGTTCAGCACCACCGGCTGGATGATGTGGAACTTCCTCGTCTCCGGCCTGCTCGTCGGCACGACGATCGTGCTCTACGACGGCAACCCCGGCTACCCGGACCTCAACGCGCTCTGGCACCTGGCCGAGCAGCACCGCGTCACGTACTTCGGCACGTCGGCGCCGTTCATCCAGAGCTGCCTGAAGGCCGGCGTCAAGCCCGCCGAGCGCTACGACCTCACGGCGTTGCGCGCCCTCGGCTCCACCGGCGCGCCGCTGAGCGTCGAGGGCTTCCGGTGGATCGTGAACGAGGTCGGCGGGCGGGTGCAGATCTGCTCGGTCTCCGGCGGGACCGACCTGTGCGCGGCGTTCGTCGCGTCGGCGCCCGACGTCCCGGTCTGGCTGGGGGAGCTGTCCTGCCCGGCGCTCGGGGCCGCGGTCAACGCCTTCGACGAGGCCGGCAACGCCGTCGTCGAGCAGGTCGGTGAGCTGGTCATCACCAAGCCGATGCCGTCGATGCCGGTGTTCTTCTGGAACGACCCGGACGGCTCGCGGCTGCGTGAGGCGTACTTCGAGATGTACCCGGGGCTGTGGCGCCACGGCGACTGGATCCGGATCACCAACCGGGGCTCGGCGGTCATCTACGGCCGCAGCGACTCGACGCTCAACCGCGGCGGCGTCCGGATGGGCACGGCGGAGTTCTACCGGGTCGTCGAGGGCTACGACGAGATCGCGGACTCGCTGGTCGTGGACACCTCGGCGGCCGGGAACGAGGACGGGCAGCTGCTCTGCTTCGTCGTGCTCGCCGGCGGCGTCGAGATCGACGACATCGAGCCCACGCTGCGGAAAGAGCTCCGTAGCGCCTTGTCACCGCGCCATGTACCCGATCGGTTCGTAGTGGTTTCCGAGATACCTCGTACCTTGAACGGTAAGAAGTGTGAGGTACCGGTCAAGAAGATCCTCGCCGGTGTGGCCCCGGACCGGGCGGTCAGCCGCGACGCGCTGGCCAACCCGGCGGCGCTGGCGCCGTTCGTGGAGCTCGCCGGGGGGTAGATGGGGGAAGCATGATCGTCCACAACGGGTTGTACAGGTGGTGACGGGGACTCGCGCGCAGACCACCTGGCGGGTGGCGGGGGCCACTTCCGTGGGGGTGATCACCTGGGTGACCCGGTTGGCCGGACTGATGACGCTCGTCGCGGTCCTGGTCCCGGCCGGGCGCCGGAACCTGCGCGGGCATCTGTCGGAGTGGCTGGAGCTGCCGCAGGAGGCGACGGTCGCCGCGGCGACCGTCGCGCTGGTCACGGGGGTCCTGCTGGTGCTGCTGGCCGCCGGGCTGCGGCGGCGCAAGCGGCGCGCGTGGCAGCTGGCGGTCGGTGCGACGGTGCTGCTCACGGTGTCGCACATCGGGCTCAAGCACGTCTTCGGCGCCGGCCTGGTGTCGGTGGTGCTGCTGGTCGGCCTGATCGCGACCAGGAAGTACTTCGTCGCGAAGCCGGACCCGGTGGTCGGGCGCTGGCGCGCGGTGCGGAGCTTCGTCGAGCTCGCGCTGGCCGGGTTCGTGCTCAACCTCATCCTGCTGTCGGTCGCTTCGCGCGCGGTCCTGGAGCCGATGAGCTTCCCGGACCGGCTGGCGGAGTCGGCGCTGGCGTTGGTCGGCGTCAGCGGGCCGGCGGTGTTCCACGGCATGTGGCTGGAGGACCTGACGGCGGCCGTCGGCCTGCTGTTCGGCATCGCGGCCATCCTGGTGTCGGCGTACTTCCTGCTGCGCTCGGCCGAGCCCGCGCCGCGGCTGACCGACGACGAGGTCGACCGCCTGCGCAAGCTGCTCGACGAGCACGGCGAGCGTGACTCGCTGGGCTACTTCGCGCTGCGCCGCGACAAGTTCGCGGTGTTCTCCCGCACGGGCAAGGCGGCGGTCACCTACCGCGTGATCGCCGGCGTCGCCCTCTGCTCGGCCGACCCGCTGGGCGACCACGAGGCGTGGCCGGGCGCGATCGAGGAGTACCTGGAGGTCTGCCGGCGCAACGGCTGGGTGCCCGCGGCGATGGGCGTCTCGGAACTGGGCGCGACGGTCTGGGCCCGCTTCGGCCTGGAGGTCCTGGAGATCGGCGACGAGGCGGTCGTCGACGTCGACGGCTTCACGCTGGACGGCCGCGTCATGCGCGGCGTCCGCCAGGCGGCGGCCCGCACGAAGCGCGCGGGTTACAAGGTCCTGGTGCGGCGCACGGAAGACCTGCGCCCCGGCGAGCTGGCCGAGCTGGAGGTGCTGGCCGCCAACTGGCGCGGCACGGACACCGAGCGCGGTTTCTCGATGGCGCTGGGTCGCATGGGCGACAAGGGGTCGGTCCTGGTGACGGCCGAGCAGGGCGGCCGGGTGCGCGGCGTCCTCCAGTTCGTCCCGTGGGGACCGACGGGCCTGTCGCTGGACGTCATGCGCCGCGACCGCACGGCCGACAACGGCGTCAACGAGCTGATGATCTCGGAGCTGCTGCTGTCGGCGGCCCGCCACGGCGTCGGCCAGGTGTCACTGAACTTCGCGGCGTTCCGGGCGTTGATGGAGCAGGGCCAGCGCATCGGCGCCGGCCCGGTCGCCAAGACGGCGGCGAAGGTGCTGCACTTCTTCTCGCGCTGGATCCAGATCGAGACGCTCTACAAGTTCAACGCCAAGTTCCAGCCGCGCTGGGTCCCGCGCTATCTCGTGTACCCGGGCGTCCGCGAACTCCCGCGCGTCGGCATCGCGACGTTCGAGGCGGAAGGCCTCGGCGGACGATCTCCACGCCTGCTCAGGCTGTTGCGCCGGGCGTGAGGGGGGTGGTTACCGAGGGGGTTCGGGGGGTGTGTAACCTATCTGAGCAGTGGTCGTTGGGCCCAGGAGGCTTCGCCTAGTCTGGTCTATGGCGCCGCACTGCTAATGCGGTTGGGGGTAACCCCCCCTCCCGGGTTCAAATCCCGGAGCCTCCGCTGGTACTCGGTTCGCCGGGTGCTAGGTTACAACTGAACACGCGCCCGTAGCTCAGCTGGATAGAGCATCTGACTACGGATCAGAAGGTCAGGGGTTCGAATCCCTTCGGGCGCACGTCTGGTTGAGACAGCACTAGAGCCCCCTCGCAAGAGGGGGCTCTTTTGTGTGTCCGTGCACCTCGATGGTTCACCCGCAGCGGACCGGGTTTCCTTCTTGTCCCGCGCCTGGGAAGTCGTGTCGCGAGGGCGTGTCCGGGTTCGGAATCGATCCTGAGCGGCATGGCCCGTGCGTGCGGATGTCGATGGCGCGAAAACTGCTTTGCGTAACTGGACTGGACCACCGAACCGGCAACGCCGATCACAGGTTTAAGCCGTTCAGCCGCCCTTCGGCACTCTCCGTACTCGTGCTTCCCTAATTGGTCTGGACCACGTACCGTCTTCGCAAACGGCACAAAAACACCAACTGGTCCCCGTCGGTGGTGTTCGTGAACGCCGTGCCCGGAACGTCGCACAAAGCACCTGCGTCAAGGGAGACGAATGTCCAGAAAGAGATGGCACCTCCTCGGTCTGTTCACCGCGGTCGGCGCGATCGCGGTCGGCCTGGTCACCGTGCCGGCCAGCGCGGCCGGCGGTGTCGGCGCCAGTTTCACCAAGGGCTCCGACTGGAGCACCGGCTACGAAGGCAAGTACACGATCGCCAACGGCTCCGGCTCGACGCTGGCCGCGTGGACGGTCGAGTTCGACCTCCCGTCCGGCGCGAAGATCGCGTCGCTCTGGGACGGCAGCTACACCGCGGCCGGCCAGCACGTCACCGTCAAGAACACCTGGAACGGCAACGTCGGCAACGGCGCGAGCGTCAGCTTCGGCTTCAACGTCAGCTACTCCGGCACCTACTCGGCGCCGGCGAACTGCAAGCTGAACGGCGGCTCCTGTGACGCCGGCGGTGGCACCCCGACCACCACGCCGACGACCCCGACGCAGCCGACCACGACGCCGACCACTCCGACCACGCCGCCGACGACGACCACCACCACGCCGCCCCCGCAGGGCGGCCTGAAGAACGTCGGCTACTTCGTGCAGTGGGGCGTCTACGGGCGCAACTACCACGTCAAGAACATCGAGACCTCGGGTTCGGCGAGCAAGCTGACCCACATCAACTACTCGTTCGGCAACGTCAAGAACGGCCAGTGCACGGCCAACGACGACCCGTACGCCGACTACCAGAAGACCTACGACGCCGCGGGCAGTGTCGACGGCGTCGCCGACACCTGGGACCAGCCGGTGGCCGGCAACTTCAACCAGCTGCGCAAGCTGAAGAAGCTGCACCCCGGGCTCAAGGTGATCTGGTCGTTCGGCGGCTGGACGTACTCCGGTGGCTTCGGTCAGGCCGCGCAGAACCCGGCCGCGTTCGCGCAGTCCTGCTACAACCTGCTGAAGGACCCGCGCTGGGCCGACATCTGGGACGGCATCGACATCGACTGGGAGTACCCCAACTCGTGCGGCCTGAGCTGTGACACCAGCGGTGCCGCGGCCTACAAGAACCTGCTGTCCGCGCTGCGGTCCAAGTTCGGCTCGTCGTTCCTGGTCACCTCGGCCATCACGGCGGACGGCAGCAACGGCGGCAAGCTCGACGTCGCCGACTACGCCGGTGCCGCGGCGTCCGTCGACTGGTTCAACGTCATGACCTACGACTACTTCGGCGCCTGGGCGCCGCAGGGTCCGACGGCGCCGCACTCGCCGCTCACCAACTTCACGGGCATCCCGACGCCGGGCTTCTACTCCGACGCCGCGATCCAGAAGCTGAAGAGCAAGGGCGTCCCGTCGAGCAAGCTGTTGCTGGGCATCGGGTTCTACGGCCGCGGCTGGACCGGCGTCACGCAGAGCACGCCGGGTGGCACCGCGACCGGCGCCGCGCCCGGCACGTACGAGGCGGGCATCGAGGACTACAAGGTCCTGAAGAACAGCTGCCCGTCGACCGGCACGTTCGCCGGCACCGCGTACGCCAAGTGCGGCAGCAACTGGTGGAGCTACGACACCCCGGCGACCATCGGCGGCAAGATGTCCTACGCCAAGCAGCAGGGCCTCGGCGGCGCCTTCTTCTGGGAGCTGACCGGTGACACCACCAACGGCGAGCTGATCAGCGCGATCAAGAACGGCCTGTCTTGAGAAGCCGCTGGTTGTCCGCACTCGGGCTGGCGGCCGCGGCCGCCACGGTCGGTGCCGTGTTCGTGATCGCTCCGGCGAACGCGGCGGGCGGCGTGTCCGCGACCTTCGCGAAGGGCTCCGACTGGGGCACCGGCTACGAGGGCAAGTACACGATCGCCAACGGCTCGGGCTCGACGCTGCCGACGTGGACGGTGGAGTTCGACCTGCCGGGCGGCGCGAAGATCGCGTCGCTGTGGGACGGCAGCTACACGGCGGCCGGCCAGCACGTCACGGTCAAGAACACGTGGAACGGCAACGTCGGCAACGGCGGTAGCGCGAGCTTCGGGTTCAACGTGACGTACTCGGGCGCGTACTCCGCTCCGGCGAACTGCAAGCTCAACGGCGGCGCGTGCACGGCCGGGGGCACCACCCCGACGACCACGCCCACCACCCCGCCCACGACGACACCGCCGCCGACCACCACGCCCCCGAACCAGCCGGGTGGCCGCGGCGCGCCGTACCTCTACATGGGCTGGGGCAACCCGCCGAACCCGCAGACGGTGATGAACGCGACCGGCGTCAAGTGGTTCACCATGGCGTTCGTCAACGCCTCCGGTGGCTGCAACCCGGCGTGGGACAGCAGCCGTCCGCTGAGCGGCAGCGCGGACGCGACCGCGATCGCGCAGATCAAGGCGGCGGGTGGCCAGGTCGTGCCGTCGTTCGGCGGCTGGAGCGGCAACAAGCTCGGCCCGAACTGCTCGACGCCGGCCGCGCTGGCCGGCGCCTACCAGCAGGTCATCAACGCGTACGGCCTCAAGGCGATCGACATCGACATCGAGAACTCCGACGAGTTCGAGAACGAGGCCGTGCAGGACCGCATCCTGAACGCGCTGAAGATCGTGAAGCAGAACAACCCCGGGATCCAGACGATCCTGACCTTCGGCACCTCGACGACCGGCCCGAACTACTACGGCAACCGGCTCATCGACCAGTCGAAGGCGCTGGGCGCCGGGGTCGACATCTACACGATCATGCCGTTCGACTTCGGCGGCGGCGCCAACATGTACGCCAGCACGACCGGCGCGGCGAACGGCTTGCGGGACAAGCTGAAGTCGACGTTCGGGTGGAACGACGCCACGGCGTACAACCACCTCGGCATCTCGGGCATGAACGGCCTGTCCGACCAGCAGGAGCTGACCGATCTCTCGACGTGGACCCAGATCACGAACTGGGCCAAGACGAACAAGATCGGCCGCCTGGCGTTCTGGTCGGTCAACCGCGACCGCGGTTGCCCCGGCGGCGGTGTGCAGGCGGCGTGCAGTGGCATCGCGCAGAACGACTGGGACTTCACCAGGGTGACGGCGGGCTTCTGACGCTGTCCTGAGAAGAGGCCTCCTTGCCGGCTCCCCGGGCCGGCAAGGAGGCCTTTCTCATACCGCGTCCCATACCGGGCGGATCCTGTCCGGTATCGGTTCTACCGTCGTCGGCATGACCACACAGATCGCCTCGCTGCGCATCATCACCGACGACGTCGCCCGGCTCGTCGGCTTCTACGAGCACGTCACCGGCCTGCCGGCGACCTGGGCCACGCCGGACTTCGCCGAGGTCGCGACGCCGGCGTTCACCCTCGCCATCGGCAGCACGCGGACGGTCGGGATCTTCAGCCCGGGCTCGGCGCGGCCGGCCGACAACCACAGCGCGATCATCGAGTTCCTCGTCGACGACGTCGACGCCGAGTACGCCCGGCTCAAGCAGGGCGAGATCGAGTTCGTCACCGAGCCCACGACGATGCCCTGGGGCAACCGGTCGTTGCTCCTGCGCGACCCGGACGGCACGCTGGTCAACCTCTTCAGGCCGGTCAAAGCGTCTTGACGGCGTCTCCGATCGCCTCGTCGAGGATGGCCAGGCCGAGGGAGATCTCCTCTTCGGACGCCGTCAGCGGCGGGGCGATCCGGAACACCCCGCCCATGCCGGGCAGCTGCACGATGTTCATGTGCAGCCCCAGTTCGAGGCAGCGGCTGGTGACGCGCGCGCCCAGTTCGTCCGAGCTGCGCTTGGTTTCGCGGTCCACGACCAGTTCCAGCCCGGCCAGCAGCCCGCGGCCGCGGATGTCGCCGACGACCTCGTGCCGGTGCGCGATGCGCTCGAGGCCGTGCCGGAGCAGGCCGCCCAGCTGCAGCGCGCGCTCGTCGAGGCGGTCGCGGGTCAGGACGTCGAGCACGGTGTTGCCGACGGCGGCCGGCAGCGGGTCGGCGACGTGCGTGGTGAAGAACAGGAACCCGCGGTCGTGCGCCTCCTGCTCGATCTCGGCACTGGTCAGCACCGCGGCCAGCGGCAGGCCGGCGCCGAGCGTCTTGGACAGCGTGAGGATGTCGGGGACGACGCCGTCGCGCTCGAAGGCGTACCAGTCGCCGGTGCGGCAGAGGCCGGTCTGGGCCTCGTCGACGATCAGCAGCATGCCGCGCTCGCGGCACTTTTCCCGCAGCGCGGCGAAGTAGCCGGGCGGCGGCTCGATGATGCCGCCGGAGCTGAGGATCGGCTCGACGAGGCACGCGGCCAGGCTGCCGACCGACTGCGCGTCGATCATCTCGAAGCCGAAGTCGAGCTGGCGCCGCCAGTCCAGTTCGCCGTCGGCGCCGGTGAAGTCCGGCCGGTAGCGGTTGGGCGCCGGGATGGCGAAGTTGCCGGGCGCGGCCGGGCCGTACCCCTTGCGGCCGGCGCTGTAGGTGGCGCTCGCCGCGGCCTGCGTCATGCCGTGCCACGACCGGGCGAACGAGACGATCTCGTGCTTGCCGGTGACGAGCTTGGCCAGCCGGATCGCGGCCTCGTTGGACTCGGCCCCGGTCGTCAGGAGGAGGGCCTTCTCCAGCGGTGCCGGGAGCGTCTCGGCGAGGCGGCGCGCGAGGTCGACGACCGGGCGGCTCAGCATGCCGCTGAACAGGTGGTCGAGCTTCCCGACCTGCCGCCGGACGGTGTCGACGATCTCCGGGTGCGAGTGCCCGAGGATCGCGCTCATCTGGCCGGACGTGAAGTCGAGGATCCGGCGGCCGTCTTCGGTGAAGACGAAGCTGCCTTCGGCGCGGTCGATGATCTCGTGGGTGAAGGCGCCGCCGTAGCGGACCAGGTGCTTGTCGGCGTCGGCCCAGAAGGCGTCTGCGGAGGTGGTCTCGTAAGTCGGAGCAGCCATGCTCTCGACGGTAAGTCCGGTCCGAGCGTCACGTCCATCTCACAATTCCGACTTTCTTGTTCGGTTTTACTGCACAACAATGAGTCGATGTTGAACCCGTGGCGCCTGCGGCTGCTGAGCCGGCTCGACACCCTGGGCACGGGCCGCGCGGTCGCGCAGGACGCGAACCTGAGCGCGTCGAGCGTGTCGCAGCAGCTGGCCGTGCTCGAAGCGGAAACCCGCACCCAGCTGCTGGAACGCACCGGCCGCCGGGTCCGGCTGACACCCGCCGGGCTCATGCTGGCGCGGCGCGCACGGGCGATCCTCGACCACATGGACACGGTCGAGGCGGAGCTGCGCGGCCTCGGCGACGAGCCGGTCGGCCTGGTGCGGCTGGGCGCGTTCCAGAGCGCGATCCACACGATGGCGGTCCCGGCGGTGACTCGGCTCGCGGCGACGTACCCGCACCTGGACGTCGAGCTCCTGGAGCTGGAACCGCACGAGAGCATCCCCGCCCTGCGCGGCGGCGACGCGGACGTGATCATCACGACGACGGACTTCGTCGAGCTGCCCCTGGGCCCGGACCTGGACATCGTCCGCCTGGCCGCCGACCCGATCGTCCTGGTGACACCCCCGGGCGGCCCCCGCGGCCCGGTCTCGCTGTCGGCGTACGCGGACGAGCCGTGGGCGCTGGACGTCCCGCAGTCGTACATGGCGAACCTGACGCTGAGGCTGTGCCGCGAGTCGGGTTTCGAGCCGAAGGTGGTGTGCCGCTTCGCCAACTACCTGATGACGTTGCAGCACGTGGAGGCCGGCTTGTCGATCGCGTTGCTGCCGGGCCTGGCGGTGGACCGCCGCTACCGGGTGGCAACGCGAGAGCTGACGGCACCGGTGAACCGCACGATAGCGGCGGTGGTACGCCGCGGGTCGCCGTTAAGGGCGGCGGTGAACGTGGTGCTGGAAGCGTTGCGGCAGCAGCCGGACCTCCCGGCCCTGGCCGAATGGGCCGGGAGGTCGTAGCGGCGGCTATTTCTCGGTGTCCGCGACCGGGCTCGTCCGGCGAGCGTCGCGTGGACTGAGGAGTAGTCCGGAATCAGTGCTGGTGCTCGTGGTCGCCCTGGGCGTGCTCCGCCCGTGCCAGCCACAGTTCGGCCTCGTGGGCGGCCCCTCGCGACCGGAGCATCCGGGCCAAGCTGAGCATGCCTTGGACGTCTCCCGTTTCGGCCGCGCGGCGGAACCACTGCTCGGCTTCGGAGAGGTCCTCGCGGTGCTCGGCGAGGTGCCCGAGGTTGGTCAGGGCCGGGACGCTGCCGTGCTCGGCGGCCTTGCGGTACCAAGCGGCGGCCTCGCCCTCGTCGCCGCGGTTGCGGGCCAGGACGCCGAGGTTCGTCATCGCGGCCGGGTCGCCGCGCTCGGCGGCGTCGAGGTACCAGTTCTCGGCCTCTTCGAGGTCGCCGCGGCGGTGCAGCAGCAGCCCGAGCCGGACGATCGCCTCGACGTTGCCGCCGGTCGCGCCCTGCCGGTACCACGTCTCGGCGTCGCTGGGCCGGCCCAGCCGCTCGGCCTGCCTGCCCAGCTGGCACGCGCCCCCGAGGTCGCCGGCCAGCACGGCCGCGCGCCACCACCGTGCGGCCTCCGCCGCCTGGCCGCGGTCGCGCAGCAGGATGCCCAGGTCGATCATCGCGCCGGTGTAGCCCGCGTCGGAGGCCTGCCGCAGCCACGACTCGGCCTCTTCGGTCTTGCCCTGTTCACGCAGCAGGTGCCCCAGCGCGGCCATCGAGGACAGGTCGCCGGTGCGCGCGGCCGCGCCGAACCAGTGCTGGGCGTCGTCGCGCTTGCCCCGCCGTTCGTAGGAGCGGGCGAGGTTCAGCATCCCGTGCGGGTCGCCGGCCAGCGCCGCCTCGTGCCACCAGCGCTCGGCCTCCTCCAGGAGGCCGCGCTCGTTGAGCAGGTGCGCCAGCGCCGTCATCGACGTGCGGTCACCGCCCATGGCGGCCCTGCGGTACCACGACTCGGCCTCGATGAGCTCCCCGCGCTCGCGCATCGCCGCACCCATCCGGGCCATGGCGACGACGTTGCCGCCTTCGGCGGCCTTGCGCTGCACGTAGTCGTCGAAGCTCGAGTTCCACTTCTTTAGCCGACCGGGCATCGGCCTGCTCCCTCCGGCTGGTCCTTGCTCCGGTAGTCGCAGTTCATGGGCCCGATGTGACATCTCAGCTAGGGGTGGGCGAGATCACATTCGCGCCAGGCGGTCGTGTCGACACGGTTTTCCCACGTCGTCAGCAGGAAGACTACGCCGCGCGCACCCCTGGGTGAGAGGAGAAAATCTTGGCGGCCCGCGGCTTTCGGCTCAGCGTGACGCAGCGAACCCTGCTGGTAGTCGCGATCCTCGCGATCGCCCTTTTCGGCTATTGGGCGACGAGAGGCGCGGGCGCGACCCCAGCCGCCCCGTCGACGTCTTCCGCTGCTCCCTCCGGGCCCGTTCCGGTCAACGCCGCCGACGCGCAGAAGCA
Organism: Amycolatopsis sp. WQ 127309; assembly: GCF_023023025.1. Classification (NCBI taxonomy): domain Bacteria; kingdom Bacillati; phylum Actinomycetota; class Actinomycetes; order Pseudonocardiales; family Pseudonocardiaceae; genus Amycolatopsis; species Amycolatopsis sp. WQ 127309. The sequence goes on from NZ_CP095481.1 coordinate 3,007,081, forward strand.
GCTCGGCGAGCTGACCGTCGCGGCGCGGACGTCCATGGACGGCTACTCCCGTGAGAAGTTCCCGCACTGGGCGAGCCAGGGGTCGAGCTGTGACACGCGGGAAGTCGTGCTGAAGCGCGACGGCAAGGACGTCAAGACGGACAAGGAGTGCCGGGCGACGTCCGGTACCTGGACGAGCGTCTACGACAGCGAGACGTGGACGAAGCCGACCGACCTCGACATCGACCACATGGTCCCGCTCGGCCAGGCCTGGGCGAGCGGCGCGAAGACGTGGACGACCGAGAAGCGCGGCCAGTTCGCCAACGACCTGACGCGGCCGCAGCTGTTCGCCGTCACCGACAACCTCAACCAGCAGAAGAGCGACAAGGCGCCCGACCAGTGGAAGCCGCCGCTCGTGGCGTTCTGGTGCACCTACGCGACCGACTGGATCGTCGTGAAGCACTACTACGGGCTGACCGTGACCGAGGCCGAGAAGACCGCCTTGACGGACATGCTGCGCCGCTGCTGAGCTGACCGCCATGACGACGTTCGCGTTGATCCACGGCGGCGGTGGCAGCGGCTGGGACTTCCACCGGCTGGTGCCCGAGCTCGCGGCCCGCGGCCACGACGCGGTCACCCCGGACCTGCCGATCACCGACCCGGCGGCCGGGCTCGCGGAGTTCACCGAGACGGTGCTGGCCGCGCTGGGCGACCGCACGGACGTCGCCGTCGTCGGGCATTCCTACGGCGGCTTCACCGCGCCGCTGGTCGCGGCGAAGGTCCGCGCGCGGGTGCTGGTGTACCTGGCCGGGATGATCCCGGCGCCGGGGGAGCAGCCCGGGCAGTGGTGGGGGAACACGGGGTTCGCGGCGCCGACCGGGCTGAGCGAGGCCGAGCAGTTCTTCAACGGCGTCCCGTCCGAGCTGGCCGACGAGTGTCAGGCGCGCGGGCGCGATCAGGTGAGCAAGGAGTGGGACGAGCCGTGGCCGCTGCCGGCCCACCCGGACGTCCCGACCCGGGCGCTGCTCTTCCGCGACGACCGGTTCTTCACGCCGGACTTCCAGCGCCGCGTGGCCCGCTCGCGGCTGGGCGTCGAACCGGACGAAGCCGACGGCCCGCACTGCGCACCGCTGAGCCACCCGGCCGCCATCGCCGAGAAGCTGGTCAGCTACCTCTAGTCGCTTTGGTTACTTAAAGGTCTAGACCTATTGACTGTGTGGTCCAGGCCACTTAACGTCTGGTGCGCGGCGAACCCGCACCTCCCACCTGTTTCACCTCCGCTCCGGTCCCCGCCATGGAGGTTCCCCCGTCATGCGCTTCGCCAGGATCATCGCCTTGACGGCCTTCGCCGCCGGCAGCCTCCTCGTGGCTCCCGCGGCCCCGGCGTCCGCCGCGGCTTTGCCCGCGTGCCAGCACTTCTACACCGGCACGATCCCGGACCGCCCGGTCACCGGCGGCCACGGCCCCGGCACGCTCGTCGGCGCCGCGAACGTGTCGAACCGGCTGCCCGCACCGGGTTCCGTCAGCGGCGGCCTCGGCGCGGACGGCAAGGTGACATTCACGTTCGCCCGCGTCAGCGGCGCGAAGGCGTACCGCGCGTTCCGCAACGGCCAGGCGCTGCAGTGGATTTCCGACTGGGGCCAGCCGACGCTCACGGTGACCGACGCGAGCCCGTGCCAGAACGCGAACTACCAGCTCTACGCGATGACGGCGGAGGACAACTCGCCCGGCTCGCTCGGCCAGATCTCCACGGCGTACCGCCTCGACACGGGCAACCACCTCGCCGCCTACCGCATCCCGGCGGGCACGACGTTGAGCTACCGCGTCACGTCGTACAACGACGCCGCCCAGACGGCGCTGGGCTACAGCGCCGGCCCGGGCTTCTGCGCGGTAGACGCCCGCAACATCCCGTGGGGCACCAGGTTCTCGGTCCCGGGCTACGGCGAGTGCTACGCCGCGGACATCGGCAGCTGGATCAAGGACGACATCGTCGACGTCTGGCTACCGGGCGCCCAGGCCGACGCGTGGGGCATCCAGCGGCTGACGCTGACGGTGCGCTAGAGCCACCTGGCCGCCGAAAGGCCGTGAAGCCTCCTTGCCGACGTCCCCCCTTCGCTCCGGCAAGGAGGCCTTCATGGCTCGCGGCCGTCGAGCCGGATGGTGCTCGGCGCGGTTCCACGCCTCCGTGAACGGGAACGGCGTCGAGAGGAACCCGGGCCGCCAGTTGTCCGCGGATCCCGGCGCGCTCAGCCGGTAAGGCCGTAGCGGGGCCCGGCGCCGCGCACGCCTACGGTCCGCCGAAGCGGCTGAAGTCCGGGTCGGCGGCCGACAGGTCGGCCAGCCGGTCCCGGACTCCGGCCCACGTCACCAGCGGTCGAGGTGCAGCACGTCGTCCAGGGGCTGGCGTGATGCCGGCTTGAACGTTTCGCCCGTGTAGAACGCCGTCGGGATCAACGCAGCCTGGTGGACGTTCTTCGGCAGTCCCAGGACCTCCGCCGCTTCCTGCTCGTACTTCAGGTGCAGCGTCGTCCACGCCGTGCCCAGGGTCACCGAGCGGGCCGCCAGCATGAAGCTCCACACCGCCGGCAGCAGCGACGCCCACAGGCCCGCCTGGTTGCCCGCCGGGAGCTCGTCCGACGGCGTCTCCAGGCACGGGATCACCAGGACCGGGACGTCACCCATCCGGTCGGCCAGGAACTCCACGCTCGACCCGATCCGCTGCTGCACCGGGGCCCGCGCCGGGTCGTCCGCGAACAGCTTGCCCGCCGCGTTGCCCGACTCCAGGTACTCGTGGCACGCCCGGCCGTAGATCGCGCCCAGCGCCGCGCGCTGGGCGTCGTCGGTGACGACCAGCCACTGCCAGCGCTGGGTGTTCGAACCGCTCGGCGCCTGCAGCGCCACCTGGATGCAGTGCTTCACCAGGTCGATCGGCACCGGCCGGTCGAAGTCCAGCCGCTTGCGGACCGTCCTGGTGGTCGTCAGGAGCTCTTCGGGCGTCATCATCGGCCCATCATGCCGGGCCTACCAGCGATCGTGCACCAGCGGGCGGATCAGCTCCTCGTACGTCGCGCGGACGCCGGCCGCCGCCTCCTCCGGCAACGGCGGGAGTGCGGCCGCCGCGGTGTTCGCCGCCACCTGCGAAGCGTTGCGGGCGCCCGGGATCACCGTGCTCAGGCCCGGCTGGTCGAGGATCCAGCGCAGGGCGAACTGCGCGAGGGCCTGCCCCTCGGGAACGAGCCCGCGCAGCCGCTCGACGGCCGCCAGGCCGACCTCGTACGGCACGCCGGAGAACGTCTCGCCGACGTCGAACGCGTCGCCGCCACGGTTGAAGTTCCGGTGGTCGTCGGCGGCGAAGGTGGTGCTCGCCGTGTAGCGCCCGGACAGCAGGCCCGAGGCCAGCGGCACCCGCGCGATGATCCCGGCGCCCGCGTCCGACGCCGCCGGCAGCACCCGCTCCAGCGGCTTGAGCCGCAGGCAGTTGAGGATGATCTGCACCGACGCGACGTTCGGCCGCGCCAGCGCCGCCAGCGCCTCGTCACACGTCTCGACGCTCACGCCGTACGCCTTGATCCGGCCTTCGTCGACCATCGCGTCCAGGGCGTCGTAGACGGCGTCCGTCGAGTACACCGGCGTCGGCGGGCAGTGCAGCTGGACCAGGTCGAGGGTGTCCATCCCGAGGTTGCGGCGCGACCGGTCGTTCCACTCGCGGAAGTGCGCGGCGACGTAGTTCTCCGGCACCTGGTCGACCCGGCGGCCCATCTTGGTCGCCACGAAGACGTCGGGGTGGTCGGCGCGGAACCGGCCGACCAGCCGCTCGCTGCGGCCGTCGCCGTAGACGTCCGCGGTGTCGAAGAAGGTGACGCCCGCTTCGGCCGCCGCGTGCAGCACGGCGAGGGCGTCGTTCTCGCCGACCTCGCCCCAGTCCGCGCCGAGCTGCCAGCAGCCGAGCCCGACGACCGAGACCTCGCGGCCGAGGCGGGTGATCTTCCGGTTCTCCATGTCGCGATCCAAGCACACCTATGATCGGCCGTCATGGCCATGACTTCGGGTCCGGACGGGCTGGGGACCCGGCTGCGGCACGTCCTCGAACTGCTCGACGGCGACGTCGCGAAGTTCCTCGGCGACATCGGCCTCGACGGCTACCGGCCGCGGTATTCGCCGGTCGTGCGCGCGCTGCTGGCGAAGGGGCCGCTGGCCATCCGGGACCTGGCCGCGGAGCTGCGCGTGACGCACTCGGCCGCCAGCCAGACGGTCGCCCAGATGAGCCGGGCCGGCCTGGTGACGCTCGAACCCGGCGCCGACGCGCGGCAGCGGATCATCTCGCTCACGGACCGGGCGCGCGACGTGCTGCCCCTGGTGGAGGCCGAGTGGGCGGCGACGAACGAGGCGTGGGACGCGCTGGAGGCCGAGCTGCCGCACTCGCTGCGCGCCCTGCTTGACGCGATCGTCGAGGCGCTGGACCGCAAGCCGTTCCGCGAGCGGATCGGGGAGACGGAAGCCGCCCGCGAACTGCTGTGACTAGGCCGTGCCCGAGACGCGGAAGATCGCCCAGACGTACTTGCCGCCGGGGCAGCGCTCGAAGCCCCAGTCCTCGGACAGCGCCTGGACCAGCACGAGCCCGCGGCTGCGCGCCTCGGCCGGCGACGGCGCCCGCAGCTCGGGCAGCATCCGGCCGGTGTCGTACACCCGCAGCGTCAGCCGGCCGTCGGCGTACTCCATCTCGAAGCGCTGCGGGCGTTCGCCGTGCTCGAAGGCGTTCGTGACCAGCTCCGAGGTCGCCAGCAGGACGTCCTCCAGCTGCGCCTCGTCCAGGCCGAAGGCGGCCGTGGCCGCGCGGACCTCGCGACGGGCCAGCGCCGGGGCGGTGACGTCCGACGGGAGAAGCACCGTCAGTGGTGCGGCCGCGGCGATGCGCTGCGGCATCTTCGACGTCGTCATCGGGGTCCCCCTCCCTGTGGTTTCCGGTACTGTCCGCGAAGTACCCACGGCTTTGCGCAGCTAATCAGGTGCCGTCGGCCAGCTCGGATTCGTCCAGGCCCGAACGCAGCTTCTTCAGTGTCGCAGCCAGCAACCGCGACACCTGCATCTGGGAGACGCCGACGCGGCGCGCGATGTCCGACTGGCTCATCCCGGAGCCGAACCGCAGCGCCACGATCTTGCGCTCCCGGTCCGGCAGGCTGTCCAGCATCGGGCGCAGCGCCTCCCGCAGCTCGGCCTGGCCGAGCTCGGCGTCCGGCGCCCCGAACCGCGTGTGCGCGGCGTTCTCCAGCAGGTGGTCGAGCGACGCGCCGTAGCGGCCCTGACCGGCGCGAAGGCCTTCGTAGACGTCTTCGATGGGCACGCCGAGCCGCGCGGCGATCTCACTCGGGCGCGGTGCGCGCGAGAGCTGCACGGTGAGCTCTTCGCGGGCGCCGGAGATGTTCGCGTTCAGCTCTTTCAGCCGCCGCGGCACCCGCACCGACCAGCTGTTGTCGCGGAAGTGGTGGCGCAGCTCGCCGGAGATGGTGGGCACCGCGAACGCCAGGAAGTCCGTGCCCTGCGCCGGGTCGAACCGGTCGACGGCGTGGATCAGCCCGACCGTGGCGATCTGGACCAGGTCCTCCATCGCCTCGTCGCGGTTGCGGAACTTGCGCGCCAGGTTGCGCGCCAGTTCGAGGTGGTTGCGGACCAGGGTGTCGCGGATGCGCTCCCGTTCCGGGGAGTCCGCCGGCAGCGCGGCGAGGTGGGTGAACAGCGCGCCGACGTCGAGGCCCGTCCCGCTGCTCCCGGCGGCATCGGTCACGAGCCGGCCGCCTGGCTCTCCCGGACGAGGTCGACCCGGGACAGGTAGCGCCCGTCCTCGGGGGTCACGGTCCGCTCGGCCGAAGTCGCGAGCGCGGTCAGCAGCTGCCAGGAGAGGCCGGTGTCGTCCCCGTGGTCGGGCGAGTCCGACAGCACGGACACCGAAACCTCGATGCGCGGCCCGCTCCAGGAGAAGACACAGGTGAGCTTGCCGTCCGAAGCGGCGGGCAGCAGCAGTGAGCACGCCTCGTCCACCGCCATCCGGAGGTCCTCGACGGCGTCGAGGTCGAAGTCCTGGCGCATCGCGATGTCGGCCACGATGGTGCGCAACGTCGGCACCACGTGCGGGATCGCGGCCGTCCGCACCTCGATGACCTGCGCGCCTCCCGGCACGAGCGGGGCGTTGTCCTCCACGTTTGTTCCTTTCTCCGCACTCGCGCTGGGTGACTTGCGGTGTCCCTCGACGCCCGGTCAGCGAGATGCCCGTGGTGTGAGCAAACCAAACCCGCGTTTGATCCGCTCCACCGGCGGGCACATAGCGGTCGACGTGCTGATCCGGGGAAAGGCAGGAACGAGATGGCTGACGTGAGCCGGCTGCCCACTGTGGTTGCTGAAGAGTGGGAATGGCAACTGCGCGGCTCGTGCCGGGGTGCGGACAGCAGTCTCTTCTTCCACACCGACAACGAGCGGGGTTCGGCGCGCGAGCGGCGCGAGACGCGGGCGAAGGCCATCTGCCAGGCCTGCCCGGTGCTCGCCCAGTGCCGCGCGCACGCGCTGACCGTGCAGGAGCCCTACGGCATCTGGGGCGGCCTCGGCGAGATCGAACGGCGGCAGCTGTTCCTCCGGCAGCGCCGGGCCGAGCGCAAGGCCGTCAGTGCGCACTGAACAGCACCGTGAGCAGGCAGGATCCGATCGCACGTGACCACTCCACGCGAAAGGGCGGCGGCCGTGGCGGGCTCGGTCGCCGGCTGGGTTAGGGTTGGTCCCGGAGTTGCCTTGACCGTGTCCGGCGCGGGGTCCCGCCCGGGCTGTGAAAGGCACGGTGACACGGTTGCCGCTTGAGACAACAGGCGCGTACCCGGCGCAGGAGCAGCGCCTGACGAGGAGAAACTGCATGCCCGCAGCCGACCAGAACGCCACCCCGCCCGGGTTCGGCATCACGCTGGACACCGAAGCGACGGAGCCCCGGGTGGTGGTCACGGGTGAGCTCGATCTGCTCACCAGCCCGCAGCTGCAGGAGGCCTTGGCCGGCCTGATCGCGGACAAGCGCGCGCAGCGGGTCGTCGCCGATCTGACCGGGGTGACCTTCTTCGACTCTTCCGCGCTGAACGTGGTGCTGCGCGCCCAACGCCAGGCCGGCGAGCAGGACGTCCAGCTCGCGGTCGTCCCGAGCCCGGCCGTCAGCCGGGTGATCGAGCTCACCGGCGTGGCCGAACACCTGAGCGTGTCGGAGGACCCGCAAGCCTGATCCCCCGCTACGGTCCTGCGGTCTGATTCTGGTTCGCGGATCCTGGGGGCGGCACGATGATGGGGCGCACACATGCCCTGACCGGGTGGTGCGCGGGCCTGGCCATCGCGCCCGCGGTCGGCGCGGGCTCGGTGCACCAAGCGGTGGTCTTCGCCGCGACGACAGCGGGCTTCGCCCTGCTGCCCGACCTGGACCACCCCGGCGCGAGCGCGTCCCGGCTCCTCGGCTGGCTGACCGGCGCCCTGTCCTGGCTGCTGCGCCGCGTCTCGGCGGGCATCTACGCCCTGACGAAGGGCCCCCGCGACGAGAACGTCACGGGCAAGCACCGCCACCTCTCCCACACGGTCCTGTTCGCGGCCGGCCTGGGCGCGCTGACGTCCTGGGGCACCGAAACGGGCGGCCCGTGGGCCGTGGTCGGCGTGGTGGTCTTCGGGTTGATGCTGGCGGAAGGCGCGCTGGGCGACTGGCTGCTGCCGGTGAGCGGCGCGGCGGTGGCGTGGTGGTTCTTCACCGCCCCACCGGACCGCGCGGGCGAGCTGGCCTCGATCACGGGCTGGCTCGGCGTCGCGGTCGCGGCGGGCTGCTTGACGCACTGCCTCGGTGACGCACTGACCGAAGCCGGCTGCCCGTTCCTGTTCCCGGTGCCCATCGCGGGCGAGACCTGGTACGAGATCCGGCCGCCGCGGGCGTTGCGCTTCCGCACCGGCAAGAAGGTGGAGAAGCGGCTCATCTTCCCGGTGTTCGCGGTGCTGGCGGTCCTGCTGGTGCCGGGGGTCTGGGACTACTCGGTGAGCACGTTCCAGCGCCTGTTCATCCCGCCGGCGAGCCAGCAGGCGACGACGCCGTGAACCGGCGGATCCGCTCCGCCGCCGCGGCCGTGTCGCTGTAGTCGCGGGAGCGCGTGATCCGGCCGTCGGCGATCGTCATGACCATCACGTACGAAGAGGCGAACGTCTCGCCCGCCATCTCCCCGTGCAGGTCGAACTCCGCCACCAGCACCGCCGGGTCCGCCGTCTCGTGCACGACGACGTTCTCCGCCTTGACCAGCCGCCGGACGCCGCCCGCGGCGCGGAAGCGGCGGCGGAGCTCCTCGCGGCCCTTCGTCAGCCGGGGCACGCCGGCCGGGGTGAAGGGCATCTCGACCACCACGTCCTCGGCGTACAGGTCGGCGAGGTCGTCCCAGCGGTTCGCCACCGAAGCCGCCAGGAACCGGTCGAACACCTCGCGCGCCGGGCTCGGCAATCCTGTCGCGGCCGTGACGTTCTCGGACACGGTGTGTGGCATCGGAATTCTCCTGAGAAGATGTGCGTTGAATCGGAACGGTGCACCCGCTTACGACAATACGGAGCTATCGTTCCGGTTGTCAACGAGGAGGAACTCGATGGAGAAGACCGGCCTGCGGGCGGACGCGCGGCGCAACCGGGCGAAGGTCCTGGCTGCCGCCGAAGAGGCGTTCGCCGCCGACGGGCTGGCCGTGCCGCTCGACGACATCGCGCGGCTGGCCGGCGTCGGGGCCGGCACCGTCTACCGGCACTTCCCCAGCAAGGAAGCGCTGTTCCAGGCCGTCGTCCTCGAGCGCATCACCCAGTTCACCGAAGAGGCCCGCAGCCTCGCCGACGCGGCCGACCCCGGCGAAGTCTTCTTCGGCTACTTCGTCCGCGTCATCAAGCAGGCTTCGCTCAACCGCGCCATCTGCGACGCCCTCACCGAGGCCGGCGGCATCGGCTTCAAGGCCGACGCGGGTGACGACTTCCGCGGCGCCTTCGGCGTGCTGCTCGAACGCGCGCAGGCCGTCGGCGCCGTCCGCACCGACATCGACGGCGACGACCTGCGGGCGCTGATGGTCGGCTGCCTGGCCGTCGAGCGGTACGCGCCGGGCAGCGGGCACCTGGTCCGCGTGGTGGTCGACGGGCTCAAGACGCCGTGACCGGCAGTTGCCGGGCCGGGTCACCGGTTCGGCAGCCGCCGGAGGTGTGTAACGAGAGTTAAGATCGACGCGAGTTTCCTCGTATCTGCGCTGCGCGTGGCGAGGGGGTGCCCGGATGTCCACCCGACCCAGCTGGGGCTCCGCCGTGGTGATCGGGCTGGCGGGCTTCGCCACCGGATTGCTGGTGGCCGCACTGCTCGTCGCGGGCCGTCCGACCCCGCCTCCCGTCGAGTCCACCCAGCCGGCGCCGACGTCGTCCGCACCGATCCGGCCCGTCACGGTCACGGCCCCCGCCCCGCCCGCTTCCACGGTCACGGCCGTCGAAACCGTGCCGCCGACGACGTCGACCACCCTCGTGCAGGTGACGGTCTCGCCGACGCCGTCGACGACCACCCCGACCCCGACGTCGACCTCGCTGGTCGCCACCACCAGCCAGGACTGAGCGCTAGCTGTTCTGTCCGGGGAGGTTGCGATCGGTGCGACACGTGACCGGATGATCTTGGCATAAGGGAGGGCCTCCGGGTTCGGTGTGGATTGCGACGTCTACACCGACCAACGGAGACCCTCGTGACCCACGCTAACGCACCCCTGACCCCGACCGGCAGACTGCGCCTGGCCCGCTGCGTCGTCGAGGACCGATGGCCACTGCGACGAGCAGCGGAACGATTCCAGGTATCGGTCTCCACCGCCGCACGATGGGCCACTCGGTACCGCAACCAGGGCGAGGCCGGGATGACCGACCGTTCCTCCCGGCCCCGGACCAGCCCGAACCGGACACCCAGCCGCACCGAACGGCGCGTGATCAACGTCCGGGTGACCCGGCGGTGGGGCCCGGCCCGCATCGCCTTCCTGCTCGGCCTGAACCCCTCGACAGTGCATCGGGTCCTGACCCGCTACCGGCTGGCCCGGCTGGCCCATCTCGATCGGGCCACCGGCCGCCCGGTCCGCCGCTACGAGCACGCCGCCCCCGGTGATCTGGTCCACGTCGACATCAAGAAACTCGGCAACATCCCCGACGGCGGCGGCCACAAAGTCCACGGCCGCATCATCGGCGGGCGCAACAGCGCCGCCCACCGCGACCCCGCCCGGCCCCGCAAGGTCGGTGGCCGCGCGAACCTGGGCTACAGCTACCTGCACAACGCCGTGGATGACCACTCCCGGCTGGCCTACACCGAGATCCTGACCGATGAGACCAAGGAGACCGCGGCCGCGTTCTGGACCCGGGCTCGAGCGTTCTTCACCAGCTACGGCATCACCGTGACCAGGGTGCTGACCGACAACGGCTCCTGCTACCGCTCACGTCTCTGGCGCGACACGCTGCGCGACACGCAGATCACCCACAAACGCACCCGGCCTTACCGGCCGCAGACCAACGGCAAGGTGGAGCGGTTCAACCGGACTCTGCTCGAGGAGTGGGCCTACAGCCGGCCTTACCGCACCGAGACCGAACGCCGGGCGGCGCTGCCGGGCTGGTTGCACACCTACAACCACCACCGAGGACACACGTCACTAGCTGGTCAACCACCTGTCAGCCGCGTTCTCAACCTCACAGGGCAATACAGCTAGCCGACGTCGCGGCGGCGCCAGCCGATCAGCCCCGCGCCCAGCGCCACCACCGTGACCACCAGGAGCCAGACCAGCGGCGTCGCCACGAACGGCTGGCTCGGGAGCTTCGGCGGGTGCTGGAACGGCGAGACGTCCAGCACGCCCTGCGGTGCGTTGACGATCGGGCCGAGCAGGCTGATCAGCAGCGCCAAGGCGCCGACGCCCCAAGCCGCGGCCGAGTAGGCCGGCCGCAGGCCGAAGAGCGTCACCGCCAGCGCGATCACCACCCACGTCGCGGGCAGCTGGACCAGCATCCCGCTCAGCACGTCACCGACCGAGCCGCCGACGTCGTGGGTGCGCAACCCGTTGGCCAGCCCCAGGAACAGGCCGCCGGTCAGCAGCAGCAACGCCGTGCCGAGGAACGCGAACACCAGGTGCCCGCCCGCCCAGCGCAGCTTGCCGACGCTGGTCGCCAGCACCGGTTCGAGCCGGATCGCCGTCTCCTCGCCGCGCATCCGCAGCACGGCCTGGATGCCGTAGAGCGACGCGACCATCGCGAACATGCCGGCCATCGTGGCGAGGAACGCCTGCGTGAGGCCGTGTGCGCCGCCGAGCCGTTCCATGATCTGCTGCGCCTGCGGGCTCGAGCCGACGAGACCGCCGATGCCGCTGGCGATCGAGCCGAACACCGCGCCGACGACGGCCATCCCGATCGTCCAGCCGAGCAGCGGGCCGCGGTGCAGCCGCCAGGCCAGCGCGAGCGGGGACCGCAGGCTCGCGGCCGCCCGCGCCGGGCCCGGCCGCGGCGGCAGGAAACCGACGCCGACGTCGCGGCGGGGGAGCAGCCAGTACGCGGCCGCGCCGATCACCAAGGCCAGCGCCACCGGCAGCAGCAGCACCCACCAGCGTTCGCCGGCGAACGCGCGGATCTGCTGCACCCAGCCGATCGGCGACAGCCACGACAGCCAGCGAGCGTCCACAGTGGAGTCACCCGCGCCGCGCAGCAGGAACGCGGCGCCGACCACGGCCGTGCCGATCCCGTTGGCCGTGCGGGAGTACTCGGCGAGCTGGACGGCGACCGCGGCGACGGCGGTGAACACCAGCCCGGCCAACGCGATCGACGCGCCGAAGGCGAGGGAGCCGGCCGCGGGCAGGCCCGCGCCGACCATCGAGCCGACCTGGATCAGCCCGATCAGCACGCTCGCCGCGCCGGCCACCAGCACCCCGGCGGTCAGCGCCGCGTACCGGCCGACGACCGCGGACGCGAGCAGCTCGGCGCGCCCGGTGTCCTCCTCGGCACGCGTGTGCCGCGTGACGGTGAAGACCGCCATCAGCCCGATCAGCAGCGCCAGGAACCCGCACATGCGCCAGGCGATGAACCCGCCCGCGCTGGTCAGGTCGAACGGCGGCCCGTAGAGCAGCGCGTACGACGGGTTGGCGGTCGCGCCCGCCTGCAGCGCGAGGCGGTCGGCGCCGGTCGGGTAGAACTGCGCGAACGTCTTGACGGTGCTCGCCGGGATGACGCTGAGCAGCACGATCCAGATCGGCAGGGTCACGCGGTCGCGGCGCAGCGCGAGCCGCGTCAGGTGCCAGGTGCCGGCCAGTTCGTGGGCCGGCGCGGTTTCGGTTTCGCGGGCGAGGGTCGCGGTCACTTCGCGCTCGCCTCGGTCGTGTAGTGCCGCAGGAACAGCTCTTCCAGCGTCGGCGGCCGGCTGACCAGGCTCCGCACGCCGACCTGGGTCAGCTGGCGCAGCGCCTCGTCGAGCGAGCGCGTCTCGACGTCGAACCGGACGCGGTTGCCGTCGACCTTGAGGTCGTGGACGTTCGCCAGCGTCGCCAGGCCGTTGGGCGGTCCGGCGAGCTCGGCGGTGATCGACGTCCGCGTCAGGTGGCGCAGCTCGGCGAGCGTGCCCGACTCGACCGTGCGGCCGCCCGAGATGATGCTCACCTTGTCGCACAGCGCCTCGACCTCGGCGAGGATGTGGCTGGAGAGCAGCACCGTGCGGCCCTGTTCGCGCTCCTCCTGGATGGCGTACTGGAACGTCGCCTCCATCAGCGGGTCGAGCCCGGACGTCGGCTCGTCGAGGATCAGCAGGTCCACCCGGGACGCCAGCGCGGCGACGATGGCGACCTTCTGCCGGTTGCCCTTCGAGTACGTCCGCCCCTTCTTCTTCGGGTCGAGGTCGAACCGCTCGAGCAGGTCGGCGCGCCGCTTCTCGTCGAGGCCGCCGCGCAGCCGGCCGAGCAGGTCGATCACCTCGCCGCCGGAGAGGTTGGGCCAGAGGTTGACGTCGCCGGGCACGTAGGCCAGGCGGCGGTGCAGGCTCGCCGCGTCCTTCCAGGGGTCGCCGCCGAGCAGCCGGACGTCCCCCGAATCCGCGTGGAGCAGGCCGAGCAGGACCCGGACGGTGGTCGACTTCCCGGCGCCGTTCGGGCCCAGGAATCCGTGTACTTCCCCAGTAGGTACCTGCAGATCGAGGCCGTCCAGGGCCTTCGTCCGGCCGAACGACTTGTGCAAGCCGGAGATCGCGATGGCATTTTCCATGCTTCGGAAGCTACACTGATTTCACGAAGTTGTGAAGTTAAGAAAATGTCTAGACTGAGTGATCTTGACTGGGTGGTGCGAGAGGATGGCCGGATGACGACGCCTGACACGAAGCGAGATGAAGACGCCGTCCGCCGGTACGTCGAGAGCTTGGCCCTGGTGCTCTCGCAGATCGGGATGCAACGCATGTCCGCGCGGGTGTTCGCGGCCCTGATGACCACCGACGAAGGCCGCCTGACCGCGGCCGACCTGGCCTCGCAGCTGTCGGTCAGCCCGGCCGCCGTCTCCGGTGCCGTGCGCTTCCTGGAACAGATCGGCCTGGTCGCCAAGGAACGCGAGCCCGGCGAGCGCCGCGACCACTACCGCCTCTTCGACGACCTCTGGTACGCCACGTTCCTCAAGCGCGACCGCATGATCATCATGTGGCGCGACGCGGCCGAGAACGGCATCGACGCGCTGGGCGAGGGGTCACCCGCCGGCGACCGGCTCGCGGAGATGCGGGACTTCCTGTCGTTCATGCTCGGCGAGCTCAACGACATGTACGAGCGCTGGCACAAGATGCGCGAAGAGAAGAACCGCGCCAGCTAACGTCGAGGCGTGATCCTCCTCCTCGCCGCCCAAGCGGTCTACGTCAAGCGGACGACGCCGCGGCTGCCCGGGGCCGCCGGGCCTGTCGACGGCGTCGTCGCGGGCGCGGGGGAGCCGTTCCGGCTGGCCGTGCTCGGGGAGTCCACAGTGGACGGCGTCGGCGCGGCCACCCACGAAGAGGCGCTGACCGGCTGCCTCGCCCGTGAGCTCGCGACGGGCGGCCGGGCCGTGCGCTGGCAGGCCGTCGGGCGGACCGGGGCCAACGCCCGGACCGTCCGCGCCGAGCTGGCGCCGCTCGTGGAGCCCGCCGATCTCGTGGTGATCGCCCTCGGCGTCAACGACACGATCGAGCTGCGGACCGCCGCCGGCTACCGGCGTGACCTGCTGGCTCTCGTCGTCGACCTGCGCCGCCGGCTCGGGCCGGTAGACGTCGTCCTCGCCGGCGTGCCGCCGATGGCGCGCTTCCCGTCGCTGCCGCGGCCGCTGCGGGACGTCCTCGCCGCCCGGTCGACCGCGCTCGACGCGGCGGCCGCCGCCGTGGCGCGCGTTCCCGGCGTCACGCACGTGCCGATGGCGCCCGGCCTGCTCGACCCGGCGGCCTTCGCGCCGGATCGCTTCCACCCGGGCCCGGCGGGCTACGCGCGGTGGGCGCAAACGCTTGCCGCCGCACTCTCGGTGATCAAGTAGCCGCATTCCGTCGATCTTCGGAAATTCTCGGGCATTCGTGTATCTGGCGGTCCCGCCACTGCGTCCTGTGGAGCAGCCAAGCACGGAGATCGGATCGGGCAGGGGGTGCCGGGTTCGGAGGAAAACGCGGTGGCCGGGAGCCGAGGGGGCCCCCGGACGCCGTCGGCCGGGTGCCCTTCGGGGGAGGGGTCATCCGGCGGGGCCCGTTGGGGAGCGGGCCCGTGAGGGAGGGGAGTACCGGCCGGCGCGAGTCCACACGCCTGCGTCGGCCGGTACCTCCCCCGCAGCCGTTGACCGCGAGCGTGACCGACGAACTAAGAGACTTGATGTATCCGAGATCCACCTGCACGCTCCTTCCCCCCGAAGGACCCGCGATACTGCCGAAGCCGACTCGAAGACGTTTCCGAAGAGGGGCAGATACGGTGACCGACGTGCAAACCGCAGAGGTTGATCCTCCTTGGGAGGGCCTGACCGGCGCCGAGCTGCATGCCGCCTGCATGCACGCGGCGAGAGAAGGCGACCGCCAGGCGATGGCCCGCCTGGTCGACGAGCTCACCCCGCTCGTCTGGCACGTGGCCCGGGCCAACGGGCTCGACCGCTCGGTCGCCGAGGACGTGGTCCAGACCGTGTGGCTCGCCCTCTTCAGCCAGCTCGGGAAGCTGCGTGATCCCAAGGCGCTCGCCGCCTGGTTGATCACCACGACCCGGCGCGAAGCGACCCACCCGCACGGCCGCCGCATCCAGCCCGTCCCGCTGAGCGACGAGGTGGCCGAAGCCATGCCCAGCACCCAACCGGCTCCCGAAGACGAAGCCGTCCGCGCCGACCGCGACCGCCGGGTCTGGCGCGCCTTCGTCCGGCTGCCCCACCGCTGTCAGGAGTTGCTCCGGCTGACCGTCCTCGCGGGCCGCGCGGAGTACCAGCTCGTCGCCGAAGCGCTGCGGATGCCGCGCGGCAGCGTCGGACCGACCAGAGGGCGCTGCCTCGACCAGATGCGCGATCTCCTCGCCAGTGAAGGGGGAAGCCGATGAACGACCTCGGGACGCCGGGCGAGGCCTTTTCCGACGACGTGCTCCTGGCCGACATCGGCCGCTTCCTCGACGAGCTGGACCCGCCGCCGGACGACCTCGTGCAACGGGTCCAGTTCGCGCTCGCGCTGGAGGACCTCGACGTCGAGGTCGCCCGCTGGGAACGGCTCGACACGCTCGCCGGCGTGCGCGGCACCGGCACCGGCACGATCACCTTCACCGTCAGCGACCTCACCGTGATGATCAACCTGACCAAGATCGGCAAGCAGCACCGCATCGACGGCTGGCTGGTGCCGGCCGGCCAGTACGGCGTCGAGGTGCGGGTGGCCGAGCACGGGACGACGTCCACGACCGCCGACGAAGGCGGCCGGTTCGTGCTCGACAACGTGCCCCGCGGGACCACGCAGATCCTGGTGCACCTGGGTGACGTGACGTGCCGCCGGACCGTCGTCACCCCGACCGTCGTTCTCTAGCCCAGGAAGTCGGCGAGGGGGACGGGCGTGAGCCCGTCCTTCTTCGCCTGCTCGACGAACGCCGTGTAGTCCTCTTTGAACGTCTTCCGGAAGTGCATCAGCACGATGTCGCCCGGCTTGAGCTTGTCGCCGGCCTGGAACTGGACGTGCCCGTCGTTGACCGCGGCCGTCCACAGCACCGCGACGCGCATCCCGCACGCGGCCGCCGCGCGCAGGGTGTTGTGGTCGTAGTTGCCGAACGGCGGCCGGAACAGCACCGGCCGGACGCCGAGGCCCCGCTGGAAGTCGTCGGCGTCGTCGCAGATCTCCTTGCGCTGGAACTCGAACGGCTTGCCCTTGAGGTTCGGGTGGTCGACCGTGTGGTCGCCGAGCGTCGCGCCGGTCGCGTCGAGGATCTGCTTGAAGTAGGCCTCGTGGCCCTTCACGTACTTCTGGTTCAGGAACAGCACCGGGTGCGTGCCGGACTGCTGCATCAGCTTGAGCGCGTCCGGGTCCTTGACCGCGCCGTCGTCCATCGTGAGGAAGACGTACGGCTTGTCGGTGCTGATCTTGCGGACGACCTGGACTTCGCCGTTCGCCGCGGCGGGCGCCTTCTGCTGCACGGTGCCGAACGCGTAGGGCCCGGCAGGCGTCGAGCCGGGGCCGCCGCCGGGCGCCGGGTTCGGCTGGCTGGGCTCGGGCGGCGCCGGCTGGGCGCTCGAACACGCTGCGAGCGTCAAAACCGCTGCGGCCACCACTGCTGTCACTCGTCCGTGTCGCTTCTTGCTGAACATCCCCACGTCCCCCTTTCACGCGGTAGTCGAGGACTACCCGAAAGGGTGACGCGGGGGTGGGGCGCGAAGTTGCGTCAAACGATCTTGTGTGGCCTGGCGCACCCAGGTCAGTGCCCGGTTTCGGCCGCCTTGACCAGCTTCGCCGAGAACAGCCGGATGACGTTCTTCAGGCCGGCGGCCAGGATCGGGCCGCTGCCGCGCACGGGCTCGGTGAACGAGCCGGTCCAGCGCAGGTGCGTGCCGCCGTCGACGGTCGGGGTGAAGAACACCTCGGCCCGGTAGTCCTTGATCGGGTTGTTCCCGAAGAACGTGTAGACGTGCCGGCGGTCCTGCTCGTACTCGACGGTCTCCTCCTTGATCAGCACCGGCCACAGGCCGACCGCGCGGACGGCGCCCACGCCGTTCGGCTCATCGGTGCCCTGCCGGGCCCAGCTCGCCTGGATGATCAGTGGTTTTCCCCACTCCGCCCAGCGCGGGCCGTCCGCCTCGCGCGCGAACAGCGCCGCCGGTGGCGCCGTGCTCGTGCGGTTGACCTCGAAGGAGTACTTGCGGCCCACCGGAACCTCCCGCGTTGTTGACAGGTCGATAATTAAGCGTTCCCGGCAGCGTAGGTCAAGATGGGGGCGTGAGCACGCCGCGTCCCGACATCGCCGCGCCGCACTGGCTCGTCCAGCTGCTGCGGAGCAAGCCGGTCCCGGTGCCCTGGAACATGGTCGCCCGGGCCGTGCTCGCCCTCGCCGTCCCGCTGGCCGTGGGCTTCGCGGCGGGCGACATCGCCGTCGGCGCCCTGATCTCGACCGGCGCCCTGCCCGCCGTGCTGTCCGAGTCGGCGGGCCCGTACCGCTACCGCGCGCGACGCCTGGGCGGCGCGACGCTCGCCGCGACCGCCGGGTACGTCGTCGGCCTGCTGACCGGCGGTACGCCGGCGCTGTCCGTGCCCGCGGTGATCCTGGTCGCCGCGGTGTCCGCGCTGATCAGCGCGGCCGGCAGCAACGCCTCGGTCGCCGGGCTGCAGATGTTCGTGTTCTGCGTGCTCGGCACCGGCCAGCACGCGACCGGCGTCCGCGTCGAGATCCTGCTCGGCTACTTCGGCGTCGGCGCCGCGTGGAGCCTGCTGGTCGCGCTCGTCACCTGGACGGTCCGCGCGACGAGCGCCGAACGCAGCGCCGTCGCGCACGTCTACGTCGAGCTGGCCGCGATGCTCTCGGCGACCGACGAAGCCGTCTCGCGGGTGGCCCGCCACCGGCTGACCACGGCCATGAACACCGCCTACGACCAGCTGCTCACCGCGCGCTCGTGGCTCTCCGGCCGCGACGCCGCCTACCGCCAGCTGCTCAACCTGCTCTCGGCGACGACCCCCGCGGTCGAGGCGTCGGTGGCGCTGGTCAACGCCGGCCGCCGGGTGTCCGGCGACGTCATCGACCACTTCGTCGCGCTGTCGGCCGCGGTGCTGGCCAGCCAGCCGCTGCCCGAACCGCCGCCGGAACCGGCCGACGACGCCGACCCGCTGCGGGCCGCGCTCTACGCCGGGCTGGTCCGGATCGGCAAGGGCGACGACCGGAAGCGCCGGGAGCAGGCTCCCTGGTACCGGCGCCTGCGGGACTGGGGGCGCTCGCTCGCGTCCGGCCCGCTGACCTGGATCGCCGCCCTGCGGCTGACGCTGTGCGTCGCGATCGCCGAGGTCGTCGGCCTGCTCGTGCCGCTGGAGCGGTCGTACTGGCTCACCCTGACCGTCGGCATCGTGCTGAAGCCGGACTTCGGCTCGGTGTTCGGCCGCGCGGTCCTGCGCGGGATCGGCACAGTCGTCGGCGTCGGGATCGGCGCCGCCGTACTGGTCGCGGGCGGGCGCGGCTGGATCCTGGTGGCGCTGATCGCGATCTTCGCCGGCGGCGTCGCGGTCGGGAAGGTGCGCAACTACGGCATCCTCAGCGCGTTCGTCACGCCGTTGATCATCCTGCAGATGGACCTGGCGAACACCGCGAGCTGGGACGTCGTCGTGGCCCGGCTCGTCGACACGGTGCTGGGCTGCGTGATCGTCCTCGTCTTCGGGTACCTGCTGTGGCCGGGAAGCCGTCGTCCGCAGGTCGGCGGCCGGCTGGCCGACGGGCTGGACGCCGTCGCGAAGTACGTCGAGTGCGCGCTGGTCGAGGCGTCGTCGGGGGAGGCACGGCTGGCGCGGTCCCGGGCCCGGCGCGGGGCCTACCGGGCGCTGGCCGACCTGCGGACGGCGTTCCAGCAGGTCGTCGTCGAGCCGTCGGCCAACGGCCGCCAGGCGGTGGCGTGGTGGCCGGTGATCGCCGCGCAGGAACGCGTCGCGGACGCCGTCACCGAGGTCGGCGTCACGATCGGGCGTGGGGTGGCGCCGCCGGCACCGTCGGACGTCGAGCTGCTGACGACGGCGATCGAGGAGCTCGCGGCGTCGATCCGCGAGCAGCGGGCGCCGGAATCGGTGCCGCTGCCCGACAGCGAACAGCTGGCCGGCGTGGTCGACCAGCTCGAGTCGGCGTTCGACGCCGTCCGCGGGCCGGACCTGGTCGAACACACGCCGTTGCGGCTGGTCAGGCGGTTTTTGCCCTACCACAGGCGTACGTGACACGAGTGCTGTTCAATGCACTCATGGGAATCGACTTCGACGCGTTGAAGGGCAAGGCCGAAGACGCCTTGCGGGAGCACAACGACAAGATCGAGCAGGGCCTCGACAAGGCGGCCGACTTCGCGAAGTCGAAGTTCGCCGGCCACGACTCGCAGATCGACGGCGGCGTCGAGAAGGCGAAGGACTTCCTCAACAAGTTCGACAACACCCCGGACAACCCGCCCCCGGCCGCCCCGCCGGCCCCGCCCGCTCAGCCGTAGTCCCCGAAAGCCGTGAAGGACTCCTTCCCGGCTCTTAAGGCCGGTAAGGAGTCCTTCACGGCTTTTACTGGACCTCGCCGGTCGCGACGCCGTCCGCGAGGCCGGTGATCCGGCCGCCGCGCTCGCCGAGGGCGATCAGGCCGTCCCGCGCGTCCGGGGCGGTCAGGCTGATCCGGACGCCGGCCCGCTCGGCGTCCAGGCCGGCCGCAATCGCTTGCGCGCCTTCGTGTCCGGCGTTGATCGTCGCCGCCAGGCCGCCGGTCGAAGCCAGCGAGCCGCGCGCGGCGCCGAGCCGTCCGAGAGCCTCGTCGACGATCGGGAGCAGCGCGTCCCGGTTGCCCTCGGTCATCGCGCGGACGAGGTGCGGGTTCGACCCGGCGACGCGCGTCCCGTCGCGGTAGGAGCCGGCCGCGAGCGACATCGCCAGCGGGCCGCCTTCGGCGCCGATGGTGGCGAGGATCGCGGCGAGCAGGTGCGGCAGGTGGGAGATCCGCGCGACGGCCTCGTCGTGCGACTCCGCGGGCAGCGGCACGACGTGCGCGCCGAGGTCGAGCACCAGCTGCGCCACCTCGGCCCAGGCTTCGAGGTCGGTGTCGTCCTCGACGCCGACCACCCACGCGGCGCCCCGGAACAGCGCGGCGTCGCTGGCCAGCCAGCCCGAGTGGGACGTCCCGGCCATCGGGTGCCCGCCGACGTAGCGCGTGTACGGCACCCGGCGGCGGACGGCGTCGAGCACCGGCGCCTTGACGCTGGTGACGTCGGTGAGCAGGCAGTGCGACGCGTGCTGGGCGACCAGGCGCAGCAGGTCTTCGACGGCCGGCAGCGGCACGGCCAGCACGACCAGCGCGTCGTCCGCGGCAGCTCGGTGCAGCGCGGCCTCGACGTCGGTCGTGACGTCGAACCCCGCTCTGCTCGCCGCGTCGGCGTCCACTTCGGAAACCGCCGCTCCCCACGCCGTGCGGCCGCTCGCGGCCGCCGCGCGCAGCAGCGAACCGCCGATCAGCCCGAGCCCGATCACGCATACGTCTCGCACGGGGTTCATCCTGCCAGTGCCGGACGCCTCCCGGGCTACAGCGCGGCCGCGAGCCGCGTGCCCTGGTCGATCGCGCGTTTTGCGTCGAGTTCGGCGGCGACGTCGGCGCCGCCGATCACGTGCACCGGCCGCCCGTGGTCCCGAAGCTCGTCGGCGAGGGCGCGCACGGGCTCCTGACCGGCGCAGACGACGACCGTGTCGACTTCCAGCAGCCGCGCCCGGCCGTCGACGGTGATGTGCAGACCGGCGTCGTCGATGCGGTCGTAGGTGACGCCGGGGATCCGTTCGACGCCCTTCGCCTTCAGCGCGGCGCGGTGCACCCAGCCGGACGTCTTGCCGAGCCCGGAACCGATCCCGGACTTCTTGCGCTGCAGCAGGTAGACCTGCCGCGGCGACGGCTCGGGCTTCGGCTCGGCCAGCCCGCCGGGCGCGCGCTCGGGATCGGTGACGCCCCATTCGGTCATCCACGCGTCGAGGTCGAGCGCGGGGGAGCCGAGGTGCGTGAGGAACTCGCTGACGTCGACGCCGATCCCGCCCGCGCCGATCACCGCGACCCGGTCGCCGACCGGCTTGCCGTGCCGGACGACGTCGACGTAGGACAGCACCTTCGGGTGCTCGATGCCGGGCAGCGACGGCACCCGCGGCGCGACGCCGGTGGCCACCACGACCTCGTCGAAGTCGCTCAGGTCCGCCGCGGTGACGCGTGTGCCGAGGTGCAGCTTCACGCCGGTCACCTCGAGGCGCCGCTGGTAGTAGCGGATCGTCTCGGCGAACTCCTCCTTGCCGGGGATCTTCCGCGCGATGCCGAACTGGCCGCCGATCTCGTCGTCCGCCTCGAACAGCTCGACGCGGTGGCCGCGCTCGGCGAGCGCGGTGGCGGACGCCAGCCCGGCGGGCCCGGCGCCGACGACGGCGATGTGCTTGACGCGCCGCGCCGGGGTGAGCGTCAACGTCGTCTCTTGGCCCGCGCGCGGGTTCACCATGCAGGACACGAGCTTGCGCTTGAAGGCGTGGTCGAGGCAGGCCTGGTTGCAGGCGATGCACGTGTTGATCTCGTCCTCGCGGCCGCTCTCGGCCTTCCGGATCCACTCCGGGTCGGCGAGGAACGGCCGGGCCATCGACACCAGATCGGCGTGGCCGCTCGCCAAGGCCTCCTCGGCGACCTGCGGCATGTTGATCCGGTTCGACGTCACCACCGGGATCCCGACGTGCGGCTTGAGCTTCCCGGTGACCCAGGTGAACGCGGCGCGTGGCACCGACGTGACGATCGTCGGCACGCGGGCCTCGTGCCAGCCGATGCCGGTGTTGATGATCGTCGCCCCGGCGGCTTCGACGTCCTTCGCGAGCGCGACGACGTCCTCCCAGCGCTGGCCGCCTTCGACCAGGTCCAGCACCGAAAGCCGGTAGATGATGACGAAGTCGGGCCCGACCTTCTCGCGCGTCCGCCGCACGATCTCGACGGCGAACCGGCGGCGCTTCTCGGCCGTGCCGCCCCAAGCGTCGGTGCGCTTGTTGGTGCGCTCGGCCAGGAACTGGTTGATGAGGTAGCCCTCGGAGCCCATGATCTCGACGCCGTCGTAGCCCGCTACGCGCGCGAGAGCGGCGCAGTCGGCGAAGGCGCGGATCTGCTGACGCACGCCGTAGCCGGTCAGCGCGCGCGGCCGGAACGGGTTGATCGGCGCCTTGCGGCTCGACGCGGAGACGCTCAGCGGGTGGTAGGCGTAGCGGCCCGCGTGCAGGATCTGCAGCGCGATCTTGCCGCCTGCCTCGTGCACCGGCGCGGTGAGCTGCCGGTGCTCGCGCGCCTCGGCGGCCGTCGTCAGCTTCGAGGCGAGCGGCAGCAGCCAGCCGGTGCGGTTCGGCGCGAAGCCGCCGGTGACGATCAGCCCGACCCCACCGCGGGCGCGTTCGGCGTAGTACTCGGCCAGCTCGGGGAAGTGCGCGGCCTTGTCCTCCAGGCCGGTGTGCATCGACCCCATGATCACGCGGTTGCGCAACGTCGTGAAGCCGAGGTCCAGCGGGGCCAGCAAGTTCGGGTAGTCGGTCATCAGGCGTCCTTCTCGTGGTGGAGAGCAGCGAGAACTTCGTCGAACCACTCGACCTGGCCCTCCTCGACGCGGATGCCGCCGCGCAGGACCAGGTACTGGTGCAGGTGCCGGCCGTGGAGGGCGCCGGGCGCGGGGAAGTCGCGCTTCTCGATCTGGCGGTAGACGTCGAGGCGTTCGGCGTGCGCGGAGCGGTGCCGGACGATCTCCGCGGCGACCGCGCCGGGATCCCCGAAGCTCGCGCCGCGGATCTTGACCGCGAGTTCTACCGGCCCGGCCGACGGGTCCGGTTCGCCCAGCCAGCGGACGAGCTCGGCGCGTCCGCCTTCGCCGACCGTGTAGACCTTCTTGTCCGGCCGCCCCGACTGCGCGACGACGTCGACGGCGACCCAGCCGGCTTCTTCCATCCGCTTCAGCACGCGGTAGATCTGCTGGTGGGTGGCGCTCCAGAAGAGCCCGATCGACTTCTCGAACCGGCGCGTGAGCTCGTAGCCCGAGCCGGCGCGCTCGGACAGCGAAACGAGGATCGCGTGCTCCAAAGCCATGGTCCGAGGGTGCTATGCAACTAGGTGCAGTGCAACGAGGCGCGCATCACTTCACCCACCCGGGTGGGGCAAAACGGGTCGACGAATCGCCGTAAAAGACCAGGATGGGAGGAGTGCACCCGGTACTCGAACTGATCTCCGAACGGCTGGCGACCGGCAGTGTCCCGGGCGAACGCACGGACGGCCGGCGCCTCGCGCTGGCCATCGAGGGCGGCAGCAGCCGCGGCACCTACTCGAGCGGCATGGTCCTGGCGCTGGACGAACTGGGCGTCACACCCGCGTTCGACGCCGTCTACGGCTCGTCGGCCGGCGCGCTGAACGGCGCCTGGCTGCTCTGCGGCCGCTCCTCGACCGGCGTGCGGACCTGGTGGAACCCGGTCGTCATGCGCCGGATCATCAACCCGCTGCACACCCTGCGCGGTCGCGCCGTGATCGACCTCGAATACCTCGTCCACCAGGTCTATTCGGTGCTGGAGCCGATGGACTTCCCGGCGATCCTGGCCAACCCGGTGACGTTCCACCCGCTGGCCACCGACGCCGACACCGGCGAGTCCACCGACCTGCACCCCTTCATCGACGACGTCGACGCGATCAAGGTCGCGCTCGCGGCGTCGTCCTGCATGCCGGTGCTGGCCGGGCCGCCGATCCCGCTGGCCGGGCGCCGGTTCGTCGACGCCGGGGTGGCCGAGCCGATCCCGTTCCGCACCGCGCTCGCCCAGGACGCCACGGATGTGCTGGTGCTGCGCACCCGCCGCATGGACGAGCTGCCGGTGCGGCCGCCGCGGGTGCAGGACGTCGTCGTGCCGCGGTTCCTGCGCCGCCAGGCGCCGGGCACGATCACCGCCTGGCACGACACCTACCGCCGCGACGTCGAAGACGAGGAGATCCTCGCGACCGACCCGCGCATCCTCAGCGTCCGGCCGCCGATGGGCGCACCGGACGTCGCGGTGCTGGAACGCGATCCCGAGGTGCTGCGCAAGGCCGTCGACCTGGGCAAGAGCGCCGTCCTCGACGTCCTGCGCGAAGCGTCCTAGACGCGCACGGCGTGGTTCGCGCGCGACTGGACGACCAGCCGCTGCGTGCCCAGCGAAACGGCCAGGTAGAGCAGGATCGACGCGCTGCCCAGGCCCTTCGCACTGCTGTCGATCAGCGCGTCGAGTCCGATGTGGACGCCGATCCCGGCCAGCCACAGCACGATCGTGAGCCAGGTGCCCTGGCGGAACAGCTGCCCGTCCTGGCGCCAGAGCCGCACGGTGTACCCGCGGACCACGCCGAACCCCGCGGCCAGCACCAGGCTGCCGACGAGCAGGCCGATCACCAGGCCCGTCGACGACGCGGACTTGAAGTACGAGCTCAGCTGGAGCACCCCGAGCACCAGCAGGATCAGCAGCACGGTCGGCTTGCGATCCTCCCGGACCGGGCGCTTCTGCGTCTGGCGCCACAGGATCCAGGCCACGACGACGATTCCGATGAGGATGTTGACCGAGCTGTTCACGAGCGTCCCTTCCGCGGTGCGTGGACACCACGGTGCTCGCGCCGGCGCCCCGGAGCGTCAACCCGGGGGTGGAAGCCGGGTGGATCAGGGCTTGCGGGCGATGCCGCCGATCACCCGCGACTCGGACGGCGAACCGGCGAACACGGTCTGGTCGTCCGGGTGCCACGCCGGCGCGTAGACGAGCCCGGGCTCCAGCATCGGCCAGCCGCCGAAGAAGCGCTCGAACTCGGCCATCGGCCGCAGGAACCCCGGGTTGGTCGTGGTCTCGTAGTACTCGAGCAGGTCGATCAGGGCCTGCCGCTCGTCGTCGTTGACCGGGTTCTCGTTGGTCATTTGCGACAGCACCAGCAGCGACCCGGGGGCGAGCTTCTTGCGGTAGAAGGCGAGCAGCCGGTCGGGGTTCCGGTCGTCCTTGATGAAGTGCATGACGGCGTTGATCACCAGCGCGATCGGCTGCCGCACGTCGATGATGGCCGAGGCGGCCACCCGCTCCCAGAGGTCTTCGGGCTGCAGGAAGTCCGCCGCGATCGCGTGGTGGCGCTCCGGGTCGGCGGTGTCGGCGAGCAGCAGCGTCGAGTGCGCGAGCGCGATGGGCTCGTTGTCGATGTAGAGCACGCGGGTGTCGAGCTCGTCGCGCGTCTCGTCGGCGACTTCGTGCACGTTGCCCGCCGTCGGCAGCCCGGAACCGATGTCGACGAACTGGCGGATGCCGGCGCGCACGCACTCGCGCACCGCGCGGCCGAGGAACTGGCGGCTGGTCAGGCAGTACTCGCCCATCAGCGGCAGCCGGGCGCGGACCTTCTCGGCGAACGCGCGGTCGATCGCGTAGTTCGTGTTCCCGCCGATGAAGTAGTCGTAGATCCGGGCGGCGGAGGGCCGGTCGAGACTGCTCTCGACGGCTTTGAGCGCGTCGTCGTGGTTGATCATTCGCGTCCCCTGCCTGCTTCGTGGCCCATGCTAACCACCCAGGCCGGCGTCTTGATCACGCCGGGGACAACGCCTCCCGATAGGCGTTCACGGACGCCGTCAAACGGTCGAGTTCGCCGCGCATCCGGGCGAGTCCGGCTGCGTCGAGGCCCATCGCGTCGCCGATCGCGTCCGGGACGCCGACGGCCTTGGCGCGCAGCGCCTTCCCGGCGTCGCTGAGGCTGACCATGACCGCGCGCTCGTCGTCGACCTGCCGGTTGCGCAGCACGAGCCCGGCCGCGTGCAGCCGCTTGAGCAGCGGCGACAGCGTGCCGGAGTCGAGGTTCAGCTCGGCGCCGAGCTCCTTGACCAGGCGGTCGTCCTGCTCCCAAAGCGCCAGCATCACGAGGTACTGGGGGTAGGTCAGGTCGAGCTCCGCGAGGACGACCCGGTACAGCGACGTCACCGCGCGGGACGCCGAGTACAGGCCGAAGCAGAGCTGGTCGTCCAGGCGCAGTGAGCCGTTCTCCGTCATGGCGGCCTCCTCTCTCGTAACTCTCCATGGTCCCCGATCGGGTGGTGCGTGGCAACTTAAGTGCCCCTGATCTCATTGAGCTTAATTAAGTTGTGCACAATCCGGTTGAGAGCTACCTTTACGACATCAGCTTGCTCCACCCGCCCCGAGGAGGCAGAGATGACCGCCAACCCGCACCACATCGCTCTGGAACCGGCCGCGCAGGCGTTCGCCGAGGCCACCGACCAGCCGCCGTACCTGTTCCAGCTGCCGCCGGAAGAGGGTCGCAAGGCCGTCGACGGCGTCCAGGACGGCGAGATCGCCATGGCCGACGCCGAGATCGAGGTGCTGACCGTGCCCGGTGGGCCGACCGGCGAGGTCGAGACCCGGATCGTCCGCCCGGCGGGTGTCGAGGGTCCGCTGCCGGTGATCGTCTACGTCCACGGCGCGGGCTGGGTCTTCGGTGACTTCCACACCCACCAGCGCCTGGTGCGCGAGCTGGCCGCCGGGACCGGTGCCGCCGTCGTCTTCCCGGAGTACGACCGCTCGCCGGAGGCGCGCTACCCGATCGCCATCGAGCAGAGCTACGCCGTGGCGAAGTGGGTCGCCGAGCACGGGGCCGGGAAGGGGCTCGACACCACGCGCATCGCCGTCGCCGGCGACTCGGTCGGCGGGAACATGACCGCGGCGCTCACCATCCTCGCCAAGCAGCGCGGCGACGTCACCTTCTTGCAGCAGGTGCTCTTCTACCCGGTCACCGACGCGAACTTCGACACCGCGTCGTACACGGAGTTCGCCGAGGGCTACTTCCTCGCCCGTGAGGGCATGAAGTGGTTCTGGGACCAGTACACGACGGACCCGGCCCAGCGCGCGGAGATCACGGCGTCGCCGCTGCGCGCGTCGCTCGAAGAGCTCGCCGGGCTGCCGCCGGCCCTCGTGATCACCGGCGAGGCGGACGTCCTTCGCGACGAAGGCGAGGCGTACGCGGCGAAGCTGCGTCAGGCCGGCGTGCCCGTCACGGCCGTGCGGTACCAGGGGATCATCCACGACTTCGTGATGGTGAACTCGATGCGCGAGACGCACGCCGCCGAAGGCGCGATCACGCAGGCGATCTCCGTGCTGTCGCGGGCTTTCGCGAAGTGAATTCCTGAGAGAGCGCTGAGTGCGCGACGCGTTGCGGCCCTATGACGGAACTCACAGGGCCGCAACGCGGGTGGTGGGTCAAACGTGCTATATACGCGAGTCCCGCAATCCGGGCGCGCGTTTTGCCCGCCTGGAAGGACCCGTCCCATGCACCTGAGCAGCATCCGGCTGGACTCGCCGGTCAACATGATCATCGTGGTCGTGCTGACGCTGCTCGCGATCATCGCGGTGCCGTGGTTCTGGGACCGCTGGAAGCGCAAGCGGCTGTGGCGCAGCGCGACGATCCTGCTCGCGGTCGTCCTCCTGGTCGTCTCCACCGGCATGGCAGGCAACATGATCGGCGGGTTCTTCCCGACGGTCGGCTCGCTGCTCGGCACCGGCGTCTACTCCGCGCCGGGCACCGACGCCGAGGCGGCGCAGAACGGCGAGGACCTCGAGAAGCTGCGGGACACCGCGGTGGCGCACGCTCGTGAGGGCAAGGGCACGGTCGTCCACATGAAGGTGACCGGGCGCCGGACCAAGATCACCCGCGACGTCACCGTCTACCTGCCGCCGCAGTACTTCGACGCGGGCTTCAAGGAGCTCAAGTTCCCGGTGGTCGAGTGGATCCCGAACTACCCGTCCGGCCCCGAGGTCGTCACCGCCGGCTACCACCTGCCGGAGCAGCTGGACGCGGCGATCGGCAAGCGCGTGCTGCCGCCGACCGTGGTGATCGTGCCGGACCCGACCGGCGTCCCGAAGGTCGGCCACGACACCGAATGCGTCGACGAGGTGAACGGCACCGCGAACGACACGTACCTGACCGCGGACCTGCGGGACTGGGCGCTGCAGAAGCTCGGCGCGGCGCCGGACCGCCGGGCCTGGACGATCGCGGGCTGGTCGTCCGGCGGGTACTGCGCGATGAACCTCGTGACCCGGCACCCGCAGTGGTACGGACAGGCGGTGAGTGTCAGCGGGTACGACAAGGCGCAGGTCGACTCCGAGACCGAGGACCTCTTCCACGGCCGGCAGGACATCAACGACGCCAACAACGTCCGGCTGAACGTGCGCCTGCACCCGTCGCCGGTGGACATCCTGGCCATCGCGGGCGACAAAGAGAGCTACGAAAGCTTTGCGATCGACCAGATCCGCAACGCGGCCCGGCCGCCACTGCGGTTTTCGTCGTGGAAGATCCCGGATGCCGGCCACAACATGAACACCTTCAAGTCCCAGATTCCCGATGTCCTCGCGTGGATCGGCGCGCACAGCACGGCTCCCGGCCCGGTCGGCCGACAGGTCGAGACCACCGGCGGCGTGCAGCCCTGGCCGTTGCCGCGTTCGGGTGCGCACGGCGCGCTCGCCGACACCGACCAGTAGCCGTTCACCGTCCATTGAGGACGGTCCGGTGATTTCCGACATCGTTGTCATCGGTGTGGTGCCAGTGATCGGACGTCTGGGGATTTTCGCCTCGTTTCGCGCACAGTGGTCGCGGGGTACCTGGGTGCGGTGACAGTCGTCACCACATGCTGGGAAGGACTGGAGTCATGGCTCACGCGAAAGGCGCACGCATCCGGGTTCGCGGCCTGCAGCCGGCGCAGGTACTGGCCGGACTGGCCGGGATCGCGTTCATCATCGTCGGCATCATCGGATTCACCAGGACGGGCGTCGGGAACTTCGCCGGTCACCACGACGCCGGGTTGTGGCGGTTCTCCGGCAATCCCCTGACCAGCCTCGTCCGCGTCGTCACCGGCGTGGTCGGCCTGCTGCTCGCGTTCGGTTCGGGCCGCGCCCGGACGTTCGGCTGGCTGCTGTTCATCGGTTACGGCGCCCTGTTCGTGTGGGGCCTGATGATCGACGGTCTCATCTCGAACAACCCCTTCGCCAACGCCGGCAACCCGATGGACCTCGGTCCCGCCGACACCTGGCTGCACCTCGGTGTCGCCGCGCTCGGTCTGCTGATCGCCGTCCTGCCGGCCCGCCGCACCATTCTCGTGCCCGAGGAAGACGAGGTGGCCGACGAGCCGACCGTCGTCGAGCAGCGCACCGACCGTGATCGTGTTGTCGACAACGACCGGGTGACCGAACGCGTCCCGGTCGTCGAGGGTTCCGCCGCCGACCGCGACCGCGTCGCCGTCGCGGACACCGAGGCGCCCCGTCGTCGCCGGCCGTTCCTGCGTCGTGACCGCAACGAGCAAGGCCCGGAAGCCGCTCGTGAAGAGCGTCCGCCGGGCCTCGCGCACTAGATCAGTGGGTTCGGGTGGTCAGTAGCTGTAGCCACCCGAGTCGCTGGAGCTGCTGCTCCCCGTACCGCCGCTGCTGGCCGGAGCCTGGCTGGTGGCGGCGGTCGCGGGGTTGGTGCCGAGCTTGCAGCCGGCGGGCTCGATGACGAACCAGGTGCCGTTGACGCCCATGCCGTTCGCGTCGCCCGGCTTCAGGTCCTTCGAGAAGGTGTAGACGGGCCAGCCGCCGATGGTGACCTGCTCGGTGCCGTCCGCGCGCTTGATGCTGCCGAGCAGCTTCGAGTCGATGCCCTGCAGTTCGACCTTGCCGTTGGAGAGCACCGGCGGCCAGGTCTTCTGGCAGTCGCCGTTGCAGGCGGACGTCTTGGCCTTCTTGGTGTCCTTGGTGAACAGGTAGAGCGTCATGCCGTTCTGGTCGGTGATCGCGTCGCCGAGGCCGTCGATCTTGGTGGCGCTGAGCTTCACGACGCCGGCTTCGGTGCCGGTCCCGGTCGCGGCCTGCTGGCCGGCCTTGCCACCCTTGGCGTTCGAGGCGTACCAGGCGCCACCGACACCCTGGCCGGTCGCGTCACCGGCCTTGGCGTCCTTGGCGTAGCGGTAGAGCGCCCACCCGCCGACGGTGATCTGCTCGGTGCCGTCGGTCCGGGTCACCTTCCCGACGAGACTCTTGTCGACGCCTTGGACCTGCACGTCCCCGGTGGCCAGCATCGGCGGCCAAGCCTTGGCGCAGTCACCGTCGCAATTGGACTTCGGCGGCTTGGCCGTGTCCTTGTCGAAGCGGTAGAGGGTCATGCCGTTCTGGTCGGTCAGTACCTGTCCCACAGCGGCGACATCGGCGACGACGAGTTTCGACTCGTTCGATGCCGGGGCCGCGTTGCCCAGCTGGCCGCCACCGGTGCCACCAGCCGCCGCCGGAGCGATGACGGGCTGTGCGGTTTCGGCGCCCGAGCAAGCGGTGAGCACTGCCAGCCCGGCTGCCGCAGCGGCGACGGAGACGGCGATGCGCGTGCGAAGCATGGAAGTTCTCCTTGTGTCCGTTGGGATTGTCCGCCGCTCGGTGCGGCTGCCTGATACCCACTACACGGACACTCCGCGGAGGCGGTTCAAAGTATTTTCACGAACCTTCCGACGCAGGTCGGGCCCCCTGAGCCCGCCCACGCGGCCAGGTGCGGTCCTCTACTACGCGTCGCGGCCCGCGGCTTTGTCGGCCGTCGTGGCCGCAGCCTCGCCCGTCGTGGTGGCTGGTGCTTTGCCCGCCGTCGTGGCCGCTGCGTTGCCCGCCGGTTCGCCGTCGCCCAGGGCCCGGTCGACCAGCGTGGCCGCCGCGCCGGTGTAGCCGGCCGGGTCGAGGAGCGCGTCGAGCGCCGCCGGGGTGAGCACACCGGTGACCGCGGGCAGCTCGTCCAGCACCTCGCGCAACGGCCGGTCCTCACGAACCGCGCGCTGGGACGCCTCGCCGAGCAACTCCTTGGCCGCCGCCTTCCCAAGCAGCGGCGAGAGCGCAGCCGACAACCGCTCGGAGACGATCAGCCCATGCGTCGACGCCAAGTTGTCCCGCATCCGCTCAGGCAGCACGGTCAACCCCCGCGCCAACTCGACGGCCGTGTAAGCAGCACCCCCGGTCAGCCGCAGACACTCCCGGACGAGCTGCCACTCGGCATGCCAAACCCCGGCCGAACGCTCATCCTCGGCCAGCATCGACTGCGTAACCCCTGCAGCCAGCACAGGCACCTGCAGCGCGGCAGAGCGGATCAACGTCGCCAGCACCGGGTTGCGCTTGTGCGGCATCGCGGAAGACCCACCCCGCCCAGCTGCGGCCGGCTCAGCGACTTCGCCCAGCTCGGTCCGAGTAAGCGTCTCGACGTCGACCGCCAGTTTCCCCAACGCACCGGCAGTGAACGCAAGCGCACCGGCAAGGTCCACGACGGGCGTCCGCAGCGAGTGCCACGGCAGCACAGGCGTGGCCAACCCGGTCTCCTCGGCGAAGGCCGCAGTCAGCCGCTGCGCATAGTCACCGTCGGCCGCGCTGACGCCCGCAGGCTTGGTGCCCGCAGCCCCGGCACCGGCCACGCTTGCGTCAGCGAGTCCATCGTCGGCAGGCACGCCAGCGGCCGGCACCGCACCGACAGTCCCGGCACCGGCAGATCCAGCGTCGGCGGGCACGCCGGCGGCATGCCCGCCGTTGCCGAGCCCTCCGTCAGCACGCTCGGCGTCGGCGAGGCGCGCGTACTCGACGTACGCCGCCAGCGTTCCGGCCGCGCCACCCAGCGAGACCGGCAGCCCACCGTCCAGTACGCGCCGGACTCGGACCGCCGCGTCCAGCACCAGCCGGCGCCAGCCCGCGGCCTTGAGCCCGAACGTCGTCGGCACGGCGTGCGCGGTCAGCGTCCGCCCGGCCATGACCGTGTCCCGGTGCGCGCGAGCCAGATCGGCCAGCGCCTCAGCCGTGGCGTCGAGGTCATCGGCGAGCGGACGCAGCGTCCGGTCGGCGACCAGCATCATCGCGGTGTCGAAGATGTCCTGGCTGGTCGAGCCACGGTGCACGTACTCGGCCGCCTCAGGCGCGACCGCGCCGACGGCCGACGTCAGCGCCTTGACCAGCCCGACGACCGGGTTCGCGGTAGCCCGCGCCCCCCGCGCCAGCTCGACGACGTCGATCCGCGCGCTAGCCGCCGCCTCGGTGATCACATCCGCGGCCGCCGGAGGCACGGTGCCGAGCCGAGCCTGCGCCCTCGCCAGCGCCGCTTCGGCATCGAGCATGGCGCGCAGCCAGGCTCCGTCACCGGTCGACGTCTCGGCCGGAGTCCCGGCCCGCACCGGAGACAACAGCCCGGAATCGGGGTCGACGGTCATAGCGCCAGCATCGCACGCATCCGCCCTCCCGCCCGGCCGAGCAGTCCCCGAAGGCGCGACCGTGCCTCGCCTCGCCAGCCGGTCAGTCGAGACGCGAGCGTCGCTCGCCAGGCCGGTAAGCCCGAGGGCGCGGCCGTGCCTCGCCAGACCAGCACACGAAGGCGTGAGCGTGCCTCGCCAGGCCAGTACGTCGAGAGCGCCGCCATGCCTCGCCAAGCCGGTGAGCCGAGAGCCAGAGCGTGCCTCGCCAGGCGGTGAGCCGTCGACGGGAGCGTGCCCCACCGGGCAAGGCCAGCCGAAGCCGCGTGCGTGCCTCGCCGGGCAAAGCCAGCCGAAGCCGCGGGCGCGCCTCACCAAGGCGAGTCGCCGTCAGCGTGGGCCACCGAGCCGCGTCAGCCGGAGGCGCGTGCGGACTCACCGAGGCGAACCAGCCGAAGAGCGCGGGCATGCCTCACCCAGGCAAGCCGTCCGGAAGCGCAACGGGCTCACCGAGAACGTCAGACGACCTCCGCCGCTGTCACCCGGTCGCGTCTGGCACGCTCTCCGTCCATGAGTGACGCCACACCCGGCGAAGACACCGCCGCCGCATCCGAGGAACGGTTGTTCGCCGCCGAGCGGCTCGTCTTCTTCTCCGACGCCGTCGTGGCCATCGCCATCACCCTGCTCGCGCTCGAGCTGCCGCTGCCGGAGGGCATCACCGGCACCGAGCTGCTGCGCTCACTCGGCGATCACAAGTCCGAATACGTCTCCTTCCTGATCAGTTTCGCCGTCATCGGCGGCCACTGGCGTGCCCACCACCGCCTGTTCGAGCACGTCACCACGGTGAACGCCGGCCTGATCAGGATCAGCTTCAGCTGGCTGCTGATGCAGGTGATCATGCCCTTCGCCACGAAGGTGATCGGCGAAGACGGCGCGTTCGAATTCCGCTTCGTCTTCTACGCCGTCGTGCAGGTCATCGCGATGACCGCGTTCCTCCTGATGGTCTGGCAGATCCAGCGTCACCACCTGTACCGCACGGACACCCCGCCGGAGCTCTTCGGCAGGACTTACCGCGGGTCCGGCGTGATGATCGCCGCCTTCGCCGTGTCGATCCCGGTCGCTTTCTTCACGCAGTGGGCCTACGCCTGCTGGATCGTCGTTCCGCTCGTGTCCGGTCTCCTCCTTCGGTTCCGCAAAGCCTGATCACTCGCCCGTCACGCCGTCGACCCGTTCGCGGATCAAGTCGGCTTGTCCACAGTGGCGCGCGTACTCGCCGACCATCCGCAACATCAGCCAGCGCAAGGTGAACGGCGTGCCGGTGCTGATCCGGGTGCCGGTCGAGTCCACTGTGCTCGCCGCGACGATCGCTCGTGACCGCTCGCATTCGGCGTGCCACAGGGCGAACGCCTCCTCGACGTCACCATCCAGCACGGTGAACTCGAAGTCTGGGTCGTCGTCGGAGGTGTAGAGGTTCGGGACGTCCTCGCCCGCGAACTGGATCCGGAACCACCACCGTTCGACGCCGGTGAGGTGCCGCAGCAGCCCGTGCAGCGACAGCGTCGACGGCGATACCGAGCGCTTCGACAGCTGCGCTGGAGCCAGTCCGGCGCACTTCAGCTCGAACGTGCGCCGGTAGTAGTCGACGGTCTCGGTCAGAGCTTGCAGCTCGCCCGCGACCTGGGTCAGCTCGGCGCGCTCACCGGTGAGCCGCGGCCCGTAGACGATGTGTTCGGTCATGTGCGGAGCGTGCCAGAGGGGTACGACAATTTCGGTTCGCGGCGCCGGCCGGTGACCGGGCAACGGCCGATAAGCCCAGTTCAGACACGGTTTCGCGGACCAGGTAACGAATCTTCGGGAGTGGCGATCTGATCTTCGTCACCTGCTGCGCGGTACCAGTCCCCACCGGTCGGAGCGGCACCCTTCGGTTCGGAAACAGGAGAACAAACTATGGAGCGAACCGGTCGAAGAGCCGCCGTTCTGGCCGCGCTGGCCGCGGCGGTCATGCTGGCGGCACCCGCGGTCGCGTCCGCGGCCCCGCCCGCCAGCGCGATCGACGTCAGCGACACGAGCCTCCACGCCGGCGACACGTTCACGGTCACGGAGCAGCTCTACAACCCGACCGACTTCACGGTCACCGGGGCGAAAGCGGCGGTCTACACCAAGGAATCGCCGATCGTCGACCTGGTGGACCTGGTGTCGTGCACCGGTTCGATCGCGCCGTGCGGGCCGTACTTCAGCAGCTACCGCGGCGGTGTCGGTGACCTGGGCCCGGGCGAGAGCGGGTCGGTGACGTTCACCTTCAAGGTCAAGGACGACGCCACCGGCGGCCAGTTCACGCTGCAGCACCAGTTCGCGGGCGACAACTACGCGTTCGGCGTCGAGGACGGCCCGGCCGTCACGATCACGGCGGCGCCGAAGGCCGACGTCAAGGTCGCGCTCACGGCCACCCCGCGCATCGGTGTGTTCGCCCGCGTCGACTACGTGGTCACGGCCTCGAACACCGGCCCGGCCGCGGCGACCGGCGTCCGCGTGACGGTCAACCCGGGTGCGAACCGCTCGGTCATCTCGACGACCGGCTGCACCAAGACCGGAGCGACGCTGAGCTGCACGATCGGCACCCTCGCCCCGGGCGCCTCGGCGACGGCCAAGTTCACGTCCGAGGGCGGCATCCTCGCCTGGGGCGCGTTCACGGCCACGGCCCAGCGCGCGGCGAGCACCCCGGCCGACCCGAACACGGCCAACGACGCGGCGTCGAAGAAGTGCACGGCGTACACGGGCCTGTACGTGACGTGCTGATCCGTCCATAAGGGAGCTTCAGAGCGCGAAGTCCGCCGTGCGGCCCCGGTGCCGCACGGCGGACGCGGTCTCCTCGACGCTCTGCTCGGAGGTGTCCAGCACGAACCGCTCGAGCTCACCCAGCGCGGCGAACGCGCCGTGCATCCCCTTGATGGGCTCGACCTCGGTGAGCTCCCGTCCTTCACGAGCGGTCCCGCGCGCGAGGGTCACTTCCAGACTCGGTCGTAGCACGACGTAGAACAGGTCCAGACCGTCCCGCTCGACGGCGTCGCGGAACGGCTGAAGTGCCCACGGCCCGACGATGCCATCGAGGACGACGTCATAACCCCCACGGGCGTAGCCACAGGCGGCGTCGGCGAGCACGCCGAGCACGATCTCGTTCTGCCGCGCGGCTTCGGGCAGGTACGGCGGCACGAACCCGGTCCGGATCCAGACGTAGAAGCTGTCGGTGTGCAGATGGACGGTCGCCCGCGCAGCCTCCGAGGCGACCATCTGGGCAACGGTGGACTTCCCGGCCCCGGGCGGGCCCGTGAGGATCAGCAGCGAACCGGCGTCGTCAGGCATGGACGCCATCATGAGCACCACCGCCGGCCAAGACCAGTCTTGACCTTCCAGGCGGCCTGATCCACCCGCGGAGGGCGGCTGAGCGGGCCCCGGCTAAGCTGGTAGCACGGGCCGTTAGCTCAATTGGTAGAGCTGCGGACTTTTAATCCGTAGGTTCTGGGTTCGAGCCCCAGGCGGCCCACTCGAGTTCCCTGCTCGGCGGCTATCACGTCGCCGGCGGGCACGGTTGCGTGGGAGGCTTCGCGCGTGGACCGGAACCGATCGGTGGCCGACTGTCTCCACGCGAGCCGTCGAGTGCGGCCGGTGCCTGTGGGAAGGTCGTGACGTGGATCAGACCCGGTTGCTTCTCGTCCTTCGGCACGCCAAGTCGGCTTGGCCGGAAGGTGTCGACGACCACGAACGTCCTCTCGGGCCGCGCGGGCTCAAGGACGCTCCCAAGGCCGGGCGCTGGCTGAAGGAACACGGCTACCTGCCCGAGCGTGTCCGCTGCTCCACCGCCCGCCGGGCGCGGGAGACCTGGCAGCTCGTCTCCGGGGAGTTCGAACAGCAGCCGCCGGTCGAGTACGACGATGCGCTCTACGGCGGTGACTACCTGGAGATCGCGCGTCGAACACCCGACGACGTCACCAGGCTCGCCATCGTCGGGCACGAGCCCAGTGTCAGCGAAGTGACTTTCCAGCTTGCCGGAAGAACTGCGATCGACGCGTTCCCGACCGGTGCCGTCGCGGTATTCGAAGTCACGGAAAGCTGGGCCCGGCTCGACCGGGCCCAGCTGACCGCATTCTTCCGGCCGCGGGATTTGCCGGGAAACTAAACTCCGGCCACCTGGGAAATCCAGCTGCGGTAACGCGTGATGTTCGTGTACGCCGTGTTGTTCGACCTGTCACTGGTCGAGGCGACGCCGACCTGGCGGCCCGAGGCGAACATCGGGCCGCCCGAATCGCCGCCCGCGGTGATGCCGTTGACGCGGTTGGCGCACACCGCCACGCCGCCCGTGTAGTCGCTGCAGCCGATGGAGTTCACCCGGACCGTCGCGACCTTCAGGTACCGCGACTGGCAGTTGATCTCGGAGCCGCACTGGCTCGTCGCGCCCCAGCCGTAGACCGAGACGTTCTGGCCGACCGAGACGTCGCCGACGTTGCCGAGCGGCGAGTACGTCGCGCTCACCGACGTCGTCAGGCGGACGATCGCCAGGTCGGCGACGCCGTTGTAGCGGGTGATCGTCGAGCCGGTGGCCGTCGTGCCGCCGCTGGACTGGTCCAGGCTGCCGATCCGGAACGTGTACGTGCCGGCGCTGCTGACGCAGTGCTTCGCCGTCAGGATGTACTGCGGCGCGATGATCGTCGCGGTGCAGTTCTGCTGTCCGTTCACGAACAGCCGCGCCGCCCAGGGGCCGCTCGACGCGTTGCTGCCGCCGATGATCGACGTCTGGGCCGTCGCGGGGCCGGCGAGACCGACCACCGCCAATGCCGTACTGGCGGCGAGCAGGACCAATTTGCCGAAGCGTACTTTCACGCTCACTCCTCATGGGTGCGGAAGACCCGCACGGAAAAGGCCGGTGGGGACCGAACGTGAGGATTGTCCGATTGTTCGGGTAATTTCCGGAACCGACGAAAGTCGTCCGGCGAACCCTCAATTATTTCCGGGAGGAGGGCTACCTATTGTTCCCGTGCTCAACCCCGAGGGCGGGGATCCCGGGTCGGACGCGTCGACGGCCGGCGTGCTGCTCGACCGCGTCGTCAGGCCGTGACGCGCGTCGGGGCCGTCTTGCGCAGCCAGTACAGGCCGATGACCGGCAGGACCAGCGGG
The DNA here is from genome assembly GCF_023023025.1 of Amycolatopsis sp. WQ 127309. Taxonomy (NCBI): domain Bacteria; kingdom Bacillati; phylum Actinomycetota; class Actinomycetes; order Pseudonocardiales; family Pseudonocardiaceae; genus Amycolatopsis; species Amycolatopsis sp. WQ 127309. The sequence continues at coordinate 3,044,626 of NZ_CP095481.1, forward strand.
ATGAAGAGGTAACCCTCGCCGTAGACCGACCAGACGGTCGGGTGCCGGAACGCGGCCGCGTCGACGATGCTCAGCGTGCCGATGGTCAGGACGCCCAGCAGCTCGATCGAGCAGGCCGTCAGGGCCACGCGCCACCAGCCGTCGCCGCGGCGGGCCAGTGCGATCGTCGCGACGATGTAGACGACCGCGGCGAACGCCGAGAGGATGTACGCGAGCGGCGCTTCGTGGAACTTCGTGCTGATCTGGACGCCCGCACGCGACGTCGCCGCCAGCGCGAAGATCGCGTACACGGCGACGAGCACCCGTCCGGGGCCGGTGGCCGTCCTACGCTGTTGCTCCACTCCACACCTCGTTCAGTCGCAGCACCATCACCGGGATGGCCAGGCAGGCGATGCCGAGCACGACCGTGCTCGACCGGCTCCGCTCGGCCAGTGCCCAGGCGGCGCCGGCGGGCAGCACGACCAGGCAGCCGATCAGGTAGGCGAGGAACGTCGCCAGGCTGCCGGGGCGCTCACCGCCGGCGAGCAGCACGATCCCGATCACCAGCTGGACGACCAGCAGCACCTCGATGACCGCGAGCGCGATCAGGAGCGCGTTGTCCGGCTCCCGGTTGCGGGCCGACTGGACGAAGCTCCAGAGCGCGACGAGCGTGGCGGCCACGGCCACCGTCACGGCGAATCCGAAGATCACCAGTTCCTCCTTCCGGTCCGCGGGCGTCAACTTACTCCGGGGTACCGGCCGGCCCGCCGAGCGAGGGCCGCGGGCGTGGCGCGGGCCACGTCCGGGTGATCCACAGTGGACCGGACAACCGACCTGACCTCGCGATACCGGGAAAATTGATCACCAGGTGTCCTTGATGGCATTCTGCCAATTCGGCGGTTTATTCCGGCGGGCTCTTGTTCGGACCTGCGGGAATGACGAAAAACCTTCGTGTTACACCCCGACAGGGTGGTTGGTTGCCTGGTGGAAATCACGCAGTGTTCAGCTACTGCCTGGTAAGTGTCGCTTTTGCCTACCTCGGATAGCCCAGTTGAACCCCCGGGTTGGCGGATTGGCGCGGGACCGCTCGGCATGGGGGAATATTCCTCGTCCCGGGCCACGCCGCACCGGGGAACGCACAGAGGGGCAATCTCGATGGACCTGCGCTACGAAGCATTTTGCTTCGCCGATCCGTTGTTCTACGACGAACAACAGGAAATCGGTGCGTCGGTCGACGAGTACGCCACGGCCCTGCCCGCACCGGACGCCGGTTGGATCGAGGCCCAGCGCGGCGTGTGGCGGGTCCTGCACCCCGAAGGCCGGGAACTTCCCGGTCAGGGCTGGAAAATCCACGTCTCGGCCGGCCTGGGGAACGCTCGGCGGGTGCTCCTGCGGGTGCACGAGTACTGTCTGGAGTACCGGGTCGCCTACAAGCACTTGCGCTCCCCGTTGATCCTGCTCGCCCGGAACTCGAAATACGCGCCCCGCGACGGCAGCGGGAAACTGATCACGATTTATCCCGCGAATGAAGACGAGCTCAAGCGGGTGCTCGACGATCTTTCGGTGCGCCTCGAAGGCGAGCACGGGGCCTATATCCTGAGCGACCTGCGTTACGGTGCGGGCCCGCTGTACGTCCGCTACGGTGGATTCGCCGAGCAGTGGGTCGAACACGACGGCAACCGCGTCCTGGCGATCCGCAAGCCGGACGGCAGGCTCGTGCCGGACAAACGGGAACCCACGTTCTCGGTCCCCGACTGGGTGAAGATTCCGGCCTGCCTGCAGAGCAGCATCACGGCGCGCAAGGCCGGCGACCCGTCGCAGTTCCCGTACCAGGTGACGAGTTCCCTGCACTTCTCAAACGGCGGCGGCGTCTACCTGGCGGACCCGAAAGCGGGCGGCGACCAGGTCGTCCTCAAGGAGGCGCGGCCCCACGCCGGGCTGGACCGGGCCCAGATCGACGCCGTCGAACGGCTGCGGCGCGAGCACGACGTGCTCGACAAGCTCACCGGCATCCCCGGGGTGCCCCGCACCATCGAACAGTTCACCGTCTGGGAGCACCACTACCTCGCCATGGAGTACATGCCCGGCACGTCGCTCGGCAACTGGCTGGCCCGCAACTACCCGCTGACCAGGCGCGACACCACCGAAGCCGACCTCACCGCCTACGCCGAACGCGCGCTGGCCGTGCTGGCGAAGGTCGAGGAGACGGTCGAGGCGATCCACGCCCGCGGCTTCGTCTTCGGTGACCTGCACGCGCTGAACATCCTGATCGACGAAGACGACGAGAGCCGCGTCTCGCTGATCGACTTCGAGATGGCCGCCGACGTCGAGTCCGGCGAACGGCCCGCGCTCGGCGCGCCGGGCTTCCGCGCGCCGGCCGACCGGGTCGGCTTCGAAATCGACGAGCACGCTCTCGCGGCGCTGCGGCTGTGGCTCTTCCTGCCGCTGTCCGCGCTGCTGGAGCTGGCGCCGGCGAAGCTGCGCGGCATCGCCGACTTCGTCGAACGCCGGTTCGGCCTGCCCGAGGGCTACGCCGACGCCGCAGTCGCGGTGCTGGCTCCGCGTGCGAAATCCACGGAGCCGGCACCGGTCCACACCGAGCTCGACCAGGAGAAACCCGACTGGCCGCTGGTCCGCAAGCAGATCGCCGAGGCGATCCTCGCGAGCGCGACACCGCAGCGCCAGGACCGGCTCTTCCCCGGCGACATCGAGCAGTTCCGGGTCGGCGGCGCCTGCTTCGGCGTCGGCGCCGCGGGCGTGCTGCACGCCCTCGACGTCACCGGCGTCGGACGGTTCCCCGAGCACGAGCACTGGCTGATCGAGTCGGTCCGCCGCGACCCGCCGACCCGGCCCGGGTTCTACGACGGCAGCTACGGCATCGCCTACGTGCTGGAGAACCTCGGGCACCACGACGAGGCGAGCCGGCTGCTGGCGTCGTCGGCGCGGCTCGTCGAGCAGACCACCGACCACGCGCTCGAGGGCGGGCTGGCCGGCATCGGGCTGACCCTGCTGCATTTCGCCGCGGCCCGGCAGGACAACGAGTTCGGCCGGCAAGCGCTCACCACCGCCGTCCGGCTGGCCGAGGCGCTCGAAACCGCGGCGCCGCCCGGGAAGTTCGCCCGTGCGGGCCTGCTGTCCGGCTGGTCCGGGCCGGCGCTGCTGTTCATCCGGCTGTTCGAGCGCACCGGCGAGCCCGCCTGGCTGGCGTTCGCGGACCAGGCGCTCAGCCGTGACCTCGAAGAATGCGTGCTCGCCGACGACGCGTCACTGCAGGTCCGGGACGGCGCGACGCGCACGCTCCCGTACGCCGGCATCGGCAGCGCGGGCATCCTGATGGTCGCCGAGCAGCTGGCGCGGCACCGGCCCGAAGCCGACGCCTGCGAGAGCCTGCCCGAGCTGCGCCAGTCGTGCCGCGGCGAGTTCGTCATCCACCCCGGCCTGCTCTACGGCCGGTCCGGGCTCGCGGTCGCGCTCGGCATGGGCGCCGAACCCGAGCAACGCGTTCGCGACGCGATCGACCTGCACCTGGCCCGGCTGGCCTGGTACGCGGTGCCGTTCCGCGGCGGGCTTGCCTTCCCCGGCAACCAGCTGCTGCGGTTGTCGATGGACGTCACCACCGGCGGCGCGGGGATCCTCCTCTCGCTCGCCGGCCTCCTGGACGGCAAGGAGGTGCTGCCCTTCCTGGGCAGCACGCCGTCCCCCCACACCTCCGGTCGCTGAGGACCGGCGGAATCGAAGAACAATCGAAAGGAACACCATGGAACTCGTTCTGGAGCTGCAGGCCCTGGAGACCCCCGAGGTGCTCAACGGTGGTCACGGTGGCGGCGGCGGCGCGCCGTCGAACCTGAGCCTGCTGGCCTCCTGCACCAACAGCACGCTCTCGCTGCTGACCTGCCACTGACCTGGCGGATCGCACGCAAGTAGTGCCTAGGTGAACAGTGCGGGAGCGGCACAGGCCAAGTGCGCCGCTCCCGCACGTTCATTGTGGCCCCGGTTCCGCCTTCGCGGAACCTCGTCCGAAGGAGTGAGATGCGCGGCTCCGCCGATCGGCTGCTGGCCCGGGTGGCCGGCCTCGATCGACCGAGACTCGCCGCCATCGTCGTCACGGCCCTGGTCGCCACCGCGGCCGGGCTGCTCCTGCCCAGTGCGCTCGCGGCCGCGGTGGACGCCGTCGTCGCGGGCCGTCCCAGCTGGCCTGAAGTCTCGTGGCTGCTGCTCGTCGGCGGCGCGGAAATCGCCGCGGACGTCGTCGGCGGGATCCTGACCACCCGCGTGACGGCGACCGCGTCCGCGTGGCTGCGCCGCACGCTGTCGGACAAGCTCTTCGCGCTCGGCACGCGGTCGAAGTTCGCCGAGGGCGACGCGATCAGCAGGCTCACCGGCGACTGCGTCGGCGCCGGCGGCATCGTCACGATCGTCGTCCAGTGCGGCTCGATGCTGGTCATCTCGTCCGGCGCGGTGGTTTTGCTCGCGTTCCTGGACTGGCGGCTCGCGCTCGTGTTCCTCGGCAGCATCCCGTTCGCGTTGCTGCTCGCTCGCAGTCATCTCAAGCACACCGCCGACGATGTCCTTGCCTACCAACAGGTTTCCGGCGAGCTCGCGGCCCGGATGGTCGACGCCGTCGTCGGCCTGCGCACGATCGCCGCGTCCGGCACCGCCGACCGCGAAGCCGAACGCGTGCTGCGCCCGCTGCCGAAGCTGACCCTGGCCGGGATGGGTATCTGGCGCACGCAGGCCCGCATGGTCTGGCGCGCCGGGCTGCTCACGCCGGCGGTCGAGCTGGCCGTGCTGGCCGCCGCCGGGTTCGGCGTGCTCGCCGGCCGGCTCAGCGTCGGCGACGTCGTCGCGGTGCTCGGCTACGTCGCGCTCGCCCTCGGCCTGGTCACCCAGATCCCGCTGCTCACGATGCTGTCGCGGGCGCGCGGCTGCGCCGAACGGCTCGCCGAAGTCCTCGACGAGCCGGAACCCGCGCACGGCAAGCTCCCGCTGCTGCCCGGCGACGGCACCCTGGACCTCCGTCACGTCGGCGTCACGGGCGCCTTGGCCGAGGTCGACCTGACCATCGCCGGCGGGACGTGCCTCGCCGTCGTCGGCCGGTCGGGCGCGGGGAAGTCCGTGCTCGCCGGCGTGCTCGGCGGGCTGGTCACGCCCGACGAGGGCCAGGTCCTGCTCGACGGACGTCCGCTCGCCCGTGTCCGCCGCGAGGAGCTGCGCGCGGTGATCGGCTACGCGTTCGAACGCCCCGCGCTGCTCGGCGCGACGGTCGCCGACGCCGTCGGCTACGGCACGTGGGCCGGCGAGGCCGCGATCCGCGACGCCTGCCAGACCGCGCAGGTCGACGAGGTCGTCGTCCGCTTGCCCGACGGCTACCGCACCCCGCTGGCCGAGACGCCGTTGTCGGGCGGCGAAGCCCAGCGCCTCGGGCTGGCCCGGGCCATCGTGCACCAGCCGCGCGTGCTGATCTTCGACGACGCGACGGCCAGCCTCGACACCGTCACCGAGGCCGCGGTCGAGCGCGCGCTCGCGAGCGCGCTGCCTGGTCGGACGCGCGTCGTCGTGACCCACCGGGCCGGCACCGCCGCCCGCGCCGACCTCGTGGTCTGGCTGGAGGAGGGCCGGGTCCGCGCGGTCGCCCCGCACGCGGCCCTTTGGCAGGAGCCGGGGTACCGCGGCGTCTTCACGGAGGACGACGAGTGAGCCTGCGCCGGTTGTACTGGTCCGCGCTCACCGGGCAGTGGCGTGGCGGCGTCGTGCTGCTCGTGTGTTCGGTGCTCGAAGGGCTCCCTGCTTTCTTTTCGGGTCGGTTGGTCGAGCTGTCCGTGGACCGCGGCTTCGCCGTCGGCGACCCGCGCACCGGGCTCGGCTGGCTGGCGCTGTTCGGCCTGGCCGCGGTGCTGGGCGCGTTCGGCTCGCGGATGGTCTGGCACCAGCTCGGCAAGGTCGTCGAACCCCTGCGCGACGCGCTCGTGACGGCCGTCGTGCGGGGCGTGCTGCACGACGAGTCCCCGTCGCGCAACCAGCCCGACTCGAGCGGCGTCGCCCGGATCACCCAGCACGTCGAGGTGGTCCGCGACGCGACCGCGGGCCTGTTGGTGCAGGCCCGGGCCATGCTGGTGACGACGGCCTCGGCGCTCGCCGGTCTGGTGACCGTCGCCGGTGCGCTGGTGCTCCCGGTCGCGGTGCCGGTGATCGCCTCCCTGGTCGTGTTCGGTTGTCTCCTCCCTTCGTTGGCTCGTCGTCAGCGCGCGCTGGCCCTGGCCGACGAGCACACGGCCGCGACGGCCGGCGCATCCCTGGCCGGGATGCGCGACGTCGTCGCCTGCGGTGCCGAGCCGATCGCCGCGCTGGCGATGTACAACGCGGTCGACGCCCAAGCCACGGCCGCGACAAGGGTGGCGCGGTCCAGTGCCCTCCGGTCACTGGTGATCTCGCTCGGCGGGTTCGCGCCGCTGCTGCTAGCCCTGTGGTTGGCCCCGGGTCTGGTGGCCACCGGCGAGCTGACCGCGGGCGCGGCCTTGGGCGCGCTCGTCTACCTGGCCACGACGATGCAGCCGGCCCTGCGCGGCCTGGCGGCCACGGCCGGCACCGTCGTGCTCCGCCTGCTGGTCGCACTCCGCCGGCTCGCGGAGACGGCCGAGCTGCCGGAACGTCCGGACGGCACGGCGACCCCACGCAGCATCGAGGTCCGCGTCCGCGCCCTGACGTTCGGCTGGGGCGCGACGGCCGAACCCGTGGTCCGCGGGCTTGACCTGGGGCTGCGGTCGGGGGAGCACCTCGCCGTCGTCGGCCCGAGCGGGATCGGCAAGTCGACACTGGCCGGCTTGCTGACCGGCATGCTCACGCCGCAGGAAGGCCGAGTCTTGCTCGGTGGCGTCCCGGTCCGGGACGTGCCCAGGGCGCTGCGCCACGAGCTCGTCGCGCTGATCCCGCAGGAGGCGTACGTCTTCGCGGGAACGGTCCGCGACAACATCGCCCTGTTCGCACCGTCAGCCGCCGACGACGCACTCGCCGCCGCCGCGACCGCGGTGGGCGCGGGCACGCTGCTGAAGCGACTGGGCGGTCTCGACGCCGAGATCGGCCACGGTGGCGAAGGCATCTCCGCGGGCGAAGCGCAGTTGCTCGCGCTGGCCAGGGTGTACGCCGGTTCGGCGCGGTTCGTGATCCTCGATGAAGCAACCTCCCATCTCGACCCGGTGTCGGAAGCCCGCGCGGAGCGGGCCTTCGCCGCGCGGGGTGGTGTGCTGGTGGTGATCGCGCACCGGTTGTCGTCCGCGCTGCGCGCGAACCGTGTCCTGGTCATGGACGGCCGCGAGACCGCGGTGGGCAAGCACGCCGACCTGCTGGCCAGGTCGCCGCGCTACGCGGAGCTGATGCAGGCCTGGGCGACGCCGGTGGCCGGGGGAGCGGCCACCGGAGGCGCTGGGTCCGCGGCGGTTCGGGTCACCGGCACGGAACCCGCGGTTGCAGCTGCGGGTGGTCCGGCCGGTGCTGCCGCGACCGCCGCCGGTTCTGCCGGTGGTGTCGCGACGGCTGCTGGCGCGGGTGGCTTCGCCGGTGGTGTCGCGCCAGCTATTGCTGGCGGTTCAGCCAGTGGTACCGCATCAGCTGCCGCAGGTGGCAGTGCGGTTGCCGCTTCCACCTGTGGTTCGGCCGGTAGCCCTGCGACTGCCGCTGCTGTCGCGGATGGCTTCGCCAGTGGTGTCGCGCCAGCTGCCGCAGGTGGCAGTGCGGTTGCCGCTTCCACCTGTGGTTCGGCCGGTAGCCCTGCGACTGCCGCTGCTGGCGCGGATGGCTTCGCTAGTGGTGTCGCGCCAGCTGCCGCAGGTGGCAGTGCGGTTGCCGCTTCCACCTGTGGTTCGGCCGGTAGCCCTGCGACTGCCGCTGCTGGCGCGGATGGCTTTGCCAGTGGTGTCGCGCCAGCTGCCGCAGGTGGCAGTGCGGTTGCCGCTTCCACCTGTGGTTCGGCCGGTAGCCCTGCGACTGCCGCTGCTTTCACCGGTGACCTCGCCAGTGGTGTCGCGCCAGCCGCCGCAGGTGGCCGCGACCGTGGCAGCGCGATTGCCGCTTCCGCCCGTGGTTCGGGCAGTAGTTCCGCGACTGCCGGTGCTTTCACGGGTGACCTCGCCGTTGGTGCTGCGCCGGCTGCCGCCGGTGGCGGCGCGGTTGCCGCTTCCGCCCGTGGTTCGGGCAGTAGTTCCGCGACTGCCGCTGCTTTCACCGGTGACCTCGCCGATGGTGCCGCGCCAGTTGCCATGGATGGCCCGGTCGGTGGTGCCGCCCCAGCTGCTGCGGATGGCCCTGCCCGTGGTGCCACGACTGCCACTACCGCCGTGGGTGGTGCCGCGACATCCGCCGGAGAACTCGCCGGTGGAAGCGCGACAGCTGCCGCGAGCGCACCTTCCGAAGCAACCGCCAGCTCCGAAACGCCGTGGCGGCCGTCGCCGGTTCCGCGTACCGCCCGGACCGGCTGAACACCTGCTTGCTCGTCCACAGTGGACATTTCAATGCCGTCCACGTTACCGCCGTCGAAGCGCCGCGGAACCCGTCGCCGCGAATCTGTGGATAACTTCGCCGTCTTGTCACCACATGTGGATAACTCGCGCCGATCGCCGACTTGTGTCGGCGCTGTCGTGCATGATCGGAAGCACGGAAGGAACGCGACTCGGACTACCGCACCGCCAGGAGGGAGGTGATCAGCCGGCGGGGCACGTCATTCGGGTTGCAGTGCTTCCAACGCTCCACGCAGCTTGCCGGACACCGGAACCGGCCGGCGGGACTCGCGGTCCACGAACACGTGCACGAAGTGGCCTTCCGCGACCAGTGATTCATCCGCGGCGTACATCCCGATCTCGTAGCGCACGCTCGACTTCCCCAGGTGTGCCACGCGCAAACCGACCCGCAGCGAACCAGGAAAGGACACCGATGAGTGATACCCGCAGTGCGACTCGACGCACAGCCCGATCACCTCCCCGGTCTCGATGTCGAGACCACCCTGCTCGATCAGCCACGTGTTGATCACCGTGTCCATCAGCGAGTAGTGCACCACGTTGTTGACGTGCCCGTAGACGTCGTTGTCCTTCCAGCGCAACGGAATCGTCTGCCAGTGTGGGTAGCCGTTCACCACAGGGACACCGAGTCGCGCAGGATGTCGGCGAGGTCCTCCTCGGACGCCTCGCGGGGTGCGGTGGCCAGCAACCGCTGCTGCTTCAGGGTTCCCTCGACCAGTGAGTCCACATCGGACTCCGTGTAGCCGACGGCACCGATGCCGTCCGGGATGCCGATCTTCCGCATCAGGTCGATCAGCACCGCGGGCAGGTGGCCGGCGGCGTCGCCGGACCACTCGAAATCGGGCGCCAGCAGGCGGGCGACCTGCCGGTGGCGGTCCGGCGCCGCGTCGAAGGTGAAGCGGAACGCGGCGGGCGCGGTCAGCGAGACGGCCATCCCGTGCGGCACCATGGGTTCGTCACCCGGGTAGCCGTCCGGGTGGAAATCCCTGACCTGCCCGGCGATCGGGTACGCGTTCGCGTGCGGGATGTGCACGCCGGCGTTGCCGAACCCGAGGCCCGCGAACGTCGCGGCCAGTGCCATGGCTTCGCGTGCCTTGAGGTCGGAGCCGTCGCGCACCGCGGCGGGCAGGGCCCACGACAGCAGCCGCAGCGACTGCTCGGCGAACATGTCGGCCAGCGGGTTCGCGCCGCAGTACGGCACGCGTTGCTCCGGGCGCTTGCGGTCGAACTCGGTGTACGGCTTGGCGGTGTAGCTCTCCGCGGCGTGGCACAGGATGTCCATGCCACTCGCGGCGGTCACGCCGGCGGGCTGGCTGACGGTGAGCCGCGGGTCGACGACGGCGAGGGTGGGGCGCAGCCGCAGGTGGCTGATCCCGCTCTTGACGCGCAGGGACAGCACGTCCAGGACGCAGACGGTGGTGCTCTCCGAACCGGTGCCGGTGGTCGTCGGCACGGCGACGAGCGGCTTCAACGGGCGGTCGGGCGCGCGGCCGCCGCCGACCGGCGCGTTGACGTAGTCCATCAGGTCGCCGTCGTTGCTGGTCAGCAGGTTCGCGGCCTTCGCGGTGTCGATCGAGGAGCCGCCGCCGACGGCCACGAAGGCGTCGTACGGACCGGTTCCGCGGGCGAAGTCAACCGCCTTCTGCATGCTGACATCGGTGGGTTCGACGTGTACGCCGTCGAAGATCTCGGTCTCGATGCCGTAACCGGTGATGCCGTCGGCGATGCGTCGCGGCCAGCCGGTGGCGGCGACCTGCGGGTCGGTCACGACCAGGACCCGGCGGGCGCCGTACTGCGTCAGGTCGTAGCCGATCTCGTCGCTGGCACCGGTGCCGTACTTCAATGCCGGTGCGCCATAAGTAAAAACGGTTTCATGTTCGGTCGCGGCCAAGGCTGGGGTCCTCGCTCCCTTGATCGGATCCAGTCGGTCAAAGCGGACATTCAGGTCCAACCTTGCCGGGTTTCGGCGAAGATCACTTGACTGCACTGAACGGTGCCCGCATAAGCTCTCCTCATTAGATACCAACTGGGAGCGACCGTCGCCCAGACGGCCGTACGGATCCTGACCGAGGCGCGTGTCCGCCGTGTCTACGCGGTGGTCGGTGAGTCCTTCCTGGAACTGCTCGACGCGCTGCAACGCGAGCGGGAGATCACGCTCGTCTCGGCGCGTCACGACGCCGGCGCGGCGTTCATGGCGGAGGCGGAGGGCAAGCTCACCGAACGGCCCGCCGTGCTCCTCGCGAGCCGGGGGCCGAGCGCGGCGAGCCTGGCGATCGGTGTCCAGACGGCTTACCAGGACGAGACGCCGATGGTCGTGCTGCTGGAGACGCCGGCCACCGACCCGACGGTGTGGAGCTCCGGTGAGCTGCCGACATCGGACCTGACGGCGATGTTCGAGTCGATCGCCAAGTCGACCCTGAGCGTGACCGACCCGGACAGCCTGCCCAGCCTGCTGGCGCACGCGCTGACGACGTCGCAGGAGGGGCGGCCGGGGCCGGTCGTGCTCGGTGTGCCCTGCGACATCTGGGGCATGCCCTACGACGCGGCGAAGCCGATGGCGCGGGTGCGGCCGCCGGCGTCCGGCACGCTGGGCCGTTCGGCGGACGCCGTGGCGCAGCTGGTGGACGAGGCGAAGTACCCGGTCGTCATCGTCGGCGGGCGGGCGCGGTCGGCGCGCGACGAGCTGATCGCGGTCGCCGACGAGCTCGCGCTGCCCGTCTACAACGCCTTCCGGCGCCAGGACGCCTTCCCCGAGAACCACGCGCGTTACGCCGGGCACCTCGGGCTCGGCATCCCGGCCCGGCAGCTCGACGCCTTGGAACGTGCTGACTTGGTGCTCGCGCTCGGCACCCAGCTCGACGAGGTGACGACGCAGGCCTACCGCTACCCGACGGCCCAGCAGACGCTGGTCATGGTCGGCACCGGCATCGAGGTCAGCATGCGGCGGCGCGGGCTGACGTTCCGGGTGGACTCCGAGGTCGAGCCGTTCCTGCGGGAGCTGCGGGCCGTGGCGTCACCCCGGACGCGGCGGGCCTCGGCGGCCAACGCCGCGGTGCACACCTTCATGACCCCGCCCGACACCAGCGGCAACACCCGCGTCCACCCAGTGGACGTCGTGCGGGCCCTGCGTAAACTGGCGCCGGAAGACACCATCGTGACCAGCGACGCGGGCAACTTCGCCCAGTTCATGCACCGGTACTGGTGCTTCACGGCGCCGCGCAGCCAGCTCGGGCCGTCCAACGCCGCGATGGGCTACGCCGTGCCGGCGGCCGTGGCGGCGAAACTGGCCGAACCGCGGCGGACCGTGGTAGCCATGGTGGGGGACGCCGGGACCCTGATGACCGGCCAGGAGATCGAGACGGCCGTCCGCTACCGGGCGCCGGTGATGGTGGTGGTGTTCCAGAACGGCCTGCACGGCGGGCTCGCCATGCACCAGGCCCGTACCCACGGCCGGTTGTCCGGGGTGTCGATCCCGTTGACGGACTTCGCTTCGTGGGCGCGTGGACTGGGCGCGGCCGGGTACACGGTGGACGATCGTGAGGAGCTCGAGCCGATCATCGCCAGCGCGCTGGTGCGGCAGCGTCCGTGCGTCATCGACGTGCGGACGGACCCCGATGTGGTGACGCCCGACGTGCGGTTGTCGGCGCTCCTGGGTCAAGCGCGCCCGCAACCTCCCGCCCAGTAACGGTTTCGGACTGTTTCATTCCGGGAAACGCCGGGAATGTTCAGTGGTAGCAGGCCGTTGGCTGAGGTAATCTGGCGGTGTTCCGGTGGTGGTTCGCCGCTGAACCTTCCCGGCCGGGTCCCGGCGGGAGACAACCGGTTTCTGTCGGTGCCGCATGGCACCATCACGGTCATGACCCGCATTGCAGCGGGCAGGGAACGAGGGGAGTTTCGACGTGGCCGATCAGCAGCACGCGACCGAAGCAGCGCGGAAGTCCGGCGTCGTACCGGTGCTGTTCAGCGCCAGCGCGGAGGCGCACGACGACGCGGTCGTCGTCGCCGAGCACGAGACGGCTTGGCGTTCGCCGTTCTCGGCCGAGGGCCTGCGCCCGGCGAGTGGCGAATAGCTCACCTCTCCCGGGTGAAGACGGGTTGTCCGCGCAGGTCAACCTGTGCTTTACTTCAGATGGTCGATTTTTGTGTTCGTGTTAGCTCACGCTCGCAGAATTCCGCGGGCGTAGTGTCTCCTCGCCGAGGAAGCAAACCGTCCGGGTACTGACCCGGGTTGCCGAAGTGGCTTCCTGTTTTGTGTTACACATGGAGACTTTTTTATGACTCAGGGCACTGTGAAGTGGTTCAACTCCGAGAAGGGGTTCGGCTTCATCACCCCCGACAACGGTGGCGGCGACGTCTTCGTTCACTACAGCGAGATCCAGGGTAACGGCTTCAAGACCCTTGAAGAGAACGCTCGCGTCGAGTTCGAGATCGGCCAGGGCCAGAAGGGCCCGCAGGCCACGTCGGTCAACCTGATCTGACTTTGATCTTGGGAAAGGGCCGTCACCCGTTCGGGGTGGCGGCCCTTTTCGTATGCTCCGCCCCATGATCGAGCACGGGTACACCGTCTCCGGGATGAGCTGCGGGCACTGCGCGCAGTCGGTCACCGAGGAAATCACCGCTCTGCCCGGAGTGACCGAAGTGGACGTCGACGTCCCGACCGGCCGGGTCGTGGTGCGCGCCGACGCCGCGCTGGTGGAGGACGACGTCCGGACCGCGGTCGGAGAAGCGGGTTTCACCTACGTCGGTGTGGCCAGCCTGGTGTCGTGAGCACGACGCCGCGGGCCGGTTGGTTCTTCTCCGGCGGTGTGGCTCCAGGTTGGACTGTCCACACTGCTCACTTCAGGCGTCCGTTGGGCTGATCGGCCGCATCCACTGATCTGTCGAGCCTGAGGACGGCGGCACGCCCCGCCACGCCCGGGCCCGCGGCCCACTTTGTGATCTTCGCCGTGCCTTGTTACACGCAGCCCGCAACATGCAACGCCCTGCAACCCTTCCCTCCGGCACACCTGAAGGAGTCTCCTGGTACCCGACGCGGGAATCGGGAGGTCAGGTTGGGCGAGTCGGTGGCGGGGATCGTCGCGAACCCGGCGTCGGGGCGGGACATCCGCCGGCTGGTCGCGCAGGCTTCCGTGTTCCCCACCGCGGAGAAGGCGAACATGGTCCAGCGGCTGCTGGCCGCGTTCGCCGTGGCCGGGGTCGATCGGGCCATGGTCTCGACCGATCTCGGCGGCATCTCCGCCGCGGTGCTGCGGGCTCTCGGGCGGGGTGGGACCTGGCCGCACGTCGACTTCCTCGACGAGGATCCGCTCAGCGGCACCGCGAAGGACACCAGCAACGCCGTGCGCCGGATGGTCGAGGCCGGCGCCGGGGTCATCGTCGTGCTCGGGGGTGACGGGACCGCGCGCGTCGCGGCCGCGGCCTGCGAAGACGTCCCGCTGCTCGCCCTCTCGACCGGGACCAACAACGCCTTCCCGCAGACGCGGGAGGCGACCGTCGCCGGGCTCGCCGCCGGGCTGATCGCCACCGGGCAGATCGACCCCGACCTGGTCACGCACCGGGTCAGCGTGCTCGAAGTCGTCACCAAGGCCCGCCGCGAGATCGCGCTCGTCGACGTCTGCGTGTCCCTGAGCAGGCACATCGGCGCGCGGGCGCTGTGGGATCCGGCGTCGCTCACCGAGCTGTACTGCACCTTCGCCGAACCCGACGGCATCGGCCTCTCCAGCGTGGCCGGCCAGCTCTGCCCGAGCCCGCGCTCGAGCCCGGACGGCGTCGCGCTGCAGCTCGGGCCGGTCGGGGAGACGCCGTACGTCGTGCACGCGCCGATCGCGCCGGGGCTGGTGCGGCCGGTCGGAGTGCGGGGCTGGGGCGTCCTGCAGCCGGGCATGCGGGTCGAGCTGGCCGCGGCGGGTGGGGTGATCGCGCTCGACGGCGAGCGCGAACTCGAACTGAAGCTCGGGGAGAGCGCGTTCGTCGAGCTCAAGCCGGACGGGCCGTGGTGCGTCGACGTCCGGGCCGCGATGGCCGAAGCGGCACGAAAAGGGCTGTTGCGCAGCGAACCGAACTAGCGAAGGAGCTCCGACGATGACGGACACCCTGCGGGCGGCGTATCGCACGATGCGCACCATCCGGGCCTTCGAAGAGCGGGTGCGCGCGGAGTTCGCGACCGGCGAGATCCCCGGGGCCATGCAGCTCCACGCCGGTGAGGAGGCCTCGGTCGCCGGGGTCTGCGCCCACCTCGGGGACCGCGACGCGATCGCCGGCAGCCACCGCGGGCACAGCATCGCCAAGGGCGTCGACGTCAAGGGCATGATGGCCGAGATCTACGGCCGCCGGACCGGCTCCTGCCACGGCAAAGGCGGTTCGACGCACATCGCCGACCTCTCGAAGGGCGTGCTCGGCGCCGGCCCGCCCCTCATCTGCGGCACCGCGCTCGCCGCGAAACAGCAGGACACCGGCGGTGTCGGAGTGGCCTTCTTCAGTGAAAGCAGCCAGGGGACGACGCTGGAGGCGCTGAGCCTTGCGGCGGCCTGGAACCTGCCGGCGATCTTCGTCGCGGAGAACAACGGGTACGCCGAGGCGACGTCGAGCAGCTGGTCCGTCGCGTCGGACAACATCGCCGACCGGGCCGCCGGCTTCGGTGTGCCGGGCGTGATCGTGGACGGCTTCGACTTCTTCGCCGTGCACGAAGCCGCCGGCGAGGCGATCGAGCGTGCCCGCGAAGGCGGCGGCCCGACGCTGATCGAGGTCAAGTTCACCCGCTACCAGCGGGGACTCGACTGCCTCGCGTGGTTCCGCGCCCGCGTCACCGAGAGCGGTGAGCTGCCCGGAACCGTCCTGGACGACATCGACGCCGAAGTCGCGAAGCTCGTCGAAGACGCCGTCGCCGAGGCGAAGGCCGCGCCCAAACCGACCCGGGCGGACCTCGAAACCGACGTCTACGCGTCGTACTGACCGCCGTGGCCCGCACGATCAGCTACCGCGAGGCGATCGACGAGGCACTCGCGCAGGAGATGGCCCGCGACGAGTCGGTCATCGTGCTCGGTGGCGCCCCCGGTGCCGTCCAGGGGCTCTTCCCGGGGCGTGTCCTGGACACGCCGGCCTCCGAGTCGGCGTTCGTCGGTGCGGCCATCGGTGCCGCGACGCGCGGGCAGCGGCCGGTCGCGGAGCTGGTGTCCATCGACTTCATGGGCGCCGGCATCGACCAGATCTTCAACCAGGCGGCGAAGTTCCGGTACATGTTCGGCGGCAACGCGCGGACGCCGGTGGTGATCCGCACGGTGTACGGCGCCGGGCTGCGGGCCGCGGCCCAGCACTCCCAGTGCCTGTACCCGATCTTCACGCACATCCCCGGCCTCAAGGTCGTCGTGCCGTCGAGCCCGTACGAGGCGAAAGGCCTGCTCATCCGGTCGATCCGGGACGACGACCCGGTCGTCTTCTGCGAACACCGGGCGCTCTACGAGACCAGCGGCGAGGTGCCGGAGGACAGCTACACGATCCCGTTCGGCCAGGCGGACGTCGTCCGCGAAGGCGGCGACGTGACGATCGTGGCGATCGGCCGGATGGTCGCGATGGCCCGGCAGGCCGCGGGCGAGCTGGCCGCGACCGGCGTCGAGGCCGAGGTCATCGACCCGCGCACCACCAGCCCGCTCGACACCGGAACGATCCTGGCGAGCGTCCGGAAGACCGGCCGGCTGGTCGTCGTCGACGAGGCCTCGCCGCGCTGCAACCTCGCGACGGACATCTCCGCGCTGGTCGCGAAGGAGGCGTTCGGCGCGCTGCGGGCGCCGATCGAGATGGTGACGCCGCCGCACACGCCGGTGCCGTTCTCCGACGCCCTCGAAGACCTCTACATCCCGGACGCGCAGAAGGTCCTCAACGCCGCGAAGGCGGTTGTGGAGTACCGCCGCAGCTCGCCTGCCGTCCACAATGGACGCGACGGCGGAGGCGTGGGGTAGCCGGGAGACCGGGGCCGCCGAGGGCAAGACCTGAAGGGCGAGATCGTCCCCACCTACCGATCACGGGATCGAAACGGCACACTGGGGCCGGTCGAGCGCGAGGAGCGGCGGTTGGGTCAACGGGACCTCGAGGCAGCGTTGCCGGCCGGGGCCGACCCCCGGCAGCACGCACGCGCCCTCGCCCAGGTGCACGAAGCGGCGGTGGCCGGCCGGGCGCTGCCCTCGCGGCTGCGGCCGGTGATCCACGCGTCCTGGCAACGGATGCGCAAGCTCGGCGTCGACCCGGAGGGCCGGGCCGCCGCGCCCGTGCTGACGTTCGAGCAGCTCGAAGCCCGTCGCCGCACGAGTGGCCTGGTCCAGGCCATGCCGACGCTGCGAGGCGGCCTGATCAGCCTCGCCGAGCAGGCCGCGCACATCATGGTCATCGTCGACGCGGACGGCGCGGTGCTCTGGCGCGACGGCAGCACCGCGGTCAGCCGCCACGCCGACCGGCTCGGGTTCGTCGAAGGCGCCGACTGGCGGGAAGAGGCCGTCGGCACCAACGCGATCGGCACCGCACTGGTCGCGCGCCGCGCGATGCAGGTGTATTCCGCCGAGCACTACGTCCGGTCCCAGCACTTCTGGACGTGCGCCGCCGCGCCGCTGCACGACCCTCGCGACGGCCGGCTGCTCGGCGTCGTCGACCTCTCCGGCCCGGCCCCGACCGTCCACGCGTCGACGTTGGCGCTGGTCGACGCCGTGACGCGGCTAGCGGAGACGCAGCTGCGCACCACCCACCTCACCGAGCTGGAACGGCTTCGCGGCTTCGCCGTCCCGGTGCTCGCGAAGGTCGGCGAGCCGGCCGTCGTGGCCGACGAGCACGGCTGGGTCGCCGCGGCCGCCGGGCTCGCGCCGGTCGACCGGATCGCCCTGCCGGCGGGCCTCGCGCCGGGCCGGGCGTGGCTCCCCGCGTACGGCACCGTCGCGGTCGAACCGGTGCCGGGCGGCTGGCTGATCCGGCTCACCGAGTCCGACGCCGAGACCGCCCCGGCCACCCGCGTCGTCCTGGACGTCCGGTCGGCGCGCGAGCCCGAGCTGACCGTCTCGGGCGGCGCCGGGACCTGGACGCACCGGCTCAGCCCGCGGCACGCCGAGATGCTGTACGTGCTGGCCAGCCGCCGCGACGGCCGCTCGGCGTCCGAGCTGTCGCTGGACCTGTTCGGCGACGCCGGCCGCACGGTCACCGTCCGCGCCGAGATGTCCCGGTTGCGCCGGCACTTCGGCGGCATCCTCGGCGCGAAGCCCTACCGCTTCGCCGACGACGTCGAGGTGCTGGTCCGGCGGCCGGACAACGCCGAGGCCGTGCTGCCGCACTCGCTCGCCCCGGCCATCCGCGGCTGAACTCCACCCCCGGCTCCACCCGCCGACGGTCCCGGTCCACCCCGGTTCGTTCGTAGCGTCAGCGCCATGAACAAGTCGGATCTCATCCGCCTGGCCATCGCCAAGGCGACGGAACACAACCGTGGGGGAAAGATGACCGGGAAGACCGTGCTCGCACTGGCCGTGATCGGCGTCGTCGTGCTGGTGGCGTTCATCGCCTACCGGCTGATCCTCGTCGAGCTGATCACCAGTTTGTCCCACAAGTAAGGGGGAGTGTTGCCGAAGCGGCCCTTGCTGCCGGACACCATCGCGCCGTCGTGGCTGGTGGTGCAGGCACTCGGCACGCTCTTCATCGCGGCGACGCTGCTGACCGCGCGCGAGCCGGACGCGCGGATCTGGGCCTGTTACGGCGTCTCGGCCGCGTGCTGGCTCGGGTTCGTCGTCGTGGCGTACCGGCTGCCGCGGACGGCGGCGGTGCTGCTCGCGGTGGCCAGTGCGGTGCCGGCGGCCGTGCTCGGATGGTCCGGGGACTCGTCCGCGATCGTCCTGTCCGTCGTGGCGCTGGGCCGGCTCGCGACGCTGGTCACGGTGGGTGTCGCCGCGATCGTCGCCGTCGGCGTGGCCGACGTCGTGCTGGCGGTGACGTCGTACGCCGTCGCCGGGCGGAGCCTCGGGCTCGTCGACCTGGGCGTGATGCTCCTGCTCGTGCTGCTCGGGCTCAACCGGCGGCAGTACGAAGTGCAGGCGAAACAGGCGGAAGCGCTGCTGGAGCAGACGCGGCTCGCGCAGGCCGAGCACTCCCGCGCCGCCGCGCTCGACGAGCGCACCCGGATCGCGCGCGAGCTGCACGACGTCCTCGCGCATTCGCTGGGGGCGCTGGGTGTCCAGCTCGAACTGGCCGAGGTGCTGCTGGCCGAGAAGTCCGATGTGGACGGTGCGCTCGCGGCCGTCCGGCGGTCCCGGCGCCTGGCCAACGACGGCCTGGCCGAGGCCCGCGACGCCGTCGCCGCGCTCCGCCGGGACGTCCTGCCGCTGGCCGACGCGCTCGCCGCGGTGGCGGCCGCGCACGCCCGTGACCACGGGGTTTCCGTGGCTTTCGCCGCCGACGGCGCGTCCCGGCCGTTGCCGTCGGCGGCCGTCGTCGCGCTGGTCGGCACCGCGCGCGAAGCGCTGACGAACGCGGGCAAGCACGCGCCGGGTGCGGACGTCCGGATGCGGTTGACGTACGAACCCGGTGTCGTGCGGCTGGACGTCGTCAACACAACGAGCGACTTCACTCGAACAGGTGAAGGTTTCGGGTTGGCCGGGATGCGCGAGCGGCTCGCGCTCGCCGGTGGCACCCTGGCGTCGGGCCCGGAAGCCGGCCGGTGGCGCGTGCTCGCGGAGGTGCGGAGTTGATCAGGGTGGTCGTGGCGGACGACCAGCAAGCCGTCCGCGAAGGCCTGGTCGCGCTGCTCGGCCTGCTCGACGACATCACGGTCGTGGCCTCGGCGGGCAACGGCCGCGAAGCCGTCGAAGCGCTGGTCACGCACCCCGCCGACGTCGTGCTGATGGACCTGCGGATGCCGGAGCTGGACGGCGTCGCCGCGACCCGGCTGATCCGGCGCGACCACCCCGGCACCGCCGTCGTCGTGCTGACGACCTACGCCGACGACACGTCGATCGCGGACGCGTTGCGCGCCGGGGCCCGCGGTTACCTGACCAAGGACGCCGGCCGCACCGAGATCGCCGCCGCGCTGCGCTCCGCGGCCGCCGGGCAGGCGATCTTCACCGCCGCGGTCTCCGACCGGCTCGTCGCCGCGCTCGACGGCCGGCCCGCGTCGCGCGCCAAAGCCGAGCTGCCGGACGGCCTGACCGCCCGCGAAGCCGAAGTCCTCGGGCTGATCGCGCGGGGCCTGACCAACGCGGAGATCGCGGGCGAGCTGTTCATCGGCGAAGCGACCGTCAAAACCCACATCAACAACGCCTTCGCGAAGATCGGCGCCCGCCACCGCGCGGAAGCCGTCCGCTATGCGCTCGCTCACCGACTCTGAGATCACGTGCTGATGACAGCGGGCGGTGCCGGTGGCTGCGCGTGCGGCGACTCGGCTACCTTTCTGCGGGTAAGGCTCATGGGGAGGAATCGGGGATGACCAGCACTGCGACGGCGCCGGGTCCCCCGGCGCCCGCGTCCGGACCCGCGCCGCCGAAGCCGAAGCCGCCGCCGGAAGGCCGCGACCGGGCCGGGGGCCGCAGCGGTTTCCTGGGCCTGCTGGACCTGCCTGGCCAGGGGATACGCGCGGTCATCCGATCCGCCGCGACCACCCCCGGCCGGCTCACCGTCATCGCCGTCGGGCTGGTGCTGCTGGCCCTGGTCGCCGGGCTCGTCGCGACGCTGTCGGTGCAGAACCGCGACGACACGATCACCGGCGTCATCGACCACCGCGAACCCCTCGCCGCCGCGTCGCAGCAGGTCTACCGCTCGCTGTCCGACGCGGACGCGACCGCGGCGAGCGCGTTCCTCTCCATCGGCACCGAGCCGCCCGAACTCCGCCAGCGCTACGAGCGTGACATCGCCGAGGCCGGCGCCGCGCTCGCGAAGGCCGCTTCGGACTCCGGTGACGTCGCCGACGCCGCCGGCCCGGTCGACGTCCTGAACCAGCAGCTGCCCGTCTACACCGGCCTGGTCGAGACGGCCCGCTCGAACAACCGGCTCGGCTACCCGGTCGGCGCGTCCTACCTGCGCGAGGCGTCCGAGCTGATGCGGGCGAAGATCCTGCCCGCCGCCCAGGACCTCTACCGCGTCGACACCGAGAAGCTGATCGAAGAGCAGGACAGCGCCACCGGCTTCCCGTGGCTCGCCACGATCCTGGTGGTCGCGCTGCTCGCCGCGCTCGTCGTCGCCCAGATCTACCTGACGCGGCGGACGAACCGGCTGCTCAACGTCGGGCTCGTCGTCGCGACGGTCGCGGTCGTGCTGTCGCTGCTGTGGGGCGCGGTCGCGCTGGTCGTGCAGGGCAGTCTGGTCGGCGCCGGGCAGGACGACGGCTCGCACCGCGTCGACGTCCTCGTGCGCGCGCGGATCGCCGCGCTGCAGGCCCGCGCGGACGAGACGCTGACGCTGGTCGCCCGCGGTGACGGCGCGGCGTACGAAAAGGACTTCGGCACCAACGCCGTTCAGCTTGCCGGGGCCGATGGCCAGGGCGGCCTGCTCGGCGAGGCCCGCAGCCTGATTTCCGACGGCGACGGCGCCGCGAAGGTCGTCGACGCGACGAAGGCGGCGAACGACTGGTTCAAGGCGCACAAGACGGTCCGGTCCCAGGACGACTCCGGGCAGTACCAGGAAGCCGTCGACTTCGCCGTGCTGGAGGACAAGACCGACGGCTCGGCCCCGGCGTTCCGGCGGCTCGACGACGCCCTCCAGGACGCGATCGACGTCGGGCGGCAGGAGTTCCTCGACAGCACCCACGGCGGCGACAGCGCGCTGACGCTCCTCGCGCCGGGCCTGGCCGTGCTGGCGATCGTCGCCGCGGCGGGGGCCACCATGGGAATCCGGGAGCGACTGAGGGAGTACCGGTGAGCAGGCGGGGTTACACGGTCCGGATCGGCGCGCTGGCGGTCGTCGCGGTGCTGACGGCGGCCTGCGGGAGCCCCGGGAAACCGGTCGACCCGGCGCCGGTGAGCAACGCGGCCTGGCCGCAGCCCGCGCACGTCGGCGGCCCGGACTCGACGGCCGGCGGCGGCACCGACACCAGCTGCAACCCGCAGGCCAGCCTCGCGCCGAGCGGGACGTCGATTCCCGACGGCTCGACCATGGCGAAGATCAAGGAACGCGGGAAGCTGATCGCCGGCGTCGACCAGACGACGTACCTGTTCGGGTTCCGCAACCCCACCACGGGCAACATCGAGGGCTTCGACATCGACATGGTCAACGAGATCGCCCGGGCGATCTTCGGCGCGCCGGAAGGGCGCGTGCAGTTCCGCGCGATCCCGTCGTCGCAGCGCGAAGACGTCCTGACGCAGGGCCAGGTCGACATCGTGGTCCGGACCTACAGCATCACCTGCGCGCGCAAGGCGAAGGTGCAGTTCTCCTCGGTGTACTACAAAGCCGGTCAGCGGATCCTCGTCACCAAGGAGTCGAAGGTGACCAAGCTGGCCGACTTGAGCGGCAAGCGGGTGTGCGCGACGAAGAAGTCGACGTCGCTGGCGAAGATCGCGACGGACCCCGCGAAGCCGGTGCCGGTCTCGGTGGACAACTGGTCGGACTGCCTGGTGATGCTCCAGCAGGGCCAGGTCGAAGCCGTCTCGACCGACGACACCATCCTCGCCGGGATGGCCGCGCAGGACCCGACGTTGCAGGTCGTGGGCGACCAGTTCACCGAAGAGGACTACGGCATCGGCGTGCCGAAGGACAACACGGACATGGTCAAGTACGTCAACGCCGTGCTCGACAACATCCGCAACAGCGGCGCTTGGCAGGACAGCTACCGCAAATGGGTGGAGCCCTCGCTGGGGCCGGCGTCGCCGCCGTCGCCGCAGTACCAGTGAGCCGCTCGCGGCTAGGATCGGTCCTCGTACGTCGTCGGGGATCTGGGAGGTAGCAGTGTCTGAGGAGCCGCGCCGTCCTCGGCACGCCGCGCCGGACGACGAGCCGCAGGTGGCCACGCCGAGCTGGCAGCCGCCGCCACCGGTGCGGTGGGAGACGCCGGAGCCGTCGATCTCCGGCCGCCTCGACGACACCGAACCGCCCGCCGCCGAGCGCACCGTCTTCCACGCGCCGGTCCGGCGTCCGCCGGCAGCGCCGACGCCGCCGCGCGGCCAGTCCTCCTCCTTCGTGCGCGGGCAGATCCCGGGCGCGGACGACCCGACCCGGCCGCCGGGCCGGATGAGCCCGGTGACCCCGCCGCCCGGCACGCCGCCGGTCGCGCCGGTCGCGCCGTCGGTGGAGCCGACGCAGGCCGTCCGGGTGGATCCGAACGCGCCGCAGCCGACGAGCGTGCTCGCGGTGCCCACCCCGGAGACCCAGAGCATCATGCCGCCGGCCCCGCGGCCGGAGCCCGGGCCGGGCGCGCTGCCGGACCCGGGCACCGAGAGCGTGCTGCCCGAGCGCAGCAGCGACGGCCGGCACACGGGCACCGGAACGGGCACGGGCACCGGAACCGGCAGTGGCAGTGGCAGCGCCGCGGTTTCCGGCTCCGGACCGTTCCCCGGCACTTCGCGGCGGACGTCGTCGCGGACGTCCCGCTCGCGCCGCGGCCGGCTCGGCGCCGGCCTGGTCGAGGTCCCGCCGGTCCCGGCGCGCGACCCGGCGTCCGCGGTGCTGACGAACCCGATGGTGTCGGAGGAAAAGCGCTTCTGCGGCAGCTGCAGCGCGAAGGTCGGCCGCGGCACCAGCGGCGGGAAGCCCGGTGCGGCGGAAGGAAAGTGCGAGAACTGCGGCACGTCGTTCTCGTTCGTGCCGAAGCTGCAGCCGAACGAGCTGGTCGGTGGGCAGTACGAGGTCCTCGGCGCGATCGCGTACGGCGGCCTGGGCTGGATCTACCTGGCGCAGGACCACAACGTGTCCGACCGCTGGGTCGTCCTCAAAGGACTGATCGACACCGGCGACGCGACGGCGATGGCGGCCGCGGCCAACGAACAGCGCTTCCTGGCCGAGGTCGAGCACCCGAACATCGTCAAGATCCACAACTTCGTGCAGCACCCGGACCGCCAGAGCGGCACGACCGTCGGCTACATCGTGATGGAGTACATCGGCGGCCAGTCGCTGCGGCAGCTCGCGCTGGCGCACCACCGGGAAAGCCGGCGCCCGGAGCCGCTGCCGATCGGCCAGGTGCTGGCGTACGGGCTGGAGATCCTGCCCGCCATGGGTTACCTGCACAGCCAGGGCCTGCTGTACTGCGACCTCAAGCCGGACAATGTGATCCAGACCAACGAGCAGCTGAAGCTGATCGACCTGGGCGCGGTCCGGCGGCTCGACGACTACGAGAGCCCGCTGTTCTTCACGACCGGTTACAGCGCACCGGAACTGGCGACGCAGGGCGCGTCGATCGCGTCGGACCTGTTCACCGTCGGGCGCACGCTCGCCGTGCTGAGCTTCGAGTTCACCGGCTACACCAGCAAGTTCAAGACGACGCTGCCCGGGTCGGACGCGGTCCCGCTGTTCGCGTTGTTCGGTTCGTACCACCGGTTCCTGAAGCGCGCGACGCACGCCGACCCGGACCGGCGGTTCCTCTCCGCCGAGGAGATGGCCGACCAGCTCACCGGCGTGCTGCGCGAGATCATGGCGCTCGGCACCGGCAAGCCGCGGCCCGGCGCGTCCACGGTGTTCGGCCCGGAGAGCCGCACGTTCGGCGTGCAGCTGGTGGTGCAGGAGGCCGGCGGGAGCGTGCCGCTGCCCGGCGCGGCCGAGGTCGTCGCCGGCCTGCCGATCCCGCAGGTCGACACGGACGACCCGGCGGCGGGCGTGCTCGCCACGACGACGTCGCTCGAGCCGCGTGGCGCGATCGAAGCGCTGGCCGGCGCGCCCCGGGAGTCGATCGAGGTGCGGCTGCGGATCGTCCGCGCCCGGATCGAGCTGGGCGAGCTGTCCGAGGCGCAGCGGCAGCTGCAGGCGGCGCAGTACCTGGCCATCAAGAACGGTTTCCCGCACGACTGGCGGATCGACTGGTACCGCGGCCTGATCGAGCTGGCGGGCGGCCGCTCGCGCGTCGCGCACGTCGCGTTCGAAGCCGTGTACGACGACCTGCCGGGCGAGATCGCGCCGAAGCTGGCGCTGGGCGTCAGCGCCGAAGGCGTCGGCGACTACTTCGCGGCCGCGCGCTTCTACGAGCTGGTCTGGCGCACGGACCGCAGCTACGTCAGCGCCGCGTTCGGCCTGGCGCGGGTGTACCTCGCGCAGGGCGCGCGGACCAGCGCGGTCGAGGTGCTCGAGATGGTGCCGTCGTCGTCGACGCACTACGTCGACGCGCAGGTCGCGGCGATCAAAATCAAGACGACCGCGACCCGGGCGGCGGGCAAGGAAGCCCTGGTCGCCGAGCACGACCTGCTCGACGCGTCGGCCCGGCTGGAGCGCCTCCGCCTGGACGCCGAGCGCCGCACGAGCCTGTCGGCGGGAGTGCTCGAAGCCGCGTACGAGTGGCTTCGCGGCCCTCGCCAGGGCCCGCCGACGCCGGGAGCGCGGGTGCTGGGCTGCCCGCTGGAGGAGCGTGAGCTGCGCTTCGGCCTGGAGCGCTGCTACCGGGCCCTGGCCCGCCTGGCGGCAACGGTCGAGCAGCGCGTGGAGCTGGTGGACAAGGCGAACGCCATCCGCCCCCGCACCCTCACCTGATCAGGGGTTGATCTCCCAGTCGCCGCGTTCGCGCTGGTTCTTCTCGTGCTGGGCGGCCAGCTTCTCCAGCGCCTGCGGGTCGCCGTGGTTGGCGAAGTGGTCGAAGCCCACCACGATGAACAGCGCGCGGGCGCTCACCGCGATCGGGCCGTCCTCGGCGTCGAGGCGGCCGTCCGCGCTGACGTAGATCTTGCGGCCGGCGATGCCGTCGAGGTGCGCGGTGATGAACAGCGTCGAGCCGACCGGCACCGGACGGCGGAAGTCCGTCTCCAGCTTCCCGGTGACCGCCGGGCGGCGCATCAAGTTGCCCACCGTCGAGCCGAGCGCCTCGTCGAACGCGCAGGCCAGGAGGCCGCCGTGGGCGAGCCCGGGCGCGCCCTGGTGGGCCGCGGTGACGGTGAACCGCGAGTGCACGACCTGGCCTTCACCGACGGTCGAGCGCAGGTGCAGCCCGGCGTCGGCCTCGTCACCGCAGCCGAAGCACTCGCCGAAGTGCACGCCCAGCTCGGTGCCGGGTTCCGGCGCCTTCGGGTGCGGGACCGCCGGCTCCACCGGTACCGGCGGCCAGGGTTGAGAAACACGGCTCATGCGCTGACGTTAACTCGCGGGTAGTCGTCCGCTTCGTCCGGCCCGCGACGTGACCCGGCAACGTACACCTCTCAGTAGCCGGAAAGTTCCCCACTGTAGAGATTCCCGGGCTCAGACTGCCGACCTGCGGCAACCGGTCGAGACTGGCTTGATGAGCTCGAACGGCCCAACGGGCACGCTACGGAGGAGGTCGTCGCCGGCATGAGCGAACCAGCAGCTACGACGGGCAAACCGGAAGTGGACGAGAGAACCGTCAAGCGCGCCGTGTGGGCGTCCGCGATGGGCAACGCCACCGAGTGGTACGACTACGGCGTCTTCACCTCGGGCGCGATCGCCGTCAGCATCGGCTCGGAGTTCTTCCCCGGCGACGGCAACGCCGTGCTCAAGTCGCTGGCGCTGCTGGCGGTCGGGTTCATCGTGCGGCCGTTCGGCGGGGCGTTCTTCGGCCCGCTCGGGGACAAGATCGGCCGCCAGAAGGTCCTGGCCATCACGATCCTGCTGATGTCGGGCTGCACGTTCCTGGTGGGCGTCCTGCCGACGTACTCCGGCGGCTACAGCATGGGCATCGCGGCCCCGATCGCGATCCTGCTCCTGCGCATCATCCAGGGCTTCTCCACCGGCGGTGAGTACGGCGGCGCGGCGACGTTCATCGCCGAGTACTCGCCGACGAAACGCCGGGGCTTCTTCGGCAGCTTCCTCGAACTGGGGACGCTCGCCGGGTACGTGCTCGGCAACCTCGTGGTGCTCGCCGTGACGCTCTCGCTGTCGGCCGACCAGGTCGACGCCTGGGGCTGGCGGATCCCGTTCTTCGTCGCGCTGCCGCTGGGCCTGGTCGGGCTCTACCTGCGGAACAAGCTCGAGGACACCCCCGAGTTCCGCCGGCTGGAGGCCTCGGGCGAGAAGCCGCGCAAGGCGCCGCTCAAGGAGATCTTCACCCGCAACTGGCGGATGATCCTCAACCTGATCGGCATCGTGCTGCTGCTGAACGTCGCGGACTACCTGCTGCTGACCACGATGCCGACGTACTTCACGGAAACGCTGAAGATCAACGACAACACGTCGACGCTGATCATCATCGCGGTCGAGGTCCTGCAGATGGCGATCATCGTGCCGCTCGGCGCGCTGTCCGACAAGATCGGCCGGAAGCCGCTGCTGCTCACCGCGGCCATCGGGTTCCTGGTGCTGAGCTGGCCGTCGCTCAAGCTGATGCAGTCCGGCAGCATCCTGTGGCTGTTCGTCGGGTTCCTGATCGTGGCGATCCTGCTGGTGCTGATGCTCGCGGTGATCGGCTCGACGTTCCCGGCGATGTTCCCGACCCGCGTCCGGTACGGCTCGTTCGCGATCGGCTACAACATCTCGACGTCGCTGTTCGGTGGTACCTGCGGTGTCATCGTGACGGCGTTGATCCAGAGCACCGGCAACCCGGACTGGCCGGCGTACTACCTGATGGCGGCGGCCCTGATCGCGATCATCCCGATCATCAAGATCCCGGAGACGTCGCAGGTGCCGATCGAGCAGATCGACACCGAGGACAGCGGGGGCGGCAAGTCCCTGACCGGCGCGTCCGCTCAGCGTTGAGCGGTCCCGCGCCTCGAAATACGTGTGCCCCGTCCGGATCACCGGGCGGGGCACACGTGCGTCGTGGGGTCAGTGAGACGTCGTCCGCGGTGCTTCCGGCGCCGTCTGGGTCGGGTTCGCGGACGGCGGCGGCAGCGAGACCGACGAGGGCTGCCTCGACTTCCGGGTGGTCGCGGCGACCGGCGGGCTCGACGGCCGCTGCGTGCTCGGCACCGAGCGGCCCGGCTGGGCCGCCGGCGGCTCGATCGACGTCGCCGGCACCTCCTCCTGGGACGGCATCGGCAGCGGCGACGGGGGAGCGGTGGTGCCGATCGTGGACAGGCCGGGGTCGGCGGGCTGCACCGGGTCCGGCGGCCCGAGGCGGTGGCCGGCCAGGAAACCGGCCACCGCGAGGATCACCGCCGTCGCGGTCGAAGTGCCCACGACCGCCAGCCGCTTGCGCCGCTGCCGGATCCGGCCGCCGCGTTCGATCACGTCGGCGGCCTCCAGCCGCATCGGCGGCGTGTCACCGGTCGCGCCGGTCAGGATCACGCGGACGTCGTCTTCGGGGTCCACGTTCGTCACCTCCCCTCCGTGGGTGCGCTGAACGTCAGCGCGGTGTAGTGCGGGCCGAGCCGGTTGCGCAGGGTGGCCAGGCCCCGGGAGGCCTGGCTCTTCACCGTGCCGGTGCTGCAGCCGAGCGCCTTCGCCGTCTCCTCGACGCTCAGGTCCTCGAAGTACCGCAGCACCAGCACGGCGCGTTGCTTGGGGGCCAGCACGGCCAAAGCCTGCCGGACCAGCGTGTCCTGCTCGCTCCCGGCTTCCGCCGGGAGCTCCGGCAGGGTGTCGGTGAGCCGCTCCCGTTTCCACCTGCTGCGCCGGTGCTCGGCGAGGAACGTGCGCAGCACGACCTTGCGGGCGTAGGCGTCCAGGGTGTCGTGGCGCGACAGCCTCGGCCAGGCGAGGTACAGCTTGATCAGGGCCGCCTGCGTGAGGTCTTCGGCTTGGTGCCAGTCACCGCAGAGCAGGTACGCCGTGGACCGGAGGCTGTGCGCGCGCTCGCCGAAGTACCGGGCGAACTCGCCGTCCCACGGCGAGCCCGGCCCGGTCGACGGACGGGAGCGGGTGATCACCTGACTACCGGGTCACCCCGATGGCCGGCAGGTGCAGATCACCGGTCGGGCCGGCCGGGACGGCGCGGGGGACGCGCGGGGCCTGCTCGGCGCGCGGGGCCCTCGTCGCCGGGACGGCGCTCGGCGCCGACACGGGCTTGCGGGTGGTGGCCTGCGGCGGGGCCTGGGTGGGCGCCTGCGGCTGGGTCGTCGCCTGGGGCGGCGCGGTCGGCTGCGACTGGGCCATGGCGACGCCACCGGTCAGGGCGCCACCGGCGAGCACGAGCGCGCCGAGGGACAGGGCGATGCGGATACGCAAGACAGCTCCTCATTCTCGCGGACGCGGCTGTCGATCGCCGCGCCTCTGCCCGTAGTCATGCGGCGAGTGCTCGCCGGGGTTGCATCGGATTTCCCGGGTTTCGCGGAAAGCACGAACGGCCGGGAAGTCCGCACTGGACTTCCCGGCCGCCCGGTGTTCCTCGAAGGTCTTTCTCAGCCGGCGAGCGCCGACAGCTTCTGCCAGCTCGCCCAGTCGTAGGTCCAGTCGCTGTAGTCGCCGTCCTTGGCGGTCAGCGTCTGGGTGCTGCCGGTGATCTCGACCGGGTCGCCGGTGAGCACGCCGTCGTAGTACTCCTTGGCGCGCGCGGGCGACAGGTTCAGGCAGCCGTGCGAGATGTTCTTCTTGCCCTGGGCCCAGACCGACGCGGCCAGGCCGTGGATGAACTCGCCGTTGTTGGAGATCCGGACCGCCCACGGCACCACGACGTTCTCGTAGTGGTACTTCGGGTTGCTCATCGCGTAGGTGGACTGCTTGCCCATCACGACGTGCGTGCCGCTGTGGGTGACGCGGCCCGGGTCGGAGTCGAGGCCGTAGCTCACCGGGTAGTCCGCGATCTGCTGGCCGTCCCGGATGACCTGCATGGTGTGCTGCGTGGTGTTGCCCTTGACGATCTGCGAGCGCCCGATCGCGAAGCTGGCCGACACGTCCTGCTTGCCGTACACGCCTTCGCCGATCTTGACGCCGTAGATCTTGGCGTTGACCTTCACCTGAGTGTTGGGCTTGAAGTACTCCTTCGGCCGCCAGTGCACCGAGGTGTCGCCGTCCAGCCAGGCCCAGGAGCCCTCGGTCTTCGGGGTCGTCTCGACGGAAAGCGCCTTCTCGACGGAGGCCTTGTCGGTGACGCGGCTCGGGAAGCTCAGGGCGATCGGCATCGCGATGCCGTACGTCTGGCCGTCACCGACGTTCAGGCTGGCCTGCGTCTGCCGCTTCGGCTTGACGGTGGTGAACGTGCCGCCGATGGGCACGTTCTTGCCGTCGGCGCCCGCGGCCTGACCGGACCAGGTGTAGGTCTTGCCGTAGCCGAGCTGCTCGGTGGTGTTCCAGGTCTTCTTGTCCGCCGACGTCTGCCCCTGGACCTGCTTGCCGTCCGGGTTGGTCAGCGTGACCGACAGGATCGTGCCGCTGTCGACCTTGACGCCGACCGGCTCGCCGGGGGCGACGTCCTGCGCGCCCGCGGCCGGTGTCACCGCCAGCTTCGCGGGCTGCGCGGCGGGCGCCGGCGCCGGTGTCGGGCCCCCGCCCGACGTCCCGCTCGCCGACACCGTGGGTTCACTGCTGCACGCCCCCAGCGCCAGCACGGCGACCAAGCCCAGTACCACAGCCGCGCCCCGGCGCCGCGTGGAAGTCCTCACCGTCACTGCCAATCCCCTTTGCCCCTTTGGTGCTTCCCCTCTTACGAGACGCCTCGCGGACCTCGAACGTTGAGCGGTGTTCGAGTGACGAGCGTCACAGTCGCCCGGAGAGGCTTATACAGAGGGGGCACGGTCGACTCCGAGCCGTATCCGGTGATCACGGAGCCGATGTGCCGCGCAAGACTAACCGGTGGGTCCGACAGAACCGGGTGCGGAGCCCTACGACGTTCCGGTGACCTTGGCCCGTGCAGGCGTTTTTCGCCTCGATCACGGGGTTCAACTTTGGCCAGATCCCGGTACTCTGCTCGGAGGCCGTCGTTTTGCGTGTTCGTGGCTTCACACTCGCGGAACTTCTGACGCGAGCCATGGAGCCGACACGCTCTTGACTCGACTCGTTGGAACCGCCCGGGACGGCCGGGGTGCCGCTTCGGTGGCATTCGAAGCGGATTGTGCAACGAGGAGAACAGCGGTGGCGCAAGGCACTGTGAAGTGGTTCAACGCGGAGAAGGGCTTCGGCTTCATCGCGCAGGACGGCGGAGAAGGCGACGTGTTCGTGCACTACTCGGAGATCGAGGGCCGCGGCTTCCGCACCCTCGAGGAGAACCAGCGAGTGGAGTTCGAGGTCGGCCAGGGCCAGAAGGGCCCGCAGGCCCAGAAGGTCCGCGCGATCTGAGACCGAGGCTTGTTCCGGTCAGCCCACCGCGCCCCGCACACAGACCCGCTGGTTCGTGCGCACGCCCTTGCGGCGGGCGACGGCTGAACAAGTCTCGCAGGCCCTTTGCGTCTCTCAAGGCCTGAGTGAAGGGCCCCCGGCTTCCGCCGGGGGCCCTTTCTCATGAGTCGCGGGGCTGGTCAGCGCCGTCCGGCGGCCGGCGCGTCGAACGCGTCGGCGGGGAAGTGGAACTCGTCGGTGAGGTCGGTGACCTCTTCGGCCCCGACCTGCCGCTGGTCCTGGAGGGAGGCGGCCTGCCCCTCCCAGTTGAGCCGCTCGAGGATCCACTCCTGAGCGAGGGCCTGGGGCGAGATGCCGCGGGCCTCGGCGACGTCGGTGAGCTGCTTGCTGGCGATGAGGCTCATGCGCAGCTGGAACACCTGCGCCTCACCGAAGCGCTTGCCGGTCCCGGTGCTCTCATTGTCCGCATCAGGCGCCAGGGCGGCCAGGTAGCTCGTGAGTTCCTTGTCCTCGACAACACCGTCGTCGGCGGTCTTGGCGGCACCGCGGTGACGCCCGGAGGACACTGCCTTGAGGTTCGTGCGGCTGCCTAAGCGGCCGAGTGAGGGAAGGGGCACGAGCCACACGATAACGGTTGGGTCTCACCACACAAACCACTGTGAGCCACAACACGCCCCTTTCTTTACCCGATCAGCCCAACCCCCACCCAAATAGCCCAAAGCAAACTAAACACAAAGCAACCAGTCACTAACAGTACGAGTCGATCACCCAAAGAAACAACGCAAAAAGATGGCAACGGTGACCGGGAAACGCTGGAAGTCCGGCGGCCGCACCGTGGGGGGTCCGGGGGGCTCGGCCCCCCGGGCAATACGCCGAAATGATCGGGGAGCGAAGGGCGAAGCCCGAAGCCCCCGAGAAATGGAGGACCCCCGCGCCAGGGGGAGGAACGCGGGGGTCGGAGGGGATCTCCACAGGCGCTGACCGGGGGTGTGTCAGCACCTCGATTGTTGCACGAGTTGCGTGGTTGGGCGAGTGCGCAGCGGGAAATTTCCGCGTGGGGTGTCACTTTGCGCTGGGGTGACGTTCGTTCGGGTGGTGTTGTTCTCCGGTCGTGCTGATTGCGCTGCGTTGAGCGGAGCGTGGCCTCAGGTTCACTCTCCGGGGGGCTGTGTGTGGCGCCCGGCGCTGGTTAGCCTCGCGGCCAAGTTGTTGTGAGCCGTGTGGAGGGGCTATGAGCGGGTCTGTCGAAGTGCGGGAGTTCCTCCTTCGGTACGAAGGTGCCGATGGGGGTGGTGCCGCGCTCGCCGGGGGTTTGCCGGCGCAGCGCAGTGGTGCCGCTGATACGCAGCGGGTGTCGGACGACCAGGTCCGGCGGGCGCGGCTGGCCGTGGCGAACGGTGCGCTGGGGGTCGACGACTGCGTCCAGCTGCTGGAGATGCTCGGCTTGAACCTGGATGAAGACGGGCAGGCGCCGGTCCAGCGGTGAGGTGGTCGGCGGGTCCGGCGGCCCGGGTGGTCGCCGCCGGGCCTTTCCGGTGATGTTCGTGCAGGTTGCCGCCCGTTTCGGGCAATGATTCCCAGGTCTTCGCAGGTTCCTTGACGCTAGTTTCGTAACAGTGTTACGTTTGCCGCGTCGAAAGGGGCCGGACATGCTGGCGATCGAGGAAGCGGCCGGGTTGGCGAACCGGATCCGCCCGGTGGTGCAGGTGCTGGGCGGCAGGTTCATGACGTCGCCGGAGCTGGCGGCGGTCGAAGCCGAGGTGGGCCTGCTGCCGCGCTCGCTGTACGTGCGAGGCCGCTCGGCGGTGCTCGGCGACGTCCCGCCGAAGGTGGCCGCGGAGCTGTTCGGCATCTTCCCGCACTGGCTGTTCGACTTCGTCCTGCCGCCGGCGACGGCGGCCCTGGACGCACCCGCCGCGGTCCGCGCCTACGCGGAGTCATCGGCGCGCTGGTCCCGCGTCAGCCTTTCGGCCGCACCGGAGCCGGGTCGCCTGGCGGAGCTGTTGTTCCGCGTGGTCGACACGGCGGACGCGAGCGGCCTCGCCCTCTTCGCCGGCTGGAAGAACGCCTCGCGCCCGGAGGGCGACGCGGAGCGGCTGGGCTTCGCCTTGATGGTCTTCCGCGAACTGCGTGGCGGCCTGCACTTCGCGGCACTGCGGGCGGTGGGCCTGTCGGTGCCGGAAGCGGTGGTGGCCGACCCCGAGGGCGGCCGCGAGCGCCTGCTGCGCACGGCGTGGCCCGCGGAGGCGGCCGACGAGCTCGTGGCGTCCGCGGCGCGCAAGCCGGACCTGCGTGATCGCTGGCACCGAGCGGAGGCGTTGACCGACGAGCGCGTCGGTGAGCTGCTGACATCGGCACTGACGGAGCCCGAGCGCGCCGAGTTCGGCCGTCACCTGGCGGAGCTGGCGGAGTTTGCGCAGGTCCCGGCTTTGCCGAGGGGTTAAGGAACCCCCGGTGCAAAGGGGTGGTGGCGTGCCCTATGCTTGTAATCGCTCCCGGGGGACAACCTGAGAGCGCGGTCGGTCGGTTAGCCGAAACTGATCGGGCTCCCATCGTCCAGCGGCCTAGGACTCCGCCCTTTCAAGGCGGCAACGCGGGTTCGAATCCCGTTGGGAGTACGCAGTACAGTAGTAAAGGAACGAAAGCAGTACGCAAGGCCCTGTGGCGCAGTTGGTTAGCGCGTCGCCCTGTCACGGCGAAGGTCGCGGGTTCGAGTCCCGTCAGGGTCGCAAGATCGTTCGGCTCCAGGCCGGCGTTCCCGGCCAGGTAGCTCAGTTGGTACGAGCGTCCGCCTGAAAAGCGGAAGGTCGCCGGTTCGACCCCGGCCCTGGCCACCGCTCTGAGCAGTAGAAACAGCCCCCACCGACACTGGTGGGGGCTGTTTCGTTGTTGGCCCGTCTCAGTTTCCGTCTCAGTTCCGGCTTGACTGCCGGGTCCCCCCCGGTGGGCTCGTACCGTCGGCAAGCCCGGGGTGCACACGGCGTCTTGGTGCTGACCAGCTCCGGCTTCTCCCGTCCACCGCCAAGGCAAGCCTTCGCGCCAATCCTGACGGATCCGGCTGAGAGCTGAAGTCAACTTGGCCGGATCGATGACAACCGGTGGACCCGGGCCGACCTCGGACCCGTGACCAACGAGAGCCAAGAGGCAGTTGAGCATTGAGGGTCGCGAACACAAGCATCGGCAGTCGATCATGACAACGTACGCGAGCCATGCCAGCGGAGCGGCCATGCTTCGGTTGACTCTCTAGCGCACAGTATGAAGGTGAGGTTGCCGGTCGTAGATCTTCCGCGAGCAAGATGGGAATATGCCTGAGGCAGGCCTAATTTCGGTGGAATTTGCCATGGACTGGCCCACTGTCAGGCTTGATAGCGAGGGATTACGCACCAGGCACCATGATCACCGGACCTCGTGGTGAGAAAGTGCCAACGCCGTGCCTAATTTGGCCGGAAAGTGCCTACGACTGGCCAGACTTCACCTGAACGGGTCACCTGCGGTCGCCGATCACGGGGCACAATCGTGTACTGATGGCACACGAAGAGGAGCTCATCCGAGAACTGGGCTCGTTGCGGCGCGGCTGGGGTTTGGAAACGGAAGGGCTCCGCAGGCGCGTGGGCCCGCTGCTTTCAGACTGGTGCGACCTTCACCGAGCCCATAACGATCGCGAAGCGCGGCGCGTACTGCGTGATGCGATCATGGCAGCGATCGCAGAGTTTCCAGCCGATGACCGGCTGGCAGTCACGATCGCACTAAATTTGGAGCCAGGCGCTCAACATCCCTTGCTGGGCGACCGAATAGCCGTCCTTGCCGAACGATTAAGCCTCTCGGACCGCTCAGCACGCCGACGGATGGACCGTGGTATCGCCCGTCTCGCCGCCGAGATCGGAGCCGAATCCGACGTTGGACTCGCTAGCAAAAGCTCTTCAGCAACCGTAGCAACCGCTGCGGCCGTAAGC
The DNA here is from genome assembly GCF_023023025.1 of Amycolatopsis sp. WQ 127309. Lineage (NCBI taxonomy): Bacteria > Bacillati > Actinomycetota > Actinomycetes > Pseudonocardiales > Pseudonocardiaceae > Amycolatopsis > Amycolatopsis sp. WQ 127309. The sequence continues at coordinate 3,079,307 of NZ_CP095481.1, forward strand.
GCTGACGAGGCTGACCCCAGAGGCAATACTCCTGACCAATCGGCAAATTCTGCTGACAGCGCCGCCGCGTCCAACGCTCCGTCGGCATCACCTTCCGAGACTAAGGTCGACTGGGCGACCGATGCGCCTGCCTATGAAGATCATCTCGACCGCGCATCACTGGCCGATGTACTAGCCGCCCAGCTTCACGACATCCGTGACAGGGATCCCGGAACCTCCTTCTTAATCCATCTCAATGGCGCTTGGGGCACCGGCAAGAGCACTTTGCTGAACTTCCTAGAGGCGCGGGTTGACGACGAATTTACGGTCGTTTGGTTCGATGCCTGGCGGCAGTCACGTCTCGGGCCGCCGTGGTGGGCCCTGCTTAGTGCAACTCGCGAAGGGGTCGCTCGTGAGCGAAACCTTTTCAGTAGGGGTGCGCTCCGGGCGGCGGAGGCAGTCGTGCGCACCCGACGTGCCAGTGCAGCTGTCACGCTGTCGATCTTTCTCCTGGTCATTGTGATAGCCGGACTGGCAGTCTTTCTTTTGCCTCGCGTTGCTGGCGGCGACGCTCTTGCCACACTTGCCAAAGCTGTCGCAGCCGTGGCGGGAACAGTGGCAACGCTCTGGACGGGTGCCCGTGTCATTGGGCGAACTCTGCTGTGGGACTCCGTTCGCGGTGCTCGCCTGTTCGAGCAATCGGCACCGAATCCGATGGATCAGGTTGCCGCGCATTTCACCTGGCTGCTCGGAAAAGCGAACCGACCTATCTTGTTCTTTGTGGACGACCTTGATCGATGTCCAGATACCTACGTAGTCGACTTGCTTGACGCGGCCCAAACTCTGATCCGTAAAAACCCGAGTAGTGTGACGGAAATTGAAGTCTCGGCTGCCTACTTCGTAGTCGCCGCCGACGGTGCCTGGTTGCGTAAAAGTTACGAAAATGCCTTTCCGTCCTTTCTTGATTCAGTATCAACGCCTGGAAACTCTTTGGGCTATCTTTTTCTGGACAAGCTTTTCCAGCTCACTGTGCCGGTTCCTGTGCCAAGCGCGTCTGCGCGGGTGAGATATCTTGAGCGGCTACTTGGAATCACGGACTCCAGTGGGAATGAAGAGCTTGCAAGAGAAATTGAAGACGGCAGGGAAGCTCTGGTTGAAGCCGACGATGAATCAGAGATTCTGGAAATTATCAACTCTGCCAGTGCCTTTGCGCGAGACAGGCTTGCAGGAGAAGCTGCTGTCCTCTTGAGTACGCCGCAGGCTCGCGCGCGAGCCGAACACGCGCTGAGCAAATTTCTCCCGCTTCTGCACTCCAATCCGCGTAACATCAAGAGGTTCCTGAACACTTACAACGTCCTGCGGTCGGTTCGTACTCTTGAGCAGAACACCGTCCCGTCCGACGTCCTTGCCCTGTGGACTATCCTCCGCGTTCGATGGCCCTCAATCGCGGATCATCTCGAAGCGGCTCCCGACGCGATACTCGGATTGATCGACCCGCAATGGGCTTCCGGTTGCCTGCCCCCCGCCCTGCACCATCTCGCTGCTGACAGCGACCTCCGCGCGGTCGTGCTGCACCCGGTCGGCGGCCCATTGACCGCTGATCTCATCCGGCAGTGCTCCGGAACAGAGCGTCGAGTTCGAGAAGCCGACTAGGTGGCTCGCCAGAAGTAGCTGTTGATCTGCTGCGCGACATTCGAACGCATGGTCTCAGTGACGTGCTGGTACCGCTTAGCCTGGCTGCTGTTGGACCAGCCCATGATCTCCATGACGATCCTCTGAGACACCCCGAGTAGCAGGAGCACGGTGGCCGCGGTGTGGCGTGCGTCGTGCAACCGACCTTCCCGGACGTCGGCGGCTTCGAGCAGGGCCTTCCACTCGTCGAGATCGCGGCGCGGGTCGATCGGCCTACCGGTGGGCTGGGTGAACATCCACCCACCTTCCTGCCACTCTGACCCCGCGAGCTCTCGCTCTGCCGCCTGCTGCTGTTCGTGGAGCATGAGCAGGTCGAACAGCTGGTCCGGGACAGCGAACCCGCGCCGCCCGGCCTTCGATTTCACCTCGACTTCGACCAGGCCCCCACCATGCCGTTGTGGGCACCAGCGGGCGTGCGTCGTGCAGCCGGACGGGCACGGCGACGGACAGGGCTTGCGGTGGTGCCGTTTGCAGCCTTCTTTGCACGGCTTCGTCTTGTGGTACTTCGCGCCGCACGCGTGCGGGTCGCTGCAGCCGTGCTGCCACGTCTGGCGCTGGAGCTGCTTCGCGACCCGCAGGCGCTTGGTCTTGCGGTTCAGCCGGTCCCATTTGAAGCCGATCGTCTCGCCCTGGCGCGTGCCCAAGACCAGCGCCACCACGAAGCGCACACCGTTGCGGCGAGCCAGGGCAGCCACCAGCAAGCGCTCGATCTCGTCCTCGTCGTACGGCTCGATCTCTTCGTCTTCGACCCGTGGCGCTTTGGCGCGCGCGACAGGGTTCCGCTTGATGACGTCCCGGTTTTCGGCCTCGCCGAACGCGGTCCTCACGGTCCGGTGCACCTGGTGAACTGTGGCTGGCTTCAGGCCCGTGGCGAGCATCCTGCCGTAGAGCTTTTCGAAGTGGCCAGGCTCGGTGAGTTCCATCCAGTGCTCACCGAGTCCTGGGATGAGGTGCCGGTACACCGCAGTGCGGTAGCCCTGGAGGGTCTTGTATCGGCAGGTCAGTGGCGCGATGTCCTCAATCCAGTGCGTGAGCCACTGCCGGACTTTCCACCTGCCCTGACCGGGCTTGCCGGCAGTCCCGTCCTTGCGCTCGGCTTCCAGCTCGCGGACACGATCGATGACCTCGGTTTCGGTCTTGCGTTCGACGTGTCGTCGGTCCGGGGATCCGTCGTCGCGGACGCCCATGGTGACGCGGCCGTGCCACTTTCCGTCTTTCCCGAGGTAGATGGTGCTGGCGCCATTCGGCGCGCGAGTGCCTTCGGCGCGGTTCTTGCGGGGCATTGGGTTCCTTTCAGGCGGCGGTCGAGACGGCGCCGAGCTGGTCGACGTAGGCGGCGAGTGCGACGACCGGAATGCGCCGCAGGTGACCGATCTGGACGGTGGCGATTTCGCCGGCCTTGATCAGGGCGTACATGGTGGTTCGGCCGATGCTGAGCTGTTCCGCGGCGGCTTCGACGGTCAGGAGGGTCCGGGGGCCGGTAGGCGTGGCGGTGTCCAAGGGGTGCTCCAGGTGGCGTGGCGGGCGAGGCGACGGGGCATGAACACGGCGTTCTCCTTCGGTCGGTCGATGTGATCGGCGATTAGGGGGTGTCACAGGTGGTGTCACATCTGTTTGTGCTGGTCAGGGTGGGTTGAGTGACGGAGTGGCAGGTGTGACACCTGCGGGGGGGGTCTCGGGTGTCACACCTGTCAGGGACGTGACAACGTGCAGGTCAGGCGGCTACTCGTCGTCGTCCGGCTCGATAGCGAGGAGGTGGTTGTCTTCTCGGCCGATCCGTACGGCGGAGTCGTGGTCGACCTGGGTGAGGCCACGGCGGTCGGAGTCCGGGGAGAGGTGGACCCGCCCGGTCCGCGTCATGGCCTGCAGGGCTTTGTCGACCTCGTCCCGCGGGAGCGTGGCTCCGAGTCGCTCGCGGACGTCGCTGAGGCGCACCCAGCCCTGCGGCCTGCTGGCCAGCTCGCGGTAGACGTCGCGGACGCGCTGCTCAGCTGTTGCGGGTGGTCGGGTTTCGGTGCGTGCCGTCTCGGTCGCCGACGTGGCTTCGGTTGAGGCCGGGGACGTGACAACCCGCTGTTCACGGCGTTTCTGCTCGGCTCGGATCTCGTCGTAGGTCCGTGACGGGGTCAGCGGGTCCCTCAGGGCCTGGGCGAGGTCGTCCGCGCTGGCGTTGCCGACGCCGGCGGCCTGCACGCGGTCCTTCGCGCTGGTGTCGCGCGGGCGCTCGATCCGCATGGCGTGCTGGGCGTCGCCGCCGATCTCGATCGCTGCGGCGTGGTCCTCGTCGGTGAGGGCCTTGCGGTTGTCCTCCGGCACCATGTGGACGTTGGGGTCGTTGCGGTTCATGTCCAGCAGGACCCGGGTCACCTCGTCGTGGTCGACGTCCCTGAGGGCCTTGCGGACGTCGACGATGCCGACCCATTCGCCTTGCGCGGCCAGCTTGGCCACGGCGTCGCGGACGCGGTCCTCGGTCGACCCGGACGGCGCGTCGGCCGGTTCCGGTTTGCTGGGCTGGGGTTCGGGCTTCGGCATGGGCTTCCCCGGTGCGGTCGGTTCGGGCGTGGCAGGCAGCTGCCCGGCGAAGGTGCCGACGACATTGGGTGCGGGTGGCGGGGTGCCGGTGACGGCGGTGTACTTGGCTTCGGCCGCGGCGACCTGGTCCGGGTCACCGGCGGCGCGGGCGGCGTCCAGGCCGCGGCGGGCGCGGGAGCGGGCCTGCCGGGCGCGGGCGCCGGCGGCTCCGCAGCTGCGTCCGCTGCACCGGCGGCCACCTTCAGCGGCTGAGCGGCACATCCGGGTCTCCTTTCGGTCTGGTGAACTGGGTTTTGTCACGTCCCCGCCCACCTAGGCGGCCGCGGTGCGGGTGGCGGCGAGGTGGTTGAGCAGCTGGGTGCCGATGTGGCGGGCGTAGGCGGGCGGGATGCACTCGCGGATGCCGTCGCGGTTCATCCACGGGACGCCCATGTCGGCGCGGACATAAGGGACGCCGGAGAAGTTGCCGACCGCGTGGTACCAGTCCCCGGGCTCCAGCGGACGGCCCATCTTGACCAGGTGGTCCCCGTGTCCGGGGTGATCCGGTGCGGTGAGCGGCCAGTTGGTCTCGAACAGCCGGTGCCGGTAGGTGTGCAGCCCGAACCCGGCCATGGCACCGCACAGCAGCACGGGGTTGTGGAGTTCGGCGCGGGCTTCTTCGACGTTCTCGATCACGTACGGCTTCCCGAGCCCGGCCACCACCTCGCGGAACTGGGCGATCAGGCGCGGGTGGTCGTTGCTGTGGATGCGGTGGGTCAGGGAGTAGCCCTGGCACGGCGGCCCGCCGGCGACGGCGGCGTAGGTGTGGCTGTGCTCGCGGGCGTAGGCGATCGCGTCGCCCTGCACGAACGTGAACGGGAACCGGGGTTGCGGGTTGATGTCGATGCCGGTGATGTCGAACCCGGCCTGCCAGTAGCCCATCGCTTCACCGCCCTGGCAGCAGAACCCGATCAGGATGCGGGGCCGCGGGCCGGGGCCGGTCCACGGGAGCCGGGCCGGGAGGGTGAACGTGTCCATTGTGGTCCTTCCTCAGTGCGGTGAGCTGGGGTTTGTCACGTCCCCACAGGCGGGCGGCCGGTAGCGGTGGTGACGGCTCGGGTTGTGACAGGCCTGCGGGGTGTCACACCTGCTGTCACACTTATTTGTGCTGGTCAGGTGCCGTCGAGGGACAGTGGTGACAGGTGTGACACCTCGGGGGTGTCCCTGTTGTCGCTGGTGCCGGGGGCGCTGTAAGTGCCGGCGGGCGTCTTGTGCAGCTGTCCCGCGTCAGCCATGCGCGTGCAGGTCTTGCGGACGGTGTTCGGGTTGGCGTCGAGCGCTTCGGCGATCCGCGCGGGCTTGAGCGGCCCGTGCTCGCGCAGCAGGCGCAGGATGTCCGCGCGGGTGTCGGCGACCAGGTGATCCGTCGCAGGGCCGTCGAGCTTGGTCCAGGCGCCAGCGGTCGCGTCGAAGGACATGGCGTAGTCGGCCTCTTCGACATCGCGGCCAGTCACATGCAGCACCCCGTCCGCCTGCCCACGCCCGCGCTCGAGAACCAGGGTGGCGTCGACTGCGCCGGTGATGCCGGCGGTTCCGGAGACGAGGTTCTGCCAGTCTTCGGCGCTTTGCTTGCGGACGTGGTGGATGAGCAGGAACGGGACGCTGTAGTGGTCGGCCAGCTGCTTGAACCGGCCCGCGGCGGCGTAGTCGGCGCTGTAGGCCGACGACCCGGCCGCGTCGGTGCCGCGCATCTTCTCGAAGGTGTCGATGATGACCAGCCGGGCGTGCGGGTTCTCCTCCAGCCACTCGACCAGCACGGCGTCTCCGCCGTTGGTCATGGTGGGGCAGGCGGTTTCGAGGGTGAGCAGCGGCGCGGCCCGCCCGCCGGCGGCGAGCATCTGCCGCCGCCGGCGCTGCAACCGGCGCCCGGTGTCCTCCAAGGCGCAGTACAGGACCGGGCCGCGCTCCACCTCGATTGAGCCCAGCACGGGGTCGCCGTTGGCGATGGCGGCGCCGGTGCCGAGGGAGAACCATGACTTGCCCAGCTTCGGCGCACCGGCCAGCAGGTTCAGCCCTTCCGCGAGCAGACCGGGGACGGCCCACTTCGGCGGCGGGAACTCCTCTCGCATCAGCTCCGCATCCGTCCACCGGGTGCGGCGGGCAGGTGGTGCCGGGACGGCGGCCAAAGGCCGGGGCGTGGTCATGGTTCGGACCTCCAGGGACGTGACAACGTGCAGGTCAGGCGATCCGGCGGGGACGCTTGGCACCGGCACGAAGTCCGGACGTGATCGCGGTTTCGGCCTCGCGGGCGGTGAAGTGCCGCGTTCCGATGTGGCGCCCGGCCGCGGTCATCAGCGCCGCACGGACCTCGTCTTCGGTGAGCGCGTTCCCCTCGACCAGCTGCCCGAGCGCGACCGCCGCGGCGTAGAGCGTGGCGTTACGGCTGGTCTTGGCGTCGGCGACCTTCCCGGCCTCTGCCCGTACCGCGGCGTCAAGGTAGCGGGAGCGGCGGTCACCAGCCGGGCGGATCGGCAGCACCGGGGCCGCGGGCAGCGGCGCCGGGGTGAGCCGCTCGACCAGCCACCGCGGGAGCTCCGCCACCGCGCCGTTCCACAGGAACTCGTAGCTGCCGGCATCGGTGACCGTGCCGGAGCCGACGACGTAACCGCCCCACGCGCGGGTGTCGACCTTCCACCCAAGCCCGTTCCCCCGGTCCCCGCTGGTGTTCCGGAGTGTCACGTCCCCCGGCGCCCGGTAGTACAGGTGCAGCCCACCCGAGGGCGTCCGAACCGTGAGCGTGTCCCCGGGCAGCTCCTGCCCGGCCTCGTCGGCGACGACGGCGAGCACGTCCTCACCGGACCGGGCGCCGGCCGCGGCCCACCGCTGCGGGATCTCCTCGCCGGGCTTGGCGGTGTCGAGGTCGAGCACGCACAGCCCGGACGGGCCGGTCGCCACGCCGATCCCGTACGGGGCGTGCGTCCACGCGGCCCGGATCTTGCTGGGGTCGGTGGTGGCGCGCTGCTCCCACGTCCGGTGCCCGCCGGCGCACCGCCCGGTGCCAGGGCACCGGTCCTCCGGGTGCCCGGCCGGGCGCTTGCTGCCCGGCCGCAGCGGGAAGACGTGCCAGCCGCGGGCCGCGGCGTCCAGGGCGGCGTCCAATGTGGTCGTGTCCATCGTGGTTCCCCCGTTCAGTAGAGCGACGTCGTGACGGGCAGGGCGCCGGGCGTGCCGGCCGGAACGGGCGCGTACATCACGTCTCCGTCCGGGAAGCCGGGAACCGGGTTCAGCACCCACCCGGTGTCCAGGTCCGCCGGGTCCTGCGCGGTCGGGCCGTCGTGGTCGTCGACCGCGACGGCGTACTCGCGCATGAGGTCCAGTGCCTGCTCGCGGGTGCACGGCCCTAGCACGTTGTAGTTGCCGTCCTCGTCGATCCAGACCCTCAGCCCGGTTGCCGTCGTCATCGGGCCTCCCCGAAGGTGAAGTGGGTCAGCGTCGCGGCGGCGTCGGCGAGGATGTCGGCGTGGTCGAACGCGAGGGCGTCGCGGTTGCGCAGCAGCCACGGCACCGGCACCCACGCGGCGACCGCGGCGTCGTCGCCGGCGGTGGGCTTGACCTGGTGGCGGACGACGGTGAAGAACGCGACGGTGATGTAGCGGCCGCGGGGGTCGCGGTCGGGCTGGTCGTAGATCCCGAGCTGCCGCAGGTCGGACAGGAGCAGCCCGGTTTCCTCGGTCAGCTCGCGGGCCGCGGCGGCGCGGAAGGTCTCGCCGGGGTCGACGTGCCCACCGGGGAACGCCCACTGGCCGCGGAAGGGCTCCCAGCGGCGCTGGATCATCAGGATGTGCCAGACGTCGTTGCGGCGGGCGAACGCGAGCACGTCGGCGGTCAGCCGGACCGTCTCGTGGGTGTCGTGGGCGTGTTCCATCGCGTGTGTCCTTTCTGGACGGTTACCAGGGGTTGTCGTGTCCCTGTCGTGAGCAGGGCATTTGTGTGGTGGGTTCAGGTGGTGGGGTTGTCACGCCGGTGGACGTAGCCGACCTGGAAGGCGACGCGTTCGCCCGGAGCGGTCGGGCCGCTGGGTTCGGTGATGTCGTCGCTGTGGTGGACGGTGTAGTGGCCGCCAGCCATCGCGGTCTGGACCTGCTCGTGCACCTGGCGCAGCTGGTCGGGCAGGCCCGCCGGGATGGGGCCGCCGCCCATGACCACGGTCGCGCCGTTGACGGTGTGGGCCTGTATTCCCACGACCGCGCTCGGTGCGGCGTTGTTGACGTTGGTGAACGTCGTACCGTCCGACGTGGTGGTGTGGCTGGTGGTCTGCGGTCCGTCGTCGGCGCTGGTGCTGTTGCTGGTGTCGCCGGAACTGCTCGGGCCGACCCGTTCGCCGTTGAAGAAGGTGTCTCCGGTGCCACCGTGAAGGAACACAGGCCCGTCGCCGTAGTAGTGGTGCTCGGGTTGAGCCTTCGCACTCCTTCGGGCGAAGTCTTCGAGGTTGCGTCGCGCCTGAGCCAGCGACTTCAGCTGCGCCTCCAGGTCAGGGCTCTGCTGCTCAGACGCGGTTGCATCAGCGGGGAGGTCTGCCCGGTCGGCGTGGTCAGACCTGGCCTGAGAAAACGGTTCCGTGAAGTGGGTGTCGCCGTCGCCGGAGTGGTAGACCCGGGTCGGCGCGCTGCCACCGTTGTGGATGACGTTGTCGCCGACGCGGTAGCTTTCGCCGGGGGCGAGGTCGAAGACACCGGGTGTCGTGTCCCCGTCATGAACAGGCGTTTCGTCGGGACGGTATGCGCCGGCGTCCGCGCCGTCGTCGTGGCGACGGCTGGTGTCTTCGGGCATCTCGGTCTCCTCGGCGGTGTCGTGTCCCCGCGGCTGACCAGCGGCGGGAGCGTGCGGGTGCGTGGCACGGGTGTCGTCTAGCCGCTGCTCAGCTGCGGTGAGCTGGGCCTTCGCGGAGTCGACCGCGGCCTGGTCGCCGGCGGTGCGGGCCTGGTCGACGGCGCGGCCGGCGCGTTCGACGGCTTTGCGGGCCGTGCCGAGTGCGCGGGTGCGGGCGTGGCTGCTGCCGGTGCAGCGGCGTCCACCGTCCGAAGTGGAGCGACACATGACGAGTCCTTCCCGTTGCGGCGTGGTCGAAGTTGTCGTGTCCCCGGGCTGACCTGCGCAGCTACGTCCGCTGCTTGAGCTGGTGGACCGCCTCGCAGCCGGGGCACTTCGGGGTGAACCACCAGAACCAGGGCGAGCGGCCCTCGCCGGGCTCCAGCACGAGCCCGCAGAGCGTGGTGACCTTGCCGGACCACCAGGACTTCCGGCCGCGATGCAGAACAGGTGTGCTGGCCATCGGACTTCCCTTCGATCGGTAACGGTGTGTGCCTGTTTTGAGGTAGGGGGTGCCGGCGCGAGCACCCGGTGTGGTGTCGCGTGGCGGGTTAGATCGGCGGGGTTAGGTCAGCGATTCCGGGTTAGGTTTCTAACCTCGGGGTTAGAGCCGCGGCGTGGCCGCTGGCCTGCGGAAAGTTAGCTGGGTTAGGTGGGTTAGCCCGCTCCCGGCGGCCGGGTTTCCGGCTGGAATCCGGGGCCGCGTGCGGCCCGGTGGGCGGGCTAACCCGTCGCGGTTCGGCTAGTTCTCGTCGTCGAGGTCGGCGGTCGCCTGGTCGGCCAGAGCTTTACGGATCGTGACCGGGTCGACCGGGTAGACGTTCTTCGAGCTGGGGACCTTGACCCCGACCGCGGCGAGGTCGGCGCAGAGCTGCTTGCCGGTCAGGCCGCTGTACTCGGTGGCCAGCGAGATCAGCAGTGGTGCGACCTTCGCCGCGGGCGCCGGGTCGTCTCCGAGGACTTCGTCGAGGTCTTCGAGCAGGTTCCGCGGCGCCGGCGGCGCCTCATTCTCGGTGTTGTCCCTGGTGGACCAGGGGACGCGACCGCGCTTGGCGATCGCCGCGAGGCTGCGTTCGAGGATCGGGGTGACCTGGTCGTGCTCCTTCGCGACGTCGAGGAAGTAGACCTGCACGATCTCCGACCGCTCCCCCGAGAAGCCCTTGACCACGGCGGTTCCCTTGTCGGTGCCGGGAATCAGCTCGGTGGCGCGGTGCCCGGCGGAGTAGGCACCCTGCCCGAGCAGCGCGTCGTTGGCGACGTGGTCGCCGACCGCGAACGCGACCCCGTTGGAGCAGTTGCGTGTCACGTCCCTCGGCATGCTGTCCTTGGTGGGGGCCTGGGTCGAGACGATCAGGTGGATGGCGCGCTTGCGGCCCAGCCGGACGATGTCAACCAGCAGCTGGCCGATCTCCTCGCCGTACTTCTTGTGCTGGATCGCCACGTGGGCCTCTTCCAGCAGCGCGAAGATCGGGTGCAGCCCGACGTTCTTCGACGCATACTCCCTGGTCACCGCAGGGATCTCGTACCTGACCAGCAGGTCACCGCGGCGCTGCACTTCGGCGTGCAGCTCACGCAGGTCGGCGGCGATCTGGGCGATCTTCTCGTCTTCGGCGCCCATCACGTAGCGGGAGCACCGCGGCACGAACACCTCGAAGTCGTAGTTCGCGTCCGGCACCCAAATCCGCAGCTCAGCCGTGGGGTCGAGCGCCGCGCCGGCCATGATGACCCGCGCCGCGGACGACTTGCCCTGACCAGGCATGCCACCGCAGATGGTGTTGCGCTCCAGCAGGGGCGCCAACATCGGTTCCCCGCGCAGCGTCCGTCCGAACGGGACACCCTTGAACACGTCCACCGCACCGTCCTCCAGCAGCGGATACGCGCCGGCACCTTCGGACAAGGCACCCTTGTCGGCCACCCACAGGTCCAGGATCCCGGCTTCGCTGCCGGTGGTCGGCCAGACCTCTTTGGACAGTCGATGCAAACCGGTGGCCAGGTCAGCGCGTCGGCGGGCGACCTTTTCCGCGGTCACCCCGGCCGGCAGGCGTACGACGGCGTGCGTGCCGCGCCCGTCCCGGCGAGCCGGGGTGAGGTACTGCATCGGCAAGCCTTCCTTGAGGTAGTTCGTGATCTGCGGAATCCGCAGCGCCCCAAGAGCTTGCGCGATGGTCGTCTCGTCGATCGTGACGTCACTGTCCTGTGTGGACGTTGCTAGCCAGCCCGGAACCTTGCCCCGCTGACGGCCCTCGCGCCACGCCCCGAGCATCACACCCATGCTGATCACGTAGGGCGCGACCAGGGCGAGCGGGGTCCAGGCCCACGCGATGGCGGTGAAGATGAACCGCAGGGAGTCCATCACCCCGCCGACGACGCGGGTGAACTCGCCGGCCCCGGACAGCTGCACGAGCAGCCCGATCAGCAGCACGATCACCACCAGCGCCGCGAGCCCGATGACGCCGGCCTTGACCAGCCCGACCAGCAGTTTCGGCAGGTCCATCACCCGTCGGTGCCGGGCGTCCTGCACTCGCGCTTTGCGCTCCAGCCATTCCGCGACCAGCGCCTGGTCGCCCATGGCTTCGGCGGCCTTGATCTGGCGGCGGTAGACGCCCATCGTGGACGCGTCCCAGAGCCGGCCGCGCCACGAGTCGAGGCCCTGCACGACGGTCAGGCTGTGGTGCAGCGCGACCTTCGTCTTCTCGTGGGTCGCGGCCTTGCGGGCGGCGCCGACGACGACTGTCACGTCCCTGCGGTAGCCCTCGTACCGGGCCAGCGCCCGGGTCCGCTGCGAGGTCAGCCGGGCGTACTCCTCGTCGGTGACGATCTCGCCTTCGATCACCTCGCCCTGCTCGGGCTGGATCGGCAGGTGGTGCACCGTCGCCAGCTCGCCGGCGTCGGGCTTCTCGGTGGTGTCCATGGTCGTGTCCCTCCGGCTCACTTGCGGTTCGGGTTCTTGTGCTCGTCACGCAGCTGCCGCGCGGCCTTGATCGCGCAGTGCAGCGTCTTGCGGATCGACTCCGCCGACGCCGGGTTGATCGTCACGTCGGGGTCGTCGATCGCCGCCGCGAACTCGGTGCGCAGCTGGTCGATCGTGCGTGCCTTCGGCGCCGGGATCGTCCGCCGCGGCGGGGTCGACTCCCGCTGGTCAGCGGGCCGGTCGAGGGTCAGCACCGGGGCATCGACGATCGGGCCGTCGTCGACCCCGTGGGCGGGTCGGACCTGGTCGGCGAGGAACGCGGACACCTCGTCGGCGAGGACGTCACCGGCGTGGCGGTCCGGCTCGATGACCGCGGCGAGCCGACGGCCGTCGAGGGTGTAGCGGCCCGGGGTGAACACCAGCCGCGCCGTGCCGGTGGCGTCGATTTCGGCGACCGCGGTCCGGACCGCGGCGGCCCGGACCTTCGCGACCTTCCGCAGGGCCTTGCGCTCGATCCGGGCGGCGGCCCGCTCCGCCGGCGACCGCGGCGGGGACGCGACCGCGAGCTGGTGGGCAATGACCCCGGCGATCGACACGATGCCCATCACCAGGGCGGCGTCCCAGCCGCGGTGCCAGCCGTGCAGCAGGTTCAGGGTGAACCCGACGCCGGCGAACACCCACGTGCCGAGCTGCAGCGCCCACACCGGGCGGTCCGGGTGTCGGTGGCGGGAGACCTCGACCGCGAGGGCGAAGGCCCACATGCCCAGCTCCGACAGCGCCGGCAGCGCGGCGCCTGTCACGTCCCCGTAGGTGTCGAGCCCGTACCCGGCCATCGCGGGCACCGCCATCCCGGCGGAGACCAGGGCGAGCAGGTAGATCGGGAGCCGGACCCGGTTCGTCGACAGCCACCCGGTGACCCGGGCGAGCGTGGCGGCGCGGGCGGCGCGGCGGGTTTCGCGCTGCTTGTCGTCGAGCTTCGCGGCGGCGGCGGCGTCGGTGCGGGCCTGCTCGGCCCGGGCGGCTTGCTCCCGCAGCTTCCGGGCTACGGCGGCGTCGGCGTTTTGGCGGTGCTGCTCTGCGTCGGCGGCGCGGTTGGCGCGGCGTTCCTCTGCCCAGCTGGTCATCGCGCGTCCTCCCGGCTCTCGTCACGGCCCGACGTCGGGGTGTCGGTGTCGGTGGCCGGCCACGCCGGCAGCTGCTTACGTTCGAGCGCTCCGGCCCGCAGGCGGGTCTGCTCGCGGTGGTCGCGGATCTCGTGCACGGCCCACCCGGCGGCGACCAGGGCCGACAGCAGCGCGAACCACGGCGTGAACACCACGGCCAGCACCAGCGGTCCGAGGACGCCGGCGAGCTCACCGAAGTGCCAGACGGCCCACTCCATCGCGTGCTCCAGGCGGGTCTGCTTCTCGCGGGTGACGTTCATCGGGGCACCTCCTGCCCGGTGGGGAAGTCGAGGGGGAAGAACTGGTTGACGCGCCGGCAGGGCGGGCGGGAGGCCTGCACCGCGGCGGCCCGGTCCAGGCGGAGCAGCACGCCGGCGAGGACGCGTTCGGCGATGACCAGCGGGATGCGCAGCAGGTGCAGGGTCAGGAACAGGCAGACCGTGCCGGCGAACCGGATCAGGGCGAGGGTTCCGTGGCGCTGCAGGACTTCGAAGGTGTTCATGCGGGGGACCCCCATCCGCAGTCCTGGCAGTACGCCTCCGGCGGGTCGTCGGGGGCCGGGCCGCTCTCGACCACCACTGACAGTTCCTTGCAGTTCGGACAGGGGTAGAGCGTCATCGGGCAGTCGTCGACGCTCTCGTGCCAGTCGGCACAGTCGTCGCAGTAGAAGCCGTCCTCGTCGTCCATCACTTCTCCTTCTGGGCGGCCTCGCGGCGCTGACGCTCGATCTCTTCTTGCTGGCGCTGCAGTTCCCGGTGCCAGGCGCCGGAGTCGTTACTGCTCACGCAGCCACCCCCGCCCGGTCGGCCTGCTCCAGGTCGAAGCAGGTCCAGCACTGCCGGGTGCTGGTCGGCACGCAGTAGTCCTTGACCTCTGTGCAGTCGACGCAGGTCCGGCGGGCTTCCATCGCGCGGTCCAGCGCGGTCAGCTGCGCCGGCGTCGGCGGCCGGTAGGCCGCGGCCAGCTCGACCGAGAACAGCTCGGCGGTGGTCTCCCGGGCGTAGGGCTTGACGTGCCGGAACACCAGCAACGCCACCGGGTCCTGCCCGTTCGGGCGGAGTCCGACCGTGCGCAGCTGCGAGCGGGTCAGCAGCGTCGAGGGGGCCTCGCCCCACCCGAACACCGGCAGCCCGTCCTGCTCGCCGCGGCACAGCGCCACGTGGTGGGTACGGCCGTCGAACACGGTGGTGACCGTCTGGCGGCGGTTGCGCGGGTTCACCGGGTCACCTGCTCGCCGGTCACGCTGTCCAGCTCGCCGGCGGCCAGCAGCCACAGCTGCGCGACGACGTCGAGGTAGGTGCGGGTGCGGACCTGCTTGGCGGCGGCCGGCACGGCGTCGTTGGCCATCAGGAACGCGACGTTGGTCAGCAGCGTCTCGCTGACCTCGTGCAGGCGGCCGGCGATCTCGCGGGAGATCAGGCGGTTCAGCTGCGCCGGGGTGTAGGCCACCGTGTGGACGTCGCGGGCCGGGCTGGTGGTGTCTACCATCTGGGTTTCCTCCGTGCGGTTATGTGACTGGTCGGTGGAACCCGGCGCGGTCGGCGCGTTCTTGCCGGAAGGGGCCGCCGCGTCGGGGTAAAACTTCAGGCGAATGGTCATCGGGAACCACCGGCCCGCAGGGCAAGCCAGGTGGTGGTGAGCGAGGCCAGCACGCCGATCGCGCGGTGCGCGGCCTGGTCCAGCTCGGTCAGCGCCGTGCCCGGCCCGGCGACGTCGACCACGCCGTCCCGGCGCTGGACCGTGGCGTGCTCGATGTAGCCCTGGTGGCCGGTAAGCCGCGCCATGGCCTTGAGCGGCTCCCGGCGGTCGATCACGAAGTGCGTCACCGCGTTCACCGCAGCGCCGGCGACCAGCGCCCGCAGCGGCACCCGGAACCCGAGGACCCGCGTCACCGCAACCGCGGCGCCGACCTGACCGGCGGTGTAGCTCGCGACGTGGCGGGCGCAGTGCTTCGCGCCTTCGTGGCCCGGCTTGCCCTTGCGTGCGGCGTCTTCGCTGGACTGCAACCACTGGTCGCACAGGGGGTGAATGTCGGCGAACGTCGCCTGCAACGCGGCGAACAACGCCAGACCGCGGACCGTCCGGGCGGCCATCACGCGGCCTCGTCACCGAGCAGCAGCGACAGCGCCGCGGTGCTCTTGCCCTGGCTCTGCACGCCGGCGATCAGGAAGTGCGACCGCAGCAGCTCGCGGCCGGCGCGGCGCCGGGACCGGCTCACCCGGCGCTGGTCGTTGAAGTCGAAGCGGTACGCGGCCTCCGCGGCGAATGCGTCGGCGGCCAGCTCACGGTCGACGTCCTCCAGCAGCGCGTCGATCGCCGATTCGGTCAGGCCGTCCGGAAAGACGGCTTCACCGGCGTGCTCGTCGGCGGTCAGCGCGGCGGCGTCGATCTGGCGGCGGTAGACGTTGGTGTCCATCTGAGGTCCCTTCGAGAAAAGTTGCTGGTCAGCGGGTGATCAGAGCGAGCCGAAGAACGTGGTCAGGCTGCGCACGACGTGCTGGACGTGACTGGCCGCCTCCAGCGGCGACGACACGATGAACAGCAGTGCCGCGGCGAGCAGCACCAGCCCGACGACCTTCCGGCCGAACCCCGAACCGGCCTTCAAGACCGGAAATCCCTGCTGCTGCTGCTGCTTCGCCATCGCTGTCTCTCCATTCGGTGGTGAGCCCTTGCAGTCCGACTCGTGTGACCCGGACCACCAAGAAGCTAACAGTTGAATGGTTAGCAGGTCAACTGTTAGGTGTTATTTGGTCGAAAATGGGTCATGACCTGCGGTAACATGGAGATCAACTGATAGGTTCTGGTACGGTGACCGTTCAGTTGAGTCGATGGGCAGGAGCCCGGCGAGGAGTAGCCATGTCGCGCCCAAGGTCGCCGGTGGCGAGGTCGGAGCCGCTTGCGCAGCAGATCGCCCGGAACGTCGAGAACGACATCGACGCCGGACGCCTTCGGCACGGGCAGCGCTTGCCGTCGTCCCGGGAGCTGGCTCGCGAGTGGGACGTAAGCGTCTTCACCATCAATGAAGCGATGGACATACTTGCTAAGAAGGGGCTGGTGGTGAGCAAGCCGCGGGCCGCCCGCACCGTGAACGTTCCAGATCGCGAAGGGCGTCGCGAGGTTCGAGCCGCGGCCCCGCAAGTTCTCATGATCGGCGGCTACGCTGGCAGCGGAAAGACGGAACTCGGGCGCATTTTGGCCCGCGGGACCGGTTGGCCCATGCTCGATAAAGACACTCTTACTAGGTTCGTCGTCGAGTCTGCGCTCGAAATGCAGGGACTTTCACGAAATGACCGTGAGTCGGAGACGTACCTGGCTAAGATTCGGCCCGCTGAGTATGATTCGCTTCTTGAGGCTACGGCCGAGAACTTGCAATGTGGTAACAATGCAATCGTCACGGCCCCATTCATTCGAGAATTTTCAGATAAAGGATGGATTCGGCAGCGCGAGTTGCTTTGCCGGAATCTCGGCGCGCAGTTGACAATCGTTTGGGTCTACTGTGATGCCGACACAATGCACACGTACGTCCGGCACCGTGATGCGCCGCGCGACGCTACCAAACTTGCCAACTGGGACGCTTACATGCAAGGGGTCGACGTCGACTTTCGGCCACCGGTTCCGCACGTCGTAATCGACAACTCAGTATCGGGCGGCGTAATGATGGAGCAGGCGCATCAACTTATCGAACGGCTCGCATTCGATAGCAAAGGGAAGTAATGAGCATCCCCGCGGCGAAGGTTCTCGTAAGCAACGAAGCTGACGACTTGGTCGGCCATGGCTTACTCGGCAGCCTTCAAGACGTCGAGGTTGTACTGTATGATCCAAACGCCGAGGAGCTAACCTCGCAACAGTCAACAGCTTCGGTTCTGTTGCCTCCATATCGCAGTAGTCACCGGCCTATTCGACTACTTGGTCAGCTCGACGCGCTCAAGATGGTGCAACTCCTGTCTGCAGGGGGTGACGAATGGTCGGCAGACGTGCCTAGGGAGGTGGTGCTTGCGACAGCTCGGGGTGCTCACGCTGGTCCCGTGTCCGAATGGGTGTTGTCGGCAGTGCTCACGCAGCTTCGGCAATGGCCGGCGTTAGTTCGCTTCCAGGACAAAAGTGTGTGGGCGCATCGCCAGTTCGAAGCAGACACTTTGGCGGGAAAGAGGGTGCTAATTATCGGCGCTGGGGCAATAGGGACGGAAGTCGCGCGGCGCTTCGACGTGTTCGGTGCAAGCTCGACGCTAGTTGCCTCTCGTCCTCGAAAGGGTGTCCTAGGTGCGAACTCTTTACCGGAAGTCGTGCCCGGTCACTCGATCGTCGTAATCGCGGCGCCTTTGACGGAAGAAACTCGTGGACTAGTCGGTTCAGAGTTTCTGAAGCTAATGGACGATAATGCAATTCTCGTTAACGCGGGACGCGGCAAGATCGTCGACACAGACGCACTACTTGTCGAGCTGGTCGCGGGGCGTTTGCGTGCAGCGCTCGACGTCACCGACCCGGAGCCACTGCCTGATGGCCACCCCTTGTGGGCGCAGCAGGGAGCAGTGATCAGCCCCCACTCCGCCAGGACTGTGCCGGGAACCAACCGGTTGTGCTACGAGGTGGCGGCCGTCCAAATCGCTGCGTTCTTGCGGGGGGAGCAACCGCCGAATGCTGTCGAACACAACTAGAGGCCAAGCGCGAGCCGCGATCTTGCCGACTACTGGTCTTACTGTCTGGGCATGGTCTACAGGGACGTGACAACTCCCTAGTCAGACAAGTGAGCGTGCGGCAGCTGCGGGGTAGCCGACGTAGTCGTCGCCGTCGCGGTAGATCAGGGCGATGCTTCCCCCTCAGGTCCGTGCTTCCTCCGAGCCTGCGTCTGGCACTCGCCACTGACGGTTTCCGGTCACGCCGCGACGCCGGCCGCGGACGACTTGAGTTGTTACTCGTTCAGCGGGGGAGTTCGGTCCAGGGCGGGCGGCTGCGCAAGGTGGCGGCGGTCAGCACGCGGGCCTCTTCGAACTCGCCGGGGCGGCGTTCGTAGATCACGGTCATGTTGGGCAGGACGTGCCAGCGGTCGACCGCGGACGGTTGGTCGACGACGACATACGTCGTCGCGTTCGTCAGGTCGGGTGGCGTTTCCATCGCGTGCTCCGGTTTGGGCGCACGTCGCCCCGCCATGTGCGGTACGGGGCGACGTGCTGTGACGCGTCGGGCGGGAGCTTCCCCGCCTCGCCCGACGCTTGCCACCGTAGAACACGTGTTCGATGACGTGCAACTCTTCGTGTTGTGGGGCACGCATCTCGCCCCGAGGATCCCTTATGCCATCGGGGTGAGAATCTGTCGTGCTCCATTCGAACCCGCGTTCGGGTCTGGTTGGCGTAGTTGCGACACCCGGGACATGCTGGAACGCTGATAGGAGTTCGATGCAGGGGGTCGCCGTCGAGCTACCCTCAGCGACCAAGTCAGCTGTCCGCTGGTGGTAAGACTGGATGCCAGCATCTGACGGGAAGATTCAGGGCTTATACGCCGGAAACATGCTCAGGTCAATAGTCCATTGGTTTCTGAACATACGTTCGAAACTTTAGGCCACCATTTGGCTGTGGAGACCTTCTTGGGGTAGAGGGGTCTCGTTGACCCTCAGGGGGGCAAGATAGGCGCCCTGTGGGCCACCTGGGCGGCCGTAGGGCGCTATCTGGCTCCGTGGTCCGACCCCGTCGCAAGGAAGATGTGGCGACGGTGTAGTCTTGACGGGGCTGCTGGCGGAATGAAGTTAATTCCACTGGTGTGATCTAACGTCGTTGAGGGTCTGACGTTAATTTGACTCTCTTCAGGGTCGTGGGCGTTCAAAGTCTGATGGACTTCTAACGTGATCCGGCCTAGACTTTAAAAGTGCAGGTAGAAGACTTCAAAGACTCTCCCGTTGGGCGTCTGACTCCGATCAGTGGTACGGACAGTCGTACGCGACGGACCTTCGATCACTTCGCGTTCGTTCCGGACGCCTTGCCCTCAGAGATCCCCCTGGGGCAGGCAACGTACAACGTCCTCAGTAAGGCGGACCGGGCGATCGGAGGGCTCAACGCCCGCCTCTCTCAGTTGCCGAACCCGAGCCTGCTTGTTCGGCCGGCTCTTACTCAGGAGGCCATGAGCACGTCGGCGCTGGAGGGAACCTATGCCCCCCTTGCCGATGTGCTAGAGGCGCAGTACGGCAACACTGACCACCTGTCGAGTGAGGTTCGCGAGATCCGCAACTACGTCTCCGCGGCCGACCGTGGTCTTGAGCTGATTCGGACTCATCCGATATGCCTGAGAGTCGTTGCCGAACTTCAGAGAGTCTTGGTCGATCGAACTCGCGGCGACAGTTACGATGCCGGGCAGCTTCGTGATCGGCTCGTGTGCATTGGTGACCGCGGACGTGGCATTGAGCAGTCGCGTTTCGTGCCACCTCCACACGGGGATGCACTTATTGAGGGCGTGAGCGATTGGGAGAAATGGATCAATCGCGTCGATGATATCCCAATCCTTGTCAAGGCTGCAATGGGGCACTACCAGTTCGAAACGCTGCATCCGTTTAGTGATGGGAACGGACGGATCGGTCGTCTAACTATTACGCTTCAACTCATTGCGGCAGGAGTGCTGGACTATCCAGTGCTCAACCTGTCGCCTTGGCTTGAGCCTCGGCGTGACGACTATATCGATCACCTCTTGAGGATTAGTAAGACCGGTCAATATGATGGCTGGGTTAGCTTCTTTGCTGAAGCTGTCACGGTTCGCTCTGAAGCTGCAATTCAGACGATTGAGGACCTGATGAGCTTTCGCGAGGAAGTCTTGTTTGACTTGCGAGAGAAGAAGTTTACCGGCGTCGTCACTCAGCTTGGCGGCGACTTGATCGGGTATCCAATCGTCTCTGTGAATGATGTCAAAGAAATTTATAATGTTGCCTATCCGACAGCAAATAATGCTGTCGCTAAGCTTTGCGAGGCGGGGTACCTTAAAGAATTGACTGGGCGGAGCTATGGGCGCCTGTTTGTTTGTGATCGCGTTTATGATGTGATCAACAACGGCAACGAGTAGTAGACTCGGAGTCTAGGCCGATGCTCGGTGTGACACTTGCAGGGTGTCGAGACTGTCACACCTGTCACTCTGTCACTCAACCCCGTCTGACCTGCGAGTATAGGTGTGACAGATGAGTGACACCTTCGGTGACAGCTCTTTCCCCACTCTAATTCTATGTCTCTATAGTCACAGGAAGAACGAAAGCGACTGGAACAGGGGGAGTAGCTGACAACCACCTGTTTCAGCCGCTTGTGCCCCCACGTGCCCCTCGCGTGCCCGTTGTCGGGGGAGTGCGCGGGGAACCACGGGGAACGGCAGGCCATGCAGAGCGCTGACCAGGGAGCGAAGGTTCTGCAGGTCGTCGGCGAAACCGGTTCGCATCTTTGCAAGGCGGGGTCAGGTGGGTTTGCGAACGAGGCCGGTGTAGGCGGCGATGGCGAGGGTGGCCAGGCCCCAGAGGAGGGCTTGGAGCACCCAGAGGGCGGCGGTGAAGGTTTGGCCCCAGCCGGTGGTGGTGTCGAGGTCGCAGTGGGCGCGAATCCCGGTGGTACCGAGGGGGAGTCCGCGGTCGATGCCAAGGCCGATGAGTTCGACGGGTGAGCAGGGTGTGTCGGTTTTTGCGGTGGCGGGTGGGACGCGTTCGGCGGCTTGGTGGCCGGGGTAGGTGGTGACGTGTCCGGCCAGCAGGCTGAGTGTGGCGGCGAGGGTAAGGACGATGACGAGGGCGGTGACGAGGCGGTGGGCGCGGTAGCCGTAGTGACCGAGCCAGCCCCAGAGCGCGTGTCGTGCGCGTGCGAGCCGGTTGCCCACAGCAAGGGGGGTGCGGCGACGGAGGTCGTTTTGCTGAGTGATCAGTACTTCACGGGCGTTGTTGTCGTGGCCGGCGGGGCGCTCGATCGCGGCGAGTTGCTGGAAGGCTTGAGGCCAGTAGGCGGGGGTGTGGTGGACCAGCAGGTGCAGCCATTGGCGCCACGAGATCTCGCGCAGGGTGGAGTAGGTCAATCCGTGGGCTGTGATGGTGCGGTCGCTATCAGGACAGCCACGGCGGATTATTTCCTGTCTGCCTGCTGGGCACGCCGCCGCCGGCGGAAACAGCAACGCCCCGGCGACTTGCGCTTCGTGCAGCATCAGGAGCGGCCCTGTGCTGTTGTCCAGCCTGGCCACCCGCAGTTCAGCTTGGCGGCCGATGTGGGCGCCGACCAGCCGGATCGCACCGTCTCCTCCGGTGCCGGTGATAGTGGCATCGTTCATAAACAGGCTGTCGTCGGTGCGGAGGCCGTCGGCCAGCAACGCCGGGCCGGTGGTGTTGGTGATGGCGGTGCGATCGAGGCCGAATTGGCCGCCGAGGGAGGCACCAACCAGCCGGACCGCGCCGCGTTCTCCGGTGCCGGTGATGGTGGCGTCCCGCATAAACAGACCGCCGTCTGCGCGGAGGCCGTCGCCGTGCAGTGCGGGGCCGGTGGTGTTGGTGATGGCAGCTTGGTCGAGCCCCAGTTGGCCGCCGATGCGGGCGGCGAGCAGGCGGATCGCGCCGAGTTCTCCGGCGCCAGTGAGAGTAACGCCCGTCATCAACAGGTGGCCGTTGGTGTGGAGGCCGTCGGCGTTCAGTGCGGGGCCTGCGGTGCTGGTGATGGCCGCTTGACTGAGGCTGAGTTGGCCTCCGATGTGGGCCGCGTTCAAGCAGATCGCTCCGGCTTTCTTGGTGCTGGTGATGGTGGCGTCCCGCATGAACAGACCGCCGACGAGGCGAAGACCGTCTGCTTCCAGGTAGGCGAGCAGGCTGTGGTTCAGATACAGATAGCGAAGGTCCGCGCCCCGGCAAACGATGCCTTCCGGGAGGGCACATCGGTGCAAGTCCAGACCGGTGAGGGCAGTGAGATGCTCAAGGTCGAGCTTTCCGACGACGCGCATCCCCGCTATCTGGATTCCGCGGGGGTCGAGGTCACCGTGCAGGCCCCGGAGCAGCTCGCGGATCAGATCGGCGCGTATCCGCAGTTCGGGGTTGTCGGTGACCGCCAGCTCCGCCACCGTCATCGTTATGGCAGGTCTGGCGACTTCCCCGCGCCGGGCGGTGTTGACCACTTGTTGCTCAAGCGGGGTCAGGTCGGTCAGCACGGGTGAGGGCTTCGTCTCGTCCACGCCACCGTAGTCGATGGCGCGCTACGAAATGTGACACGTGGTTCCAGCCTGCATGCTTGCCGAGTTAGCGTCTTAGCCTGTGAGCATCAGTGACGTCACCCGCGACGCCATCCTCCAGGCCATTGCCGAGCACGACCGCAACCCCGAGACGTTTCTCCAGGACCACGGGTTCGGCCCGGCCCGCACTTATATGCTGGTGCACGAGCACCGGGAATACGACTCGAAGGCAATCGTCGGGGTCGCCCACGGCTACCTCGATGACCAGGACGCGCTTACGGCTGCCGACTTCTCCGGTGGGCTGGAAACCGTGGTCAAGCTGCTGCACGACCGCGAGTTCGAGGTCCGTGCCCAGCGCAGTCCTGCTTGGCTTGAAGCCGAGCTGGTGCTGGCCTGCGACCTCGTCGCCGGCAATGGCTGGCGCGTGCTGCGCACCCACGACCCTCACGTGGCCGAGGTGTCCCGGCTACTGCAGCTTCTGCCGCTACACCCGCCGGAGACCCGCGGGACGACCTTCCGCAACGTCAACAGCGTGCATCGCAAGATCGCAGACATCGCTACCCAGCACCCGGACTACCAGGGGAGACCCACTCGGGGTGGCAAGCTCGACAGAGAGATCTTGCAGGCGTTTCTCGATCGCCCTGACGAGATGCATGCCGAGGCCGGCGCGATCCGCGTCGGCATCACCTCCGGCACGTTGACCACGTTGCCCGCCGTCGCCGACCCTGATGAAGAGGAAGCGATTGCCGAAGGTCGGGCCTTGGTCTTGCTGCACCTGCGGCGGGAACGGAACCCGAAGCTGCGGGCAAAGAAGCTCGACCAGGTCCTCACTGCCCGCGGGTGCCTGGCCTGCGAGGTCTGCGGGTTCGACTTCGAACGGATCTACGGTGAGCGCGGCGCCCGGTATGCAGAAGTCCACCACGTCGTCCCGCTTCACGTCACCGGGCCGACCACCACCCGCCTCGCCGACCTCGCCGTGCTCTGCGCTAACTGCCACCGCATGATCCACCGCGGCAGCCAATGGCTGACCCCCGCCGAGCTGCGCGCCCTCGTCGAGCAGCACGCGGGATCGCGGGCGTAGCCGCGCGCTGGATCGCGTCCAGCCGGCACCGCAGGTGCCCGGGGCGCGGCCAGCTGGTTGACCTGCGCGGCGGTGGCTCTGATACGCCCTGGCTCCCGGTAAATCGGAAGTTTTGTCGGTGGACCGCGCTACTTTGCCGCACGACTGGCTTCGCAGCGGCGAGGGCGGTAGCGATGGAGACCAGCGCGAACGAGGTACGCAGTACCTTCCTGGTGACACAGGAAGCTGGTGGTCACGTCGGCCGGGACTGGCACGGCTGTGATCGGGGTGGTCGGCCAGGGATCCGGTTCTCAGCCTCGGGGGCGCGTCCGCCTGCAGCTTGCATGCGGAAGGCAATGCCCTGCGCTGGTTGCCGGGGGCGGTCACATCGACCGAGGGTCCAGGCATCATGACGCTGAGTGCCGAATCGAGATTCGTGAAACCCGAAGGGGTACGATAATTTATCGTCGCGTTGAATCTTGGTGCGCTAAACGTCTCAAGCGACGCTCCGTAGTCCGATAACGTCCCATATGGGTGAGTGCGTGGGACTCAAACGAGCGTCTTAGTCTAGTGGTAGGTTTTCCGCGTCATCATCCTCAGGCGCTTCGGGTGCCGGGTGGCTAGTCGTCGACAACCGGTCGGCGCGAGGAAAGGTGACAGCGGTGAAGAAGGACAAAGACGAGCAAGAGCGCTCGCCGGATGTCCCTCGGTCTCGGTTCCGGCTCATGCTGGAAATGAAGTGGGGTGGTCCCGTCATAATCACTCTTAACGGGACCACCGCCCTGGTCTGGATTGCCTCTGAGGCCATCCTTACCATCTATCTGAGCCGGTAGTCGAGACCGCCACAACAGGGCGGGGAAGTCGTAGCCATCGCGAGGTAGCGACTTCCCCGCTTTGTTCATTTGAACCTTGAGCCGAGACTGCTTGTGTCGCTTGCTCGGTTCAGGCTCTCCTTCATCTGCGGAACCTGACGCTGATCACTGCTGCCAGCTGACGCGTACGACCTGAGTCGATGCCGTCTGTCCAGTCGATCAAGCTCCGTGACGACACAAAACATATCACGTATCGCCTGTTAGTGTGTTGCGGCGGGGTGGCAACGTAATTTCGGCTACAGCACGTAAAAAACGATGCGCCGCGGTCGGGTACGTACACTCGAAGCGTTTACAAATGCACGGTAGGATGAAAATATCTGTTGCGCTCCGTGGTCAAGCTGTCGAATTTGATTGCTCCGAATGGGTTAATTTGTAGATGGTTAGCCTGGATACCTGATCGTGCATGGTTCGTACCCTATTGGGTACAAGACATGACGCAAAGTGCCATATTTCTCGGTGGCCCGAGGACGAATGGCGACACGTCAGTGGTCGCAGGAAATTCTTGGTCGCAAAGAGTGGCAATCTGCAAAATACCTGTGGACAGCTGTCGATTTGTCCACAGGTTATCCACAGTCAGGTGGTGCGTCGGGTTTACCGGTTAACGGTGGTTTCATGCTCGAAGACGGTGCCATGGGGTTCCGGGAGTTGACGGCCCGGTATGACAGCCGGAGTTCAGAGCTGACTGGCACTCGTGCCTTGTCGGTGACGTTGCTCAGCTTCGTTGAGCTGACGACGGACGGTGCCGCGAACTTCGGTGAGTTTCACCTCCCGAGCCAGGCGGCGATCGATGAGGTTGAGCGAACGCTGTGGCTCACGGGCTGCTAGACCTGCACGGGGATAGCCCAAGCCCCTCCAGCAGCGCCCGCGGCACGGTGTTACGCCGTGCCGCGGGCGACGGGGTGGCCCTGGTCTTAGCTGCGTGGGAGTCGGCGGTTGCTGGCCGGGCGAAGCAGCCTGCCGACCCGGCCTTCGAGCTGCCGGACGATCCCCTCCGGTGTGCTCTCGCGCAGGGGGATGACCCAGAGCGTGTCCCAGGTCTTGCCGCGGGAGGGCTTGCGGACGTGCTCACCCGCCCGGGTGTGCGCAGTGCGCCTGGTACTGCCGACGTAGTCGATCACCCCATCGCGGGTGCAGGCGACGTAGATCGCGTTGCGCTCGGCCGGCAGGATGGCCTGGAGGCCACGGGAGAGGTGGAACGGGCGAGGGACCGGGGCCGCCGCGTACCGGCCCGCGGCGCCCCAGGCCGCCAAATACATGTTCGGGTTCACCAGGTCAGGCCGTCCGCGCCGTCGCCGTCTTCGTCGCCCGGCACGCTGGGTTCCGGCATCGGTTCCGGCGCCTGCTCGCGGAAGTAGTCCGCGTGCTTGCGCTTGAGATGCCCGAGCCGGTCACGCTGGTCGCTGAGCAGCTCGATCGCCTCGGTGAGCTCGTCAGCAGGGGTGACGCCCTGCTGCTGGACCTTAGGCAGCTCCTCCAAGGAGTCGAGGTCGGTGGACACACCCTTCGTCAGGTGCTTGACGATCGACTTCAGCAGATCGCTCTCACTGTTCTGCTTTTTTTTGGCCTGCTTGTCGGAGGACGGGAACAGGTCGCGGAGGTTGGCGCTGTCCATGGCCTTCGCCGTCTTGCCGTCCCAGACCGGCTTGTGCGAGTCGGGGTCGCGCTTCACGATCTGGTCCCGGCCGTCACGCAGCGCCTGGATGCCTTCGCCGAGCAGTTCCAGGCCGAGGGGGTCGGTGGCCATGCGGTCGAGCACGTTGTAGTTCCGCCTGGTGGCGTCGTCATCGCCGTAGATGCGCTGCAGGGGACCCAGGATCGCCAGCGCGATGCCGCCCTTGACCGTCAGCTCGATGGTCGCCGGGCCTTGGTCGCCTTCCTCTCCGTCCTGTTCCTTCTTGGCTTCGGCGACCAGGTCGCTGACCTCGGGGTCCCGGTTGGGCCAGCGGACGGGAGCGCCCCAGAACGGCGGGTGGGCGAGCAGCTCATCGAGGGCACTCTCGATGAGCTGCCGACGGCGCGCGTCGGCTTCGTGCACCTGCTCCAGGATCGCGCCGGAGATGACCTTGGCACGCTGGGTCGGCATGAGCTTGCTGAAGCGCAGGACCTCACGGGTGGCCTTGCGCGCGAGCTCGCTGGAGGGGTGCTGATCGTGGAAGAACCGGACCAGCTCAGCGGCCCGGTAGTCGGGGTTGCTGGGCACCCCGAAGCGCCGGTACGCCTCCTCGAACGCCGGGCCCAGCAGGTACTTCTCCCGCTCGGCCAGTTCCCCGTCGTTGTCGAGCTTCCGCAGGACCTCGTCGCGGGTGTCGACCGCGGTGGCGGCCGTGTCCCACTGCTTCGGCCCGCGCTTGTGAGCGTTGCCGATCAGCTGCTGGGTCGCGTCGAGCACGGTCCCTCCGTGCGGGCGGAAGGCGACCAGCGCGCGAGCGGGGGCGACGAGCGCCCGCTGCGCGGCGTAGAGCCGGTTGGCGATCAGGTGGCCGGCGGGCTCATCGCGGAGGTCTTCGAGCTCGTCCCTGAGGTCGCGCTCGGCGACTGCGTCCCGGACCAGCAGGCCGGCGACGCGGCCACGCAGGTACACCCCGAGCCGCTCCAGCCCCGCCCGGCGCTTCGGGGAGAACTGCTCGTCCTTGTGCTTGAGGATGTAGTCGACTGCGTCGGCCAGGAAGCCCTGCTCGATGGTGATCCGGCTGCCGCCGTCGGAGCCGATCCAGACGCTGTCGCTGGTGAGCGTGCCGTTGATCAGCCTGAACCGGGCCGGGGTCAGCAGGACCTGTTCTTCGACACCTTCACGTGCGAGCGCCTCCTTGAGCTGCTTCTGCAGGGCCTCGACGTGGGTCGCGGTGTTATGGGCCGCGCTGAGCAGGGCGTCGAGATTCTGCGCGGTGATCAGCAGCTGGTGCTCACGTTCCGGGTCCGGCTGGACGTCGCGGACCATCCAGGGCATCGGCACGTGGCCGTCGCTGTCGGCGGGCGGGATCGCCAGCTTGGAACGGGCCCGGCTGTTGTGGTAGGCCGCCATCATCCGGGTGACCAGGGCGAGCCCGGTCACGAAGTACAGCGTGCCGGCCTGCACGGACACCGACTGGGGCGCCTGCAGCTGACCAGCGATCTGACCAGGAAAGACCCACGGATAGGCGAGCAGGTCGGCGCTCGCGTCGTCGAACTCCGCGACCACGGTGCCATCGTGCGCCTTAATCCCGTTGCGCTTGATGCTGCGCGCCAGCGCCTTCGTCTGGGCAGCCTTCGGCAGCTCGGGGATTCCGTGAACCAGCGGCTTGATGCCCTGGTCGTCGAACTCGGGGGAAACCATCCCTTTCTCCTTCGTGCTCCACCGCTTGCAGACACGGGGGGTGGAGCTCGTGTCGGGCCCGTCGAGGGGCCGACATGTAAGGAGTCAGCGCCCTTCAGGTCTCGGCCCGGCGGGTCGAGATCCTTCGTGGCGGGCCGGAAGGTACTGGGCTGCGTTTCAGGTTCCCCAAACCAGCGGCTGAGGTCATCTGCACCCACGCAAGCGTGGGCCGCGGCCGGTCACTGCCGGACACCGTCGGCGATAACTGTAGCAGCCGTCACAGCCACTCAGTCGGTGGTGGTTGGCTGCGCTGACCGGAATCCTGGCCTTGCGTAGTTGATCATGGTCTGCCTCGATCCGGTCGACCGTCTCAAATTCCGTCTCAGTTCGCGCCCGTCCGGACCTGTTCAAGCGTGATCGTGTACGCGCGCTGACCTGGCGGTTCGAACGTTCCTGACCGGCTGTGAACGGGCATGCGTAGAACTGAAAAGCGGAAGGTCGCCGGTTCGACCCCGGCCCTGGCCACCGCTCACGAAGACCGTCTCGACTCAGTCGAGGCGGTTTTTTCGTTACCCGGCTTCCTCGACGTGGAAGTACCCGACGGGCTTGGGCCTTCGATGATCACGACCACCGTGCCCGACTGGATCCGCTGGGGGGCCCGATTCTGCCGGAGAAGATCAGCCGCCACCCGCGGCCGACGTCGTCGACCTCCGGCTGCTCGTTAAGCCGAACGAGTGAACCCCGGACGTCCATGTCCGAACGCGGCGAGCGGCGCCGACCCATCGGCGAAGGCAGCCCGAGAACGGGCCGCCGCCCAACACGGGGAGCCGAGATGCGATACCTGCTCACGCTGCACATGAACCCCGCCCTCTGGGGCACCCTGACCGACGACCAGAAGAACGAGGTCTACGGCGGCCACGACGACTTCATCAAGCTGATCACCGAGTCCGGCGAGATGGTCGAGACCAAGGCGCTCGTCGATCCGGCCGGCACCAGGACCGTCCGGGTCGAGAACGGTGTGCCGCGCGTCGAGAACGGCACCTTCGTCGAGTCGGACGCTTTCCTCTGTGGCTACTACGTTGTCGACGTCGAGGGCGAAGAACGGGCCGTCGAGCTGGCTGCGAAGATCCCGGACGCGCAGTACACCGCCGTCGAGGTGCGGAAGGTGATCCACGAGGGTTAGCGGCTGCCGAACAGTTCGTCCGCCGGGATCGGCCGGCCCAGGTGGAATC
This sequence comes from Amycolatopsis sp. WQ 127309, assembly GCF_023023025.1. Classification (NCBI taxonomy): domain Bacteria; kingdom Bacillati; phylum Actinomycetota; class Actinomycetes; order Pseudonocardiales; family Pseudonocardiaceae; genus Amycolatopsis; species Amycolatopsis sp. WQ 127309. The sequence goes on from NZ_CP095481.1 coordinate 3,108,047, forward strand.
CCTGCGCCTGGTCGCAGCCGAGCCGGCGGAGCAGCTCCAGCTGCTCCGCGGTTTCGACGCCTTCCGCGATCACGGTCAGGTCGACCGCGTGGGCCATCGCGATGATGCTCGTGACGATCGCCTCGGCGTCGTGGGATTCGGCGATGCCGGTGATGAACGAGCGGTCGATCTTGAGCGTGTCCAGCGTCAGCCGGCGCAGCTGCGCGAGCGACGAATAGCCGGTGCCGAAGTCGTCGATCGCCAGCAGCACGCCCAGGGATCGCAGTGCTGCCAACACTTCCCCGGCCGCTTCCTGGTCGCGCATCAACGCGCTTTCGGTGACCTCCAGGCAGAGCGCGCCCGCGGGCAGCCCGGTGCTCGCGAGCGCGTCCTGGACCGCGGGCACCAGGTGCGGGTCGTCGAGCTGCCGCGTCGAAAGGTTCACCTTCAGCGTCAGGTCCAAGCCCTGGTTGGCGCGACGCCAGGCGAGCTCGCGGGTGGTGGCGCGCAGCATCTCCTTGCCGATCACGTTGATCAGGTCGCTCTCCTCGGCCAGCGGGATGAACTCCGCCGGGGAGATCGGGCCGAGCCGCGGGTGTGTCCAGCGCAGCAACGCTTCCACCGCCACCATTTCGCCGGTCTTCAGGTCGACCACCGGCTGGTACGCGGGCCAGAGCTGACCTTCGTGGACCGCGTCGCGCAGGTCCTGTTCCATCCGCAGCCGGCGCTGCATCCGCTCGCGCAGGCCGACGTCGAAGAAGTGGTGCCGGCCTCGGCCGAGCGTTTTCGCTTGGTACATCGCGACATCCGCGTCGCGCAGCAGGTCCTCGGCGCTGCGCTGGTCGGCGCCGTCGACGAGCACGACGCCGATGCTGGCGTCGAGGTGCAGCTGCCGGCCGAGCACGCCGATCGGCTCGGCAAGCGCGGCCCGCAGGTGCTCGGCCAGCGCGCGGACCTCACCGGGCTCGGTGACCTCGTCGGTCACGATGACGAACTCGTCGCCGCCGAGCCGTCCGACCAGGTCGGCGCGGCCCGACGAGCGCCGCAGCCGCTCGCCGACGATCCGCAGCACCTGGTCGCCGACCGAGTGCCCGAGGGAGTCGTTGATGACCTTGAACTTGTCGAGGTCGAGGAACAGCACGGTCGCCGGGCCGCGGCGGCCCCGGACGTCGAGGCGGTCGAGCACCAGCGTCCGGTTCGCCAGCCGGGTCAGCGGGTCGTGGGTGGCGTCGTGCGCGAGCCGGGCGCTGATCGCGCGGGTCTCGCTGATGTCGGTGAACGACGTGACGACCGCGGCCGCCGCCGGGTCGTCCGGGTCGAGCAGCCGGGAGGTCAGCGACACCCAGACGTCGCGGCCGTCCGGCCGGCGCAGGCGCACGACAAGGCCGTTGTAGCTGACCCCGGTCCGCCGGGTCCGCACCGACGGCATCTCGTCCGGCGGGATCCACTGCCCGGATTCGGTGAACAGCACCAGCGAGTGGCACGGGACGCCGATGAGGTCGGCTTCGGCGGCGCCGAGGATCCGGCACGCCGCCGGGTTCGCCGCTTCGACGAGCCCGGTCGGCCCCATGAGCAGCACGCCTTCGTCGAGCGACGCGACGACCGTGCGGTAGTTCTGCTCGGCCCGCCGGCGCGCGGTTTCGTCGGCGCAGACGAGCACCCAGCCGTCGTTCATCTCAGCTGCCGAAACGCGGACCGTCAGCGGTGCCCCGTCGCGTCGCCGGTGGACGGCTTCGGCGACACCACCGCGGCGCAGCTCCAGCGGCGCGCCGACCAGCTCGCTCGCCCGGCGTCCGACGGCTTCGGCCGCGGTCCACCCGTACACCGTCTCGGCGGCCGGGTTCCAGCTGGTCACGACACCTTCACCGGTGGTCGCGATCAAGGCGTCGCTGACGTGCGACACGAGCGCGGCCTGGTAGCGGAGGGCGTCGGCGGCCGCCTTCTTCGCGGTGATGTCACGCATGACGACCTGGTAGCCGGGCCCGGCCGTGCGCACGGTCTGCGCCTCGACGGCGAACTTGCTGCCGTCCAGCCGGGACATCAGGGCTTCGACGGGCTCGGTGGCGGCGCCGGGCCCGGTCAGCAGCGTGAGTTTCTCCAGCAGCGCGGGCCGGGAGTCCTCGGTGACGAAGTCGGTGAACGGGCGGCCGACGACCTCGTCGGCGGAGCAGGCGGCGAGCGCGTCCAAGGCGGCACGGTTGGCGTAGGTGACGACGCCGTTCTCGTGCACGCAGATCGCGTCCGGACTCAGCTCGACCAGCTCGGCGAGGGAGTCTGCCTCCATGTGCGTCCGTCCCCCATGCTGCTCGGCTGTGGCCCGTCGATTACACCACCGACTCCGGCCTCTGCATACCCGCCGGAATACGCGTCCGGCCTGCGGATGCGCGGCGCAACCGCGGGCCCCAGAACAGCAGCCCGAAGTGCGCGGCGAACGCGTGGCCGAGCAGCGTGACGACCGAGTCGAGGGTCGTGGGGTCGTCGCTGAGGTAGATCACCGCGACGAACGCCTCCATCGCGGCCAGCGCGAGGAGCCGGGTGCGGCCGCGGAGCAGGAACACCAGGGCGCCGGCCGTGGTGAAGAAGCCGTAGCTGACGCCGATGTCGAGCCAGTGCCCGGCCGAGCTCGGCAGGACGTGCGCGCTGATCAACCCCATCACCGGCAGTTCGGTGACGAGCGTGGCGAGCACGTGACCGGAGAAGAACACGGTGGCCACGCGGCGGATGCCGAACCGGCGTTCCAGCGGCGCGACGGCGATCGCGAAGATGAGGACGTAGACGAGCCAGCCTTCGTCCGCCAGCCAGAGGGCGCTGGTCAGCAGCGAGGTCAGCGGCCGGCGCCACAGGTTGTGGGCGTCGGTGCTGGACAGCCGGAGGAGCCGGTCGGTCAGGTCCGTGTCGGCGAACCGCAGCAGCAGGGTCGTGCCGAGCAGGAGGACGAGATAGCCGAAGGTGAACGGCGTCGCTCGCGGGTTCGGGATGAACCGGACGAACTGTCGCCAGTTGCGCCGCGCCGGACCCGCGAGGTCGAGGACCCGCGGTTCGGCTTTCAGCAGCATGGTTTCAGCTTCGCCGGGCATGCTGGGATTCTCCCCAACCGCAGCTGTGAAACCCCTGTGGATAGTCACTGACCGTCAGATCACACAGCACGTAACGAATTTTTGCCGGTACCTCACCCGTTCGGGTGCTTTGTGCGGTAAAAATACGGCCGTGAACGACGAGGTATCGGTCGCCGAGCTGCTCGTGCGCGAGGGTTGGGGCGACCGGCCGGTGCAGTCTCGGTGGCGGGTGGTCGCGGTGATGCTCGCCGTCGTCATCGGCTGCGGGGCCGCCGCGGTGCTGGTCGCGTTCAGCAGCGGTCAGGTGCGCCAGGACGCCGCGCCGGTCGACGAGATCCAGGTCGTCCCGATGCCGCAGCGCACCACCGGCCTCGGCGGCGCGGGCCAGGCGACGGACTCGCCGAACGACGGCGGGGTCGGCGGCGGCACCGGCGGCGACGTCGTCCCCGGCACGCACGAGGGCACCGTCACCGAGGTGCCGGGCCGGCCGTCGGACACCGAGAGCAGCACCGAATCCGCGACGGCGACCACCGCGCCGACCGCCGGCGCGCCGGGCTCCACGACCGCCCCGACCACGACGACGACACCGGTCAGTGGTCAGCAGCAGCCGCCGCCACCGCCGACGACGTCGACTTCGCCGCCGCACCAGGTCACGTGCATCCTGATCATCTGCTGGTGATCAGGCGAGCTGCTCGCCGAGGTCGCTGAAGTCGGACGTGTTCCAGCGTTCCGGGCGCATCACGATGGCGATGTTGTTGCCGTGGCTGGCGTCGGTCGCGTCCGTGTAGGCCTCGCTGATGCCCGGCGGCAGGTAGCGGGCCGCCACCTCGTGCCGTTCCGCCTTGGTCATCGGCCACGTCTTGACGACCGGGCCCTCGACCGAGACGTACTTGTAGACGCCGTCCTGCTCCTGCACGCACAGCGCGAACCGGCCGGCTTCCTCGATCAGCCGCGTCTTGCGCAGCCCGGGTGACGTCATCACCATGACGTCTCCGCCCGGCTCGTAGCGGTACCAGATCGGCGTGGTCAGCGGCGCGCGTCCGGGTTCGGCGGCGACGCTCAGCACGCCGACGCGCGGCTCGGCGAGGAACGCTTCCCGCTCTTCACGGGTCATCTTGCGGGCCATGGTCTCGCTCCTTAAGGCAATTTGATTTGCCTTAAAGGTACGCAGACGCGGCTCGCTAAAGCAAGTACCTTTGCTTTAGGATGGGATCATGACCCGACCCGGCGGCCGCAGCGCCCGCGTCCGCGACGCGGTGCACGACGCCGTCGTCGAGCTGCTCGCTGCGGGCGAGACCGACACCACGGTCCCGAAGATCGCCGAGCGGGCGGGCGTCAACCCGACCAGCATCTACCGCCGCTGGGGCAACCTCGACAACCTGCTGCTCGACGCCGCCGTGACGCGCCTGCGCGAGACGTCGCCGATCCCGGACACCGGCTCGCTGCGCGGCGACCTGACGGGCTGGGCGGCCGGCGTCGAACGCGCGATGCGCGACCGGCACGGCCAGATCCTGCTGCGCGCGCTCGTCGCGACGATGGCCCCGGAACGCGAACCGGTCGAATACCTCCGAGCCCGCGGCGACGACCTGCAGCAGGCCCTCGACGCGGCCACGGCGCGCGGCGAGGCGGTGCCGTCGGTGCAGGACGTCCTCGACCACGTCCTGGCCCCGCTCTACCTGCGCGTCCTGTTCCGGCTCCCGGTCGAGCCGGGCGCCGGCGCCGAATTCGTCGAACGGTTGCTCAAGACCCTTTGAGCAGGTCCGGTTCCTCGCGTCGGCCGAGGTGGTTGAAGAGCAGGTTCAGCACGAACGCCAGTACCGCTGTCACCGTGATCGAGCTGCCGCCGATCGTCTGCAGCCAGGCCGGGAAGTGCTGGAAGATCTTCGGCGCGAACGCCGGCAGCAGGCCGACGCCCAAGGCCACCGCCACGACGAAAGTGTTGTGGTTGCCGGAGAACTCCACCGTTCGGAGGTTCTGGGCGCCGACCGCGGCGACCATCGCGAACATCACCACCGCGACCCCGCCGACCACCGGCTGCGGGATCGCCGCGATGAACGCGCCGATCTTCGGGACCAGGCCCATCAGCACCAGGATCCCGCCGGTCACCGCGACCACCCAGCGGCTGCGCACGCCGGTCATCCGCACCAGACCGACGTTCTGCGCGAAAGCCGTGTCGGGGAAGGAGTTCATCACGCCGCCGAGCACGGCCGAGAAGCCGTCGGTGGCCAGGCCGCGCGCGAGGTCGGAGTCCGTCGGCGGCCGCCCGGTGATCTCGCCGACGGCGATCATGTCGGCGGTCGACTCGGTGAACGTCACCAGCATGACCACGCACATCGACAGGACCGCGGCGACCGGGAACGTCGGCGCGCCGAAGTGGAACGGCGCCGCGAGCCCGAACCAGCCGGCCGCGCTCAGCCCGTCCCAGTGCACCAGCCCCAGCGGGATCGCGACGACCAGCCCGATCGCCAGGGCCAGCAGCGGTCCGATCTGGTTGGCGAAGCCGCGCAGCACCCGCGTGAACAACACGAGCAGCGCGAGCACGCCGAACGCGAGCAGGATGTGCGACAGGGCCGCGTAGTCCGGCGCGGTCGGATCGTTGCCCGCGATCAGCCCGGCGCCCGGGCCGAGCAGCGAGACGCCGATGACGAGCAGCAGCGTCCCGGTGACCAGCGGTGGGAAGAACCGGATCAGCTTCGCGAACGGCTTCGCGATGAGCAGTCCGAACACACCGGACGCCATCATCGCGCCGTAGACCGCGGGCAGGCCGTACTGCGACGCGATGAGGATCATCGGGTTGACGACACTGAACGTCGCGCCCGCCACCACCGGCAGCCGGATGCCGAGGAGCTTCCCGATGCCGATCGACTGGATCAGCGTGGCGATGCCCGCGACCAGCAGGTCGGCGTTCACCAGCAGCCCGATCGTCGCCGGGTCGAGCTTGAGCGCGCTGCCGACGATCAGCGGCACCGCGACCGCACCGGCGTACATGATCGACATGTGCTGCAGCCCGAGCAGCGCCAAGCGGCCGGCGGGCAGGCCCTGGTCTACCGGGTGGACCTCGGGTTTCGTCATGAACAGCCCCCTTTTGCCGTGCCAGCCAACGCGCTTCGGATGACGGTAGCAAGACGCCGCCGTGATGATCGTGTTTCCGGGGTGCGGCGGATCGGGCCGCGATGTGTGACCATCGGTGCATGACATCGGGCGGTATTTCCCAGGTGGGCCCGCCGTTTCGCGCCGATCACGTCGGGAGCCTCCTGCGGCCCCCGGTGCTGCGCGACGCGCGACGGCGGCACGAAAGCGGTGAGATCGGCGCGGAGCAGCTCCGCGCGGTCGAAGACGACGCGATCCGTGACGTGATCAAGATGCAGCGAGCGGCCGGGCTGAGCTCGGCCACCGACGGCGAGTTCCGCCGGGCCTCGTGGCACATGGACTTCATCTACGCACTCGGCGGCATCTCCAAGAGCGACGAACGGCTGCACGTCAAGTTCCACAACCTGGCGGGCGACCTCGAGTTCAGCCCGCCGGGCCTGCAGGTCGACGGCAAGGTCCGGCTCGAGGAGCCGATCTTCGCCGACCACTTCCGGTTCCTGCAGTCCCATGTGGACGCCGGCGTGACGCCGAAGCTGACCATCCCGTCGCCGAGCATGGTCTACTACCGCGGCGGCCGGGCGGCGGTCAGCGAGACCGTCTACCCGGAGCTGGAAGAGTTCTTCACCGACCTCAGCGCGGCGTACTCCGCGCAGGTCACCGCGATGGCCGGCCTCGGCTGCCGCTACCTGCAGCTCGACGACACGAGTCTCGCGTACCTGAACGACCCGGCGCAGCGCGAGCTCGTCCAGCGGATGGGCGGCGACCCGGACACCCAGCACCTGCGCAACATCGCGACGATCAACGCGGCGCTGGAGGGCCGGCCGGACGACCTGACGGTGACGACTCACCTGTGCCGCGGGAACTTCCGCTCCTCGTGGGCCGCTTCCGGGAGCTACGAGTTCGTCGCGGAAGCCGTGTTCGGCGAGCTGGCCGTCGACGGGTTCTTCCTGGAGTACGACGACGAACGCTCCGGTGGTTTCGAGCCCCTGCGGTTCGTGCCGAAGGACAAGAAGGTCGTGCTCGGCCTGGTCACCACCAAACGCCCGGAGCTGGAGGACCCGGACGTCCTGGTGCGGCGGATCGAGGAGGCGTCGCGGTACGTCGACGTCGACCGGCTCTGCCTGTCGGGGCAGTGCGGGTTCTCCTCGACGGAGGAAGGCAACGACCTCACCGTGGACGACCAGCTGCGGAAGCTGGAGCTGATCGTGAAGACGGCCGACCGCGTCTGGGGCAGCCACTGATGATCACCTGCGTCGTCGACTACGTCATCGACCCCGCGAAACTGCCCGACTTCGAACGGTTCGCCGCCGCGTGGATGCGTTTGGTACAGCGAGAAGGCGGCGTCCACCACGGCTACTTCCTGCCGTCGGAAGGGGCGAGCGACGAAGCGCGCGCGTTGTTCAGCTTCGAGAGCTTCGCCGCGTACGAGCAGTACCGAACGCTGTTCGGCGTCGACCCGGACTTCATCGAGGCCGACAAGATCCGCGAGGAAAGCGGTTGCGTGGTGCGCTACCGCCGATCGTTCATGCGACCGCTGCTCCCGGACGACGACCTCTGAGGTGGGTCGCCCCGGGCCTGCACCCGGGGCGACCCGCTGGCGTGTCGTTCAAGTACTACGAGACGGTCAAGGCGTCGGCGAACGGCTACTGCGTCCAGTACGTGGGCGACATCAACTGCCGCCGAAGTCGTTGGCGCAGGCCGCACCGCCCGCACGCGCCGTACCTGCGCACGGTTTGGCCGCGGGTTGCGGGTCACCCCGTTGGTGCGAAGACTGATCCCCATGCGACACAGCGCGCAGCGGCCGCCGTCGGTGGTTGATCGTGTCCTCGATCTGCTCGGCGCGTTCTCCGCCGAGCGGCCGCAGCTCACGCTGTCCGAGCTGAGCCGCCGCGTCGGGTTGCCGTTGTCCACCACGCATCGGCTGGCCGGTGAGCTGACCCGGCGTGGTGCGCTCGTCCGTGACGAAGCGGGCGCGTTCCGCGTCGGGCTTTGGCTGTGGGAGGTCGCCTCGCTCGCGCCGCACGGGGCCGAACTCCGGGAGAGCGCGATGCCGTTCCTGGAGGACCTTTACGAGGCCACGCACCAGAACGTGCAGCTCGCGGTGCTCGACGGGCCGGAGGTCGTCTACGTCGAGCGCATCTCCGGCCGCGGTGCGGTCAACGTCCTGACGCGGGTCGGTGGCCGGCTGCCGGCGCACGCGACTGGCGTCGGCCAGGTGCTGCTCGCGCACGCGCCGGCCGACGTCCAAGCGGAGGTCGTCGAGGGTCCGCTGAAGGTGTTCACAACCAAGACGATCAGCTCGGAAGGTGAGCTGCGTCGCGTGCTCGCGGACGTCCGGCGCAACGGGTACGCCATCAGCGACGGCCAGATCGAGCTGATCGCCCTCTCGGTGGCGGCGCCGGTCTTCGGCGCCGACGACGAGGTGGCGGCGGCGATTTCGGTGGTCGTGCCGGCGGAGGGCACCGACCCGAGAACGCTGGTCCCGGCGGTGCGCGCGGCGGCGAGGGGGATCTCGCGGGTCCTCGGCGCCCCGCGCGCGCTGCGCACCAGCGGCGAACCCCACTGATCGACTCCTCGACGAGCCGAGCGGGTTGTGCTCAGATGAAACCATGGGTGAGCAGGGAGTGGGCACGGTTCTCGTCGTCGGCGCCGGGCAGAGCGGGTTCCAGGCCGCGGCATCGCTGCGCGACCGGGGTTTCGACGGCCGGGTCGTGCTGGTCGGGGACGAACCCGGCGTGCCGTACCAGCGGCCGCCGCTGTCGAAGGCCTACCTGGCCGGGACCGCCGGGCTCGAGCAGCTGCACCTGCGCGGCGAGGACTTCTTCGCCGAGAAGGGCATCGAACTCGTCGACGCGCGCGTCAAGTCGATCGACCGGGCCGCGAACCGCGTCCACTTCGACGACGACGAGGAGCTGGCCTACGACCACCTCGTCCTGGCCACCGGCGCGCGCAACCGGGCGTTGCCGGTGCCCGGCGCGGACCTGCCGGGCGTGCTGGCCCTGCGCACGCGCGACGACGCCGACCGGCTCCGCGCGTCGCTGTCCGACGCTCAGGACGTCGTCGTGGTCGGCGGTGGCTTCATCGGGCTCGAGTTCGCGTCCCACGCCGGCCGGCCGGTGACAGTCGTCGAGGCGCAGGACCGGCTGCTCAACCGCGTCGCGTCGCCCGAGATCTCCGGGTACTTCGCCGAACTGCACCGCGAGGCCGGGCACACGGTCCTGCTCGGCCAAGGCGTCTCCGCGCTGCACGGCGACTCGCGGGTGCGCGAGGTCGAGCTGTCCGACGGCACGCGGCTGCCCGCCGACCTCGTCGTGATCGCCGTCGGCGTCGTGCCGGAAACCGCGCTCGCCGAGGCCGCCGGGCTGGACATCGCGAACGGCGTGGTCGTCGACGCGCACCTGCGCACGGCCGACCCGCGGATCTTCGCGATCGGCGACTGCGCGAACTTCCCGTGCGTGCAGGCGGGCGCGGCGACCCGGCTGGAGTCGGTGCAGAACGCCGTCGACCAGGCCCGGTGCGTGGCCGCGGCGCTGACCGGCGCCGAAGAGCCGTACGCGAGCCTGCCGTGGTTCTGGACCGACCAGTCGGGCGCGAAGCTGCAGATCGCCGGGATCCTCGACCGCGCCGACCGGACGGTCGTGGCGGGTGATCGCGAGGCGGGCAAGTTCTCGGTGCTGTCGTTCCGCGATGACGTCCTCATCGCGGTCGAGTCGGTGAACCGCCCGGCCGACCACATCGCCGCACGGCGGCTGTTCACCGCCGACCCGCACCCGGCGTACGCGGACCTCGAAGCGAGCGGGTTCGATCTGAAGGCGCACCTGAAGGCGCGCGTCGCCTGAGATCGTCAACTCGTGGTTGACGCATCTGATGCGTCAACCTACAGTTGACGGCATGAACCTGCCTGACCACTCCGTCAAACTCGACGACCTCATCACCGCCATCAAGAGCAACAACGACCAGGACGCGCTCGCCCAGCTCTCTGACGCCGTCTACATGGGCGAGCACCTCGGCGACGTCGCCGACCACCTCATCGGCCACTTCGTCGACCAGGCCCGCCGCTCCGGCGCGTCCTGGACCGAGATCGGCAAGAGCATGGGCGTCACCAAGCAGGCCGCGCAGAAGCGGTTCGTGCCGAAGGTGGACCCGGGTGGTGACGTCTCCGGCGCGATCGAGCGCGTCTACGGCCGCTACACCGACCGCGCGCGGCACGTGATCGTCGCCGCGCAGAAGGCGGCCATCGACCACCGCAGCCCGGCGATCGACACCGTGCACCTCGTGCTGGGCCTGCTCACCGAGCCCGCGGCGCTCGCGGCGGGCGCGATCCTCGCCCAGGGCGTCACGCTGGAGACCGTCCAGGAGACGGCCGAAGCCCAGCTGCCCGAGCCGGCCGGCGAGGTGCCGAGCCCGATGCCGTTCAGCCCCGGGGGGAAGAAGGCCCTGGAGCTGACCCTGCGCGAAGGGCTGCGGCTGGGGCACAACTACATCGGCACCGAGCACATCCTGCTGGCGCTGCTGGAGCAGGGCGAAGGCGTCGGCTTCCAGGTGCTCGACGGCCTGGGGATCAAGAAGGACAAGGCGGAGGCGAAGATCGTCGCGGTCCTGACGGAGATCCTCGCCGCGCGAGGCCAGTGAAGCTGCTCTTGCTGGCCGCGCTGCTAGCGCTGGCCTTGGTGACGCTGCTCTGATCGGGATGGACCAGGGGGTCTTCCCGCTCAGGCACCCCGGAAAGCCGTGAAGGCCTCCTTACCGGCCATAAGAGCCGGTAAGGAGGCCTTCACGGCTTTGAACTCAGGCGTCGGACTCCGGGCGGCCGTCCTCGGCCCACGCGGTGTGGAACGAGCCGTCGCGGTCGACGCGGCGGTACGTGTGCGCCCCGAAGAAGTCGCGCTGGCCCTGCACCAGGGCCGCCGGGAGGCGGTCGGCGCGCAGGCCGTCGTAGTACGCCAGCGCCGTCGAGAAGCCCGGCGTCGGGATGCCCAGCTTGACCGCCGTCGAGATCACCGAACGCCACGAGTCCTGCGCGTCCTCGACGGCCTTGCGGAAGCCGCCCGAGGTGAGCAGGGTCGGCAGGCCCGGCTCTTCGGCGTAGGCCGCGGTGATGTCGTTGAGGAACTTCGCGCGGATGATGCAGCCGCCGCGCCAGATCGAGGCGACCTTGCCGAGGTCGATGTCCCAGCCGTACTCGGTCGCGCCGGCCTGGATCTGGTTGAAGCCCTGCGCGTACGCGACGACCTTCGACGCGTACAGCGCCTGCTCGACGTCGTCGGCGAAGCGCTCCAGCGACGAGCCGGTCAGCGGCGAGCGCGCCGGGCCGCCCAGGCCGCGAGCGGCCGAACGCAGCGACGTCGAGCCGGACAGCGAACGCGCGAAGACGGCTTCGGCGATGCCCGAGATCGGGACGCCGAGGTCGAGGCCGATCTGCACGGTCCAGCGGCCGGTGCCCTTCTGCTCGGCGGCGTCCGCGACGACGTCGACGAACGGCTTGCCGGACGACTTGTCGACGTGCGCCAGCACCTGGGCGGTGATCTCGATCAGGTACGAGTCGAGCCGGCCGGTGTTCCAGGTCCGGAACACGTCGGCGATCTCCGCGGGGGAGTAGCCGCCCGCGCCGCGCAGCAGGTCGAACGACTCCGCGATCAGCTGCATGTCGGCGTACTCGATGCCGTTGTGCACCATCTTCACGAAGTGGCCGGCGCCGTCGGCGCCGATGTGCGTGCAGCACGGCTCGCCGTCGACCTTCGCCGAGATGTCCTCGAACAGCGGGCCGAGGGACTCGTAGGACTCCTTCGAGCCGCCGGGCATGATGCTCGGCCCGTGCAGCGCGCCTTCCTCGCCGCCGGAGACGCCGCTGCCGACGAAGTGCAGCCCGCGCTCGCGCAGGGCCTTCTCACGACGTCGGGTGTCGGCGAAGTGCGCGTTGCCGGCGTCGATGATCACGTCGCCGTCTTCCAGCAGCGGCGCGAACTCGTCGATGACGGCGTCGGTCGGGCCGCCCGCCTTGACCATGATCACGACCTGCCGGGGCCGCTCCAGCGCGTCGACGAACTCCTGCGCGGAGTACGCCGGGATGAAGTCGCCTTCGTCGCCGAACTGGTCCACCAGCGTGCGGGTCCGCTCCTCGGACCGGTTGTGCAGGGCCACCGTGTGGCCGTGCCGCGCCAGGTTCCGGGCCAGGTTGCGGCCCATGACCGCCAGGCCGGTGACCCCGATGCTCGCCTTCTTGCTCATCCGCATCCTTCCGAAGACTCTCTCGATTCAGACCCTAGTCCGATCGACGCCTCAAGGGAGGTCACGGCGATGGGGGCCACTCAGTTCAGGAAAAACACCGGATCGGCTCGCCGTTGAACGCGACCATGTCCATCACGGCCGCGACCAGGTCGATCTGCGCGCCCCACTCGGCGCCGTCCAGCTCGGCGTACGCCCGGTGCAGGTTGCCCGGCAGCCGCTCCTGCTCGGTCAGGCCCGCGAACTCGCCGAGGTCGGTGTCCTTGGCCAGCTCCAGCGGCCCCAGCCCGGCGGCCTTCCCGCGCTCCGCCGTCCGCTGGACGAAGGCCAGGTAGCCGTCCACTGTGTCCACGACGTCCAGGCCGCACGCGGGGCCGTGGCCGGGCAGGATCACTTCGGGTTCCAGCTCCCGGATGACGTCGAGGGCCTTGCGCCAGCCGGCCACCGAGCCCATCAGCGCGAACGGGCTGCCGCCGTTGAACACCAGGTCACCGGCGTAGAGGACACGCTGCTCGGGCAGCCAGACGAGCACGTCGTTGGTCGTGTGGGCCGCGTGGCCGGGGTGGATCAGCTCGATCGTGACGTCGCCGGCGTGCACGGTCAGCCGGTCGTCGAAGACGACCTCGGGCGGGCGCGACCGCAGCTCGCCCCAGTCGCTGCCGGTGAAGATGCCGTCGAACGTCTGGATGCCCTCGGCGACCATCAGCTCGCGGGTCTTGCGGTGCCCGATGATCGTGGCGCCCTCGACCAGGTAGTTGCCGTTGGTGTGGTCGCCGTGGTGGTGGGTGTTCACCAGCGTCGTCACCGGGCGGCCGGTGGCGCCCTCGACGGCGGCGAGCAGCGCGCGCGTGCGGCGTTCGGTCGAGCAGGTGTCGATCAGCACGGTGTGGTCACCGGCTGCGACGAACCCGCAGTTGTTGATGTACCAGGAGCCGTCCGGCTGGACGTACCCGTGGACCTGGTCGGCCAGCCGGGTGACGGCGGCAGCGGCGGGAGAACGATCGGTCACGCGCACCAGTCTGCCCGAGAACCGGCTCCGCCGGTTGGCGGAATAATTCGTAATTTCGCTGGTCCAGGCGAGTGACAACCCAGGTGGCTGGCGTTCCGCGACATTTCCTGGAACGCTGCGCGATGTCATCATCGAGATCCGCAGGGCAAGCACTAACCTGGGTGAGTTCGATAGTTCGCGTGTGATGACGGCTCCGGATACGGGCTGTCATCGCTTGATAGTGGTCCGGGAGAGCAGGGCGATGGCCAGCACCGTCACCTCGCGCCGGAAGCAGCTCGGGAACGAGCTCCGGCACGCCCGCACCGCGGCGCGGATGACACAGCAGCAGGTCGCCGAGGTTCTCGGCTGCACCCAGGGCAAGGTCAACAAGATCGAGTCCGGTGCCGTCGGGGTCAAGCTCGGGGATGTGCGATCGATGCTGAACGCGTTCGGGATCAACGGCGAAGAGGCCGACACGCTGATGAACCTGGCGCGCGCGGCCGCCGGGCAGCGCGGCCACTGGTCCGGCTACCGCTCCGTGGTGCCGCACTGGTTCCGCACCTTCACGGACCTGGAACCCGCCGCCGCGGAGATCCTCACCTGGCACGGCGAGCGCATCCCCGGCCCGCTGCAGTCCGAGCACTACATGCTCAAGCAGTTCACCGAGTTCGGCGCCACCGACGTGACGTCGCTGGTGCGCAACCGGCTCGACCGCAAAGCCGTGTTCGAACAGCAGCAGCCGCCGTACTACCGGTTCATCATCAGCGAAGGCGCGCTGCGCCGGGCGCCCGGCGGGTCCGCGCCCGCGGTGATGCTGGACCAGGTCGAGCACCTGCTCTCGCTCGAGCGGCACCCGCGGGTCTACGTCCACGTGCTGCCCTTCGGCGCGCGGCTGGCCGCGGTGCCCAACGACTTCACGATCATGCGCTTCCCGGACCGCACCCGGGACTTCGTCTACATCGAGCACTCCGCGGGCGGGCTGTACCTCGACGACGTCAAGGACTTCAACATCTTCGTCGACTCGTGGGACAGGCTGCGCGGAGCCGCGCTGGAGCGGCAGGAGACCCGGCAGTTCCTCAAGGAGCTCGCTGAGGGTTACCGCGCGCAGATGCAGCAGAGCCAATAGGGCGAACGGCCCCGCGAGGCGGCCAAGTGGTGAACAACTTTCGGTAGAGTGCTGCTGTTGCGCCCGAACCCACCACCGGCTGCGTCATCCGAAGGGGACATCGTGGACCCCGACTTCCTCCCCGACGCCGTCGACCTGGAACGGCCGAACGTGGCGAGGATCTACGACTGGGCGCTCGGCGGCACCGCCAACTGGGCGGTCGACCGGCAGTTCGGCGAGCTGGCCCTGCAGGCGTTCCCGCTGGCGCGCGCCCTCGCGCGGGGCAACCGCGACTTCCTCGGCCGCGCCGTCCGCTACTGCCTTTCCCAGGGCATCACGCAGTTCCTGGACCTCGGCTCCGGCATCCCGACCGCGGGCAACGTGCACGAGGTGGCCGACGACCACGTCGACGACAGCCGGTGCGTGTACGTCGACAACGAGCCGGTGGCCGTCGCGCACGGGCGGATCCTGCTGGAGGAGGCCGGTGACGTCGGCCGCCACGCCGTCCTGCACGCCGACCTGCGGGACGCGCAGGACGTCTGGGCGGCCGCGCTGGCCACCGGCGTGCTCGACCCGGACGAGCCGATCTGCCTGCTCAGCGTGGCCGTGCTGCACTTCCTGCCCGACGCCGGCGGCGTGCGCGAGGCGATCCGCGACTACCGGAAGCTGCTCGCGCCGGGATCGGCGTACGTGCTGTCGCACGCGACCGAATCCGGCGTCGGCGGCACGGAGCTGGAACAGATCAGGCGGCTCGTGAAGCTGTCGGAGCGGTCGAGCTCGCCCGCGGTTTCCCGCTCGCTCGACGAGATCGCCGCGTTCTTCGGTACCTTCGACGTGGTCGAGCCGGGAATCGTGCCTGTGGGAGAGTGGCGCCCTGACCCCGGCGCCGCCACGGTCCCCCTCGCGAGCGTGGTCGGCGGTGTCGGCCGCAAGCCTGGAGGACGGAACGCATGACGACGCAGGATCCCGAAGCCCCCGAAGGCGTCGACCTCGACCGGCCGAACGCGGCCCGGATCTACGACTGGTTCCTCGGCGGCGACGCCAACTGGGCCATCGACCGGCAGTTCGGTGAGCAGGCGGTCAAGACCTTCCCGATGATCCGGACGGTCGCCCGCGTCGGCCGGGACTTCCTCGGCCGCGGCGTGCGCTACCTGGCGCGCAACGGGATCGACCAGTTCCTCGACCTCGGCTCCGGCGTCCCGACGGTCGGCAACGTGCACGAGGTCGCGGCCGAGGTGAACCCGGACGCGCGGTGCGTGTACGTCGACAACGAGCCGGTCGCCGTCGCCCACTCGCAGATCCTGCTGGAGAAGGAAGGCGTCGCGAGCCGGCACGCGGTGCTGCAGGGCGACCTGCGCGACCCGGCCGACATCTGGAAGCGCGCGCTCGACACCGGCGTCCTCGACCCGAACCGGCCGATCGGGCTGATCATCGTCGGCGTCCTGTACTTCCTCGGCAAGGACGAGCCGGTGGCCGAGACCATCCAGAAGTACCTGTCGCTGCTGCCGTCCGGCTCGTACTTCCTGTCCTCGCACCTGACCACCGAGGGCCTCGACGCGCTGGCCGACTCCGACAGCCGGGCGTCGATCGTGGAGCAGTACAACAAGTCGAGCACCCCGCTGTACCTGCGCAGCAAGGCGGAGTTCACGACGTTCTTCGACGGCTTGGAGCTCGTCGAGCCGGGCATCGTCTACCTGCCGGAGTGGCACCCGGAGGAGATCGAGTCCCGGGCGACGAAGAAGCTCGCGAACGACCCGGCGTTCAGCGGCCACATCTGCGGCCTCGGCCGCAAGCCGTGAGCGTGACGGCCGCCGCCTACGACGCGATGGCCGTCCGGTACGCCGAGTTCGTCCGTGAGGTCTGGGACGCTTCGCCGTTGGACAACGCCGCCCTGGCCGCGTTCGCCGACCACGTGCGGGGCGCCGGGCTCGTCGCCGACCTCGGCTGCGGGCCCGGCCACCTCACAGCGCACCTCCGGGACAGCGGCGTGGACGTCTTCGGCGTCGACCTGTCGCCGGCGATGATCGAGCTGGCCCGGGCGGCCGCGCCCGATCTGCGGTTCGAGGTCGGTTCGATGGCGGCGCTGGACGTCCCGGACGCCTCGCTCGCCGGGATCCTGACGTGGTATTCGATGATCCACACCCCGCCCGAAGAGGTGCCGGGGTACTTCGCCGAATTCACCCGGACGTTGGCGCCGGGTGGTCACGTTCTGTTGGGCTGCTTCGAATCCGACGGCGAGCCGCTGACGGTGTTCGACCACGCGGTCACCCCGGCCTACCGATGGCCGCTCGACGACTTGGCCGCGCTGGCCCTCGCGGCCGGGTTGACCGAGCTCGGCCGGATGTACCGCGAGCCGGGTGAAGGCGAGCGTTTCCGCCGCGGCGCGCTCTTGCTGCGGAAACCGTAGCCCGCAACGGCGAAAAGCCGTGAAGGCCTCCTTACCGGCTCTTATGGCCGGTAAGGAGGCTCGGAGTCATGGGGTCGTTGCAACACCACCTCGATGAAAGGTGGAGTTGCCGATGGTTCGAGCGCATCGCTGGCTGCCCAGGTCAGTGCAGCTGGAGTTCTGGGACCACATCCGGGCAGGAAAGGCGGCGAAGCCGGCCGCGCGAGCGGCCGGCTTCGCCCCCGCCACCGGAGTCCGGCTGTTCCGCCACGCTGGCGGGGTGAGCAGCAACGCACCCACCCGCCCCGGTCCGCTCCGGTTGAGCATCACTGAGCGGGACGAGATCGCCTGCCTGACCGCCGCAGGTCACGGGCCCCGCGCGATCGGCAGGATGATCGGCCGGTCGGCTTCGACGGTGTCGCGGGAGCTGGCCCGCAACACCGGCCTGACCGGGAACTACCGGCCCAGCAGCGCCCAGCACCGCGCCGAACACCGCGCGAAACGACCCAAGACCGCGAAGCTGGCCGCTGATCCGGTACTGCGGGCGGTGGTGCAGGCCGGGCTGAACCGCAAGTGGTCACCACGGCAGATCTCCGAAAGACTGGCCCTGGACTTCCCCGACCGGCCGGAGATGCGGGTGTCACACGAAACGATCTACCAATCACTGTACGTCCAAAGCCGCGGAGCGTTGCGCCGGGAACTGACCGCGGCGCTGCGGACCGGACGAGCACTGCGGATGCCGAGACGGCAAACCCAGGCCCGCCGGGAACGACCGTCGGGCCGGATCCAGGACATGGTCAACATCAGCGAACGTCCCGCCGAGGCCGCCGACCGGGCAGTCCCGGGGCACTGGGAAGGTGACCTGATCCTGGGCAAAGACAACCGGTCGGCGATCGGGACGCTGGTGGAGCGTTCGACCCGGTTTGTGATGTTGCTGCACCTGCCCGACGGGCGAGACGCAGCCACCGTCGCCGCGGCGATGACCGAGATGATCGCGACGTTGCCGCCGTTGCTGCTGGGGTCGCTGACCTGGGATCAGGGCAAGGAGATGGCGCATCACCGGACGATCACCCTGGCCACGGGGCTGGATATCTATTTTTGCGATCCGCATTCGCCGTGGCAGCGGGGGTCCAACGAGAACACCAACGGTCTGCTCCGGCAGTACTTTCCGAAAGGCACCGACCTGTCTCAGCACACAGCTGAGGACCTGGCGGAGGTCGCGGCTGAGCTGAACGGGCGACCGCGGGAGACCCTCGGCTGGCGAACACCAGCCGAGGTCCTCACGAAGCTACTGTTGGATCAACCAACGACAGGTGTTGCAACCACCGCGTGAATCCGCCAGGCCTTCACGGCTTTCAGGCCCTGCAACGGCGAGAGCCCCGGTTCGTCGTGAACCGGGGCTCCTTCATGATGTGGTGGTGGAACGCAGTCAGGCGCGCGAGCCGATCCGGCCGCGCAGCAGCGGGGCCAGGTCGATCGCGGTCTCCAGCGGGCGCGTCGTGCGCACGCCGTCGGAGTGCCGGGCCGGGACGTCGAGGTCCGTGGCCCAGGTGGTGGTCTTGCGCAGCGGCGCCTGGATCAGGCTGAAACCGAAGCGGTTCCGCAGTTCGGTCGCGATCCCTCGGCGGCCGCGGTGTTCTTCTTCACGTCGTAAGAGCGAGTTCAACCGGACGGCCATCGTCTACACCCCCAGCTCTCGTCGCGGTGACCTGGCGGGTTCGCCGGTGGTCAGTCCGAGACAGGGTTCACAAGGCATGCCGACCCCGGGGGCCAGCCATTCGACATCGGTGCGGGAAAGCGCTTCCCCGCACTTGGTACGGATCAGCGCACTCGTGGCCGCGGTGGCCTCCACGCCGAAGACGTGGACCACCCGGCGGGCTTCACCGGCGGTTCCCTTGGCGAGCCTGCCCACGACGACGACGCCTGGTGGGGCACTGTCCTCGACGATCACGCTGGTCCTCCCCCATGAGGTACTGCGTTGGTGGATGGTGTGCTGTGCGCGGCCGGCGCGGCGATCGTGCCGCCCGCCGCATGCGGGTTGTCGTTCACCGACAGCGCCGCCCCCGGCCGATGCGATTAATCCTACTCCTGGAATAATCTTCATGTCGAGGCCGGAGCTAGTTGATCACCCGCTTGGCCCTGCACTCTGCTCCATTGAGACACTGAGTAGCCGGGAGCGGGTACCTTCGACCAGGTTGCGGCCGCGCCCCCCATCGATCCACGGAGGTACGACCCATGGCGGATTATCCGTCGTTCGCGGATTACGATCCGAGCACGGCCGTGTCCCTGTTCGAAGAGGCCGCGTGGGAGAAGTCGTTCGCCAGCGAGCCCAACGGCGGCAGCTGTGTCGAGGTCAACCTGGGTCGGGAAGGCCTGATCGGGGTCCGGGACACCAAGCTCTCGACCAGCCCGGTCTTCGTGTTCGACTCCGCCGAGTGGGAAGCGTTCCTCGTCGCCGTGAAGGCGGGGCAGTTCGACCTGCCCGCCTGACGTATCCCTTGACTGGGTGATGATGATCACCCGACCGTGTAAGAAAGTGACGAAGGCCCCCTTCCCCTCTACGGAGAAGGAGGCCTTCGCGACGGCGTGGATACGGGCGACTGCCGTATGTGACCGATATCTCACCCGATTGCCGGGAGCTCCCCTCCCCGCAACCGGCCACGGGTCCGGCGCCACGCCAGCACGACGATCACCACGAGCCCGATCAGCGGGAGCGTGCTGATCGCCCAGCTCAGCCCCATCGGCGGTCCCGGCTGTTCGAGCACCGGCAGCGCGCGCAGGTCGCCGGTGCCGGGCCCGGCCGGCCCGTTCACCACGAAGTGGAACGTCCACTCGCCCGGCCGCGGCATCGAGCGGACGTCGAGCCCCCAGACCTCGCGCTTGCGCGGGTGCCGGACCAGCGCCTGGATCCGGTTCTTCCCGCCCTCCGGGTTGATCATCGTGAGCGTGCCGGACTTGTCCGCGATCCCGCCGTCGGGGATGAAGGTGAAGTCCAGCGACTGCTCCGCGCGCAGCGGCCAGGTGCTGAAGCCGATCGTCATCCGGTACGGGCCGGCCTGCACGTGCTCCGTGTGCACGATGTTGACGGGCTCGTACGCGTTCGCCGGCGCTTCGGTGGCGAACAACAGCCCGGCCACGGCGGCCATAGCCAGAAGTGCCTTACGCATCAGCGGTTTCCCCCTTCTTCGCGGGTGCCAGCAGGCAGAGCATCCCGCCGAACCGCCACCCGGCGAACCCGCCGAGCAGCCCCAGCGCCGCGCTGAGCACGGCGGTCGTCGTCAGGTACCAGACCGGCGGCACGTGCGCGCCGGTGTAGAGCATCGCGCGCTGCAGCGGCAGGCTCAGGCCGATCAGCAGCCCGGCGACCCCGCCGACGACCACCGAAACGCGGCCCACGGGCCAGCCGCGACGACGGCCGAGCAGGTAGCCCAGCTCCATCAGCGCGGCCACCGGCAGCAACGCCATCGGCGTCAGCGACGGCATCTGCGGCACCGCGGTGACCACGTCGCGCATCGGCAGGCCGACGAGATCGGCGTAGGACTGCGCCGCCCACGGCGAAAACCACCAGAAGACCGCCTGCACGACCGCGACCATCGCCGCGGTGCCGAGCGCCCCACCCGGGCGCCGCAGGAATCCGGCGCCGACCGCGACCAGCAGCACCGCCATCATCGAGCAGCCGATCGAGACGGCGTCGGCGTAGTCGTCCGGCACCTGCTGCAAACCGAGCGCCAGCACCGGTCCGAAGGTGAGCAGCACGGTGAGCGACGCCAGCGTGCCGACCCGGCCCCAGCGGTGTTCGCGAGCCGCGGCGAACACCGCGGTCGTGCCGATCAGCGACACCGTGATCGACAGCAGCAGGCCGATGTGCGGCGGCGAGTCGATCACCGCGTCGAAGCCGTAGAGGCCGTGCCACCACTGGTCCCAGAGGCCGTACACCAGGAACGTCGCGGCGCCGACCCCCGAGACCAGGTAACCGATCGGGGCCGCGAAGGTCCTGCCGAACACGTTGACCACGCGCCCGCCGACCCGCGGGTCGACCGGCCGGCCCGCGCGCCGCGCCGCCGTCGTCAGCAGCACGACGGCGAGGCTCGCCAGGCCGACGACCGCGCTGCCCGCGTACAGGAACAGGTGCGGCAGCGTGAAGAACGTGTCCGGCCCGACGTCGCTGTGCCACTGGATGTCCCAGGTCAGCCCGACCAGTGACAACAGCGAACCGCCGAGCACGACGTTCGCCGGCAGCAACCCCGTTCGCGCCTGTTTCGCCACCGACGTGGTGTGCACGCCGGATGCGGTGAGATCCATTTCCCCCGACCTTTCTATTTGACCAGCAACGGAAAGACGACCTGCGCGGGCCCGCCCGGGCCCTGCAGCGAGACGGTGATCTCCCACTGCCCGGACATCGGCAGCCCGACGTCCGCGGCGCGGAAGCGGCCGGGCCCGTCCGGCCCGGCGGCCACGGGCGCGAGCGCGTGCCCCATCTGCGCCATGACCGGCGCGACGGTGACGGCTTCGGGCGCCGGCCCGGTCACCGCCACCGCGAACGTGTTGCCGCCGATGCGCGGCTGGTCCGCGGAGAACTGCACGGTGTACGGGCCGGAAGTCGCTTGCTGCGTGGTGGGTTTCGCGCCGCTGCCACCCCACAGCAGCCAGGCGGCCCCGGCCGCGACGACCAGCGCGACCACGGTGATCAGCAACGTCGGGCGTTTCATCGGGCGGCTCCTGTCGTCGGGACGTCGACCACCACGGGGATGGTGAGCACGCGGTAGCCGCGTTCGGCCTGCAGCCAGATCCGGTACCGGCCGGGCGTGGCGAAGGTGTAGGTGAAGCTGACGTCCGGGCCGTAAGCCGCGACCGTCTCGTCGGGCCGGTCGAGCTGGCCCGCGACCGGCGGGATCATGGCGTGGACGTGCGCCCACGTCGGGGCTTTCGCGGCGGCCGCGCCGACGTCCGGCCCGGTGATCGGCCCGGCGATGATGAGGTGCCCGAGCATGCCCAGCCACGGCTGGAGGTCGCCGGCAGGGAAGTGTGCGGTCACGGTGGTCGGCGTGCCGGGGGAGATCGTGAGGTCGACCGGGGTGCCGTCGATCGTGCGCTTTCCGGCGCCGGGCGGTTCGGGCGTGGGCGCGGCGGTGCCCCGCACGTCCACTGTGGACCGGGCCAGCTGGACGCCGCCGCCGCGCCGGACGAGTTCCGCGGCCACGGCGTACGTGCCCGCTTCCGGATCGGCCAGCCGGACGCGGTAGTCGCCGGGGCCGACGCGCACCGGGTGCAGGTGGCTCATCCGCCCCGACGGCGAGACGAGGACCAGGTGCACCAGCGCGTTGTCGTGGATGAGCAGGTCGTCGACCGGCAGCCCGGTGGCGCCGTCGGTGAGCGCCAGCCGCAGGTCGCCGGCTTCGACGCGCACCGCGAGGTTCACCGGCGGCCGTGAGTAGTCCACAGTGGACAACTGGGCGTTCGCGTACGGGTCGGTGACGTTGTCGAACGTCGGGTCGAGCTGACTGCCGGGCGCGGGTGGCGGGGGAGTGCTCGCCGACAGCAGCGCGCCGGTGACCGCGACGGCGAGGGCGGCGACCATGCCGCCCGCCGGGATCAGCGCGAACGCCGTCCGCCGCGCCCGGACCCCGACGGCCAGCGCGAGCAGCAGGAACACCCCCGCCGCGACGAACCCGCCGTAGGTCGCCCTCTCCCACGGCGGCACGACGCGCGCGGGCACGAGGAACGGGATCGTCGCGGCCGGCCCGGTGCCGTCGCTCAGCGAAAGCAGCCACGGCCCGGGCTTGCCGACCTCCAACGTCCCCGGGTACACGCCCGGCTCGGCGCCGAGGACGACGTCACCCCGCGAGGTCACGACGCCGTCGGCCGCGACGGCCAGGTGCAGCGTGCCGGGTGCGGTGCCCTGGTGCGTCACGACGTCGACCCGCAGTGGCGACGGCGTCGTGTCGACCCGCCGGATGATCACGGTCAGCTCGCGCGCGCCGAGCGTCTGCGCCACCTGGACGTCGGCGCCGGTCGGCGCGCCGTCGGCGTGCGCGGTCCCCGTGCCGAGCGCGATCCCCAGCAAGGCCAGCAGGAGCAGCAAAGTCGCTTTAGGTGTGGTCCCCATCGTGGTCTGAACCTAGCGACGTCGCGGGGTGGCGGGCGTCACGGCGGCGAGGGAACCTCGGTCCCCTCCCCGGGGGACCCGGACCCCCGGGGATCTCAGGGGTTCAGGAATTTCCGCAGGTGGGAGACGACTTCGCCGGGCTGCTCCTCGGGCAGGAAGTGCCCGCACTCCGCGAGCGCGACGCCGGTGACGTCGGTCGCGTACTCCCGCCAGATCTCCAGCGTCGGCAATGTGCCGAGCAGGCCGTTCGCGCCCCACAGCGCGAGAACCGGCTGGGTGAGCCGCTTTCCGGCGGCGAAGTCGGCGTCGTCGAGCCCGGCGTCGTCCGGGAAGGAGGCGCGGTAGTCGTCGAAACCGGCCCGCAGCGCGCCGGGCTGGGAGAACGCGCGGACGTACTCGGCGACGGCGTCCGGGTCGAGGGTGTGGCGCTGGTAGGTCCAGCGCTCGTAGAAGTAGCCGAGGTAGCCGGCGATGTTCTGGCCGGCCAGCAGCTCCGGCAGGTCGGGCTGGAGGTGGAAGAGCCAGTGCCAGTAGGCCTTCGCGACGCCGGTGTCGAGGCGCTGCCACATCGCGCGGGTCGGCGCGATGTCGAGCACGGCGAGGCGTTCGACCTGGTCCGGGCGGTCGAGGGCCCAGCGGTGCGCGACGCGGCCGCCGCGGTCGTGCCCGGCGACGGCGACTCGCTCGTAGCCGAGGTGCTCGGCCAGCGCGGCGACGTCGGCGGCCATGGTGCGCTTGTCGTAGCCCGACTTCGGCTTGTCGGTGCGGCCGTAACCACGCAGGTCGGGGGCGATCACGGTGTGCGTCTCGGCCAGCGGTTCGAGGACCTTGTGCCAGCAGTGCGACGTCTGCGGCCAGCCGTGTAGCAGGAACAGTGGCGGACCGTCGCCGGCGCGCAGGTAGTGCATCCGCAGGTCGTTCACCGTCGCCATGTTCCCTAACCGGTTCATGGGGTTAGACGGTACGCGGGGTTCTAACCGCATTCAAGGGTTAGGATGAAGGCATGGAATGGGTCTTCGACGGCGGCCGCGCGTGCCTCGACCTGGTCAACACGCGACGCTCCCGGCACACCGAGGGCGTCGAGCTGCTGACCGGTCCGGACGCGCTGGCCGAGTGGCTCGGCCTGGCCGGCTTCACGACGGGCGCGGTCACGGCCGGGAACGTCCTGGCGGCGAAGGCGTTGCGCGAGGCGATCGACCGCGTGCTGCTCACCCGGTTGCCCAAGTGGAAGGACGTCGACCTGGTGAACACCACGGCCGCCGCGGCCCCGGCCGCACCCCCGCGGCTGGCGTTCGGCGACGGCGGGTTGTGTCGCGAAGTCCCGACGCCGCCGGACCCGGTGGCGTCGGCGTTCGCGGCGTTGGCGGCGGACGCGATCGACCTCGCGCCAAGCGGCGCCGCGGTCCGCATCTGCGCGGCCGACGACTGCGGCCTGCGCTTCAGCGACGCGTCCCCCCGGCGCAACCGCCAGTGGTGCTCGATGGCCCGCTGCGGCAACCGCGCGAAAGCCCGCGCCCACTACGCCCGGCTCCGCTCCGACACCCCCTGACGCCCCAACCGCAACTTTCTCAGCGAAAGCTCCACCGGAGACGCTGAGCGGCACTTTCCCTACGAAAGATGCGTCTCGGGGCGGGCGCCGGGGCCGTCGTCGTGGCGCACCAGCAGGCGGTAGGCGCGGGGGTGGGCGCGGAACCAGACGTTCAGCTTCCCGACCCAGCGCATCGGCGCCGTCCGCAGCCAGGCCGGGATCGGCGTGCAGACCAGCCGTACGAGGCCCGCGAACCGCTTGAACCGCCGCTGGTCGCGGTCTGTCCACTGTAGATCGAGACGGGTCCGGACCGCCGGCGGCAGCGTCGCGCTGATCAGGAACAGCTAGCCGCGGACGTGCCGCCGCCACCACGAGTCCGGCAGCCACGAGACCGGCTTCCGGACCGTCCGGAACGTCTCGAAGAGCGTCTCGAGCGTCGCGTTCGGCTCGAAACCCGCGACCATCCCGTCGTAGTAACGCTCGAACGCGGCCCAGTCCGGCGGCAGGTCCTGCTCGCGCACGCCGAGCAGCCGGCCGATGTCGCACATCTGCGCGTAGTACTCGTCCAGCTCCGAAGTGGACAGTGCTCGGCCGAAGAACCGTTGCGCGTCAACGGGAGCCTTCACGAGCGTGGCGTGCACCCAGGCGTACGCGGCCGGGTTCAGCGCGCTGTACCGATGTCCTTCGGAGACGCCGGTGAAGCCGCGGTGCAACTCCCGTAACCGGCAAGCCTCGACCCGGGCGCCGGATGGACCGCCGTAGACGTAGATCGCGAGCGACGCGACGGTGCGCATCAGCCGCGTCCACGGGTCTTCCGTGTAGTTCGAGTGATCGCGCACGCCGGCCGCGACGACCGGGTGCGCCACCTGCAGTACCAGGACCTGCCCGGCCAGCAGCCCGTCGCGGAAGTCGCCGAAGTACTTCCACGCGGCTGTTCCGCGCACGATCGGCCGGGCCATCAGGCGCCGCGGATCAGCATCATCAACGGCTCGGCGATCGGCGTCGCGGTGTCGCCGGTGGCCAGCCGGCGCAGCTGCAGCCCGGCGATCAGCGCGACGACCGGCCCGGCCAGCCGCCGCGGCTCCGGCACGGCCAGCGCTTCGAGGATCGTCACGGCGAGTTCGTCGTACGCCGCGAAGCAGCGCGAAGACGCTTCGCGCAGCTCCGGGTCGCGCGCGGACTGGAGGTACAGCTCGTGCGCGCCGAGCTCGTCGGCGCCGAACGGCAGCTGCGCGATCACGTGCTCGACGATCGTCGCCGCCTGCTCGAGGCTGAGACCGTCCGACCGGTGGCCGTCGACGATCGCGCCGAGCTTGGTCGTTTCCTCTTCGACGAACAGCAGCATCGCCTCGCGCAGGAGCGCCGTCTGGCTGGGGAAGTGGTAGGTGAGCGTGCCGAGCGAAACGCCGGCCGCGGCGACGATCCGGCGGTTCGTGAGGCCGCCGACGCCGTGTTCGCCGACGACGGTCAGCGCGCCGCGCAGGATGGCTTCCCGGGTGCTTACCAGCTTGTCTCGGGATGCCGCTCCGGCCACCGCTCGACCTCTTCCAGTTGCGCGGCAAGCGAAATCAGCCGCTCCTCGGCGTGCGACGGGCCGAGCAGCTGGGCCCCGAGCGGGAGCCCGCCTGCCGTGCGCCCGGCCGGGACGCCGACCCCGGGCCAGCCCAGCACGTTCCACGGCCAAGCGTACGGGCAGGCGGCGATCATGGCCTGGTCGGTCTCCCAGGCGGAGAGGCCGTCGAAGGTGCCGATCGGCGGTGGCGGGGTGGCGGTCGTCGGCGTCAGCAGGACGTCGACGCGGCCGAAGACCGAGCCGATCCGGCGGTGCAGCCCCGGCTCGAGCGCGCGGGCGAGCCGCAGCGCGGGCCCGGCGAGCAGCCGGCCCTGACCGGCGTTGCTGCGGGTGCGCGGGTCGAGCCCGGCGCGGTCGGGCACCCGCAGCGTCCAGTCGCGGACGCCGGTGAGCGAGCGCGGCAGGAACGTCAGGCCGATCAGCCCGTAGTCCGGCTCGATCTCGACGATCTCGTGGCCCAGCCCGGCGAGCGACTCGGCGAGGCGGCGCACGGCGGCTTCGACGACCGGGTCGAGCCGGGTCCTGGTGGCGGTGAACGGGATCCGCGTCGACAGCCCGATCCGCAGCCGCCCGGGCTCGCGGGCCGCGGCCGCCCGGAACGTCCGTCCGGTGCCCGTGGTGGTGTCGAGCAGCAGGGCGGCGTCTTCGACGGTGCGGGCGAGCGGGCCGAGCACGGTCAGGCCGTGGAACAGCTCGCCGTCGGTGGGGATGCGGCCGCGCTGGGGCTTGATGCCGACGAGCCCAGTCCACGCGGCGGGGATCCGCACCGAGCCGGCGCCGTCCGAGCCGAGCGCGGCCGCGATGACCCCCGACGCCACCGCGGCCGCGCTCCCGCCCGAGGAACCGCCGGGCGTGTGCCCGAGGTCCCAGGGGTTGCGTGTGGTCCCGAAGGCCGGCCCTTCGGTGAACGGCCATTGGCCCAGCTCGGGCGTGTTCGTCTTGCCGATGATCACGGCGCCGGCTTCGCGCAGGAGCGCGACGGCGGGCGCGTCCCGGGTGGCGGCAGGGAAGGTGCCGGGACAGCCGAACGCGGTGGGCAGGCCGGTGAGGTCGACGTCGTCCTTGATCGCGACGGGCACGCCGAGCAGCGGCCCGCGTTCACCGGCCGCGAGCCGCCGGTCGGCCGCGGCGGCGTCGGCCCGGGCGTCGTCGTCGCGGAGGTAGCGGAAGGCGTTGAGCGTCGGCTGGCTCGCGTGCGCCCGGCCGAGCGCGGCCGCGGTCAGTTCCGCCGCGGTGACCTCGCCCGCGGTGAGCTGGGCGGCCTGCGCGGCGAGCCCGGTGAAGTCGAGCCCGGTCTTCGGTGTCGCGGTCATGGCTGCCCCCGAGGGTTCTCGTTCGTTCGAACGAACGTTACCGGATACCGACGGTCTCCGGCCACTCCCGCTTTACTGTGGGCGGACAACCGAGCCTGGAGGGCCGATGACGTTCGACTTCGACCGATTCCCGACCGCCGCGCTGGACGCCGTGCCCCGCGTCGACCTGGGTGGCTGGCCGACGCCGCTGCACGAAGCGCCCCGGCTCGGCGAAGCCCTCGGCCTGCCGAACCTCCTGCTCAAGCGCGACGACGTCCACCCGCTCGGCGCGGGCGGCAACAAACTCCGCAAGCTGGAGTACCACCTCGGCGCCGCCCTCGAGGCCGGCGCGGACACCGTCATCACGTTCGGCGCGCTGCAGACCAACCACGGCCGCCAGACCGCCGCGGCCTGCGCGAAGCTCGGCCTGCGCTGCGAACTCGTCCTCACCGCGAAGGTCCCGCGCGACGGCGACGCGTACGAGCACTCCGGAAACATCCCGCTCGACTGGCTCTTCGGCGCGACCGTCCACGTCTGCGCCGACGGCGAGGAGACCGGCCGGACGTACGACCGGCTCGTCGCCGAAGCCGCGCGAGAAGGCCGGAAGATCGCCATGGTCCCGGTCGGCGGCTCGAACGACCTCGGCGCGCTCGGCTACGTCCGCGCCACCTACGAGCTCGCGACTCAGCTCGCCGAACGCGGTATCGAGCGCGCCCACCTCGTCGTCCCGCACGCCAGCGGCGGCACGGCGGCCGGGGTGGCCCTGGCCGCCGGGCTGCTCGGCGGCCTCGGCGTCGGCGTCGCCTGCGTCAGCCACCCGCTCGACGAGGCGACCGAGAACCTGCGCGAACTCACCTCCGGCGCGGCGAAGCTGCTCGGCGTCGAACCGCCGTCGCTCGACCACGTCCGGCTGGGCGACTCCACGCTCGGCCCCGGCTACGGCATCCCGACCGACGCGGTCTGGGACGCGCTAAGGCTGTTCGGGCGCACGGAAGGCGTCGTGCTCGATCCGGTCTACACCGGCAAGGTGGCCGCCGCGCTGGTCGAGTGGGCGGGGCACTTCGCCCCGGACGACCACGTGGTGTTCCTGCACACCGGCGGCATGCCCGGCCTGTACGGCTACGCGCCCGAATTCGCGGCGGCTGTCGAACGCTGACTCCAGCCGGGTCGCCACCCGCAGCAAGGTGAACAGCAGCACGACGTCCGCGAGCAGCAACGCCCGCTGCGTGACGCCGATCGGCACCACGTCCGAAACCGCGTGGAACGGTTCGACGCCGGCTTCGCTCAGCCGCACGAACACGAAGCTCAGGGCGAAGAGGCCGAACGCGACCGCGCTCAGCCGGAGCGCGCGCACGACGGCGACGCGCTCCGGCCGCCCCTTCAGCGGCTCCAGTAACGTGAACGCCGCGCCGGGCAGGCTGCAGAACGCGACCAGGCACGCGTAGAGGTGGACCTCGCCGCTCAGCGGGTTCGGCGCCTCCGGGTAGCTCGCCGGGAACACCGCGGCGGCGGCCATCCCGAGCGACCAGAGCGCGAGCAGCAGCCGCGTCGTCCGCGACAGCGGCACACCCGCGACGTGCAGCGCGCCGAGCACCGCCAGCGAGCCGATGGCCAGTGACAGCACGCTCGCCGCGAGCATGCCCTCACCCCGGTCCGTGACGGTGTAGCTCGACAGCGTGTCGTACACCGGGTCGTGCGAGCTGATGATGTGCAGCACCACGGCCGTGAACAGCCCCCAGCCGATCGCGCACACCGCGACGAGCCGCCACGGGCGGGTGCGTTTCCCCTGTTCCGTCCCCATGCCGTCCAGGGTCCCGAAGAACCGGACGGCGGTGATCCGGGAAGACCCTGAATCAGACCCTGGAACAGGCCGCGAAGTCGACGAGGACGAGCGCCTGGTCGTCGTGGCGTTTCGGACGCGGCCAGCGGTCGCCGTCGGGGTCCTGCTTCTCCGCCGTGCGGACGGCGTCGAGGACCGCGTCCGGCCCCTTGGCGCGGGTGGTCGCCAGGACTTCGCGCCAGTCGAACAGCGTGTACTGGTCGACGCCGATGGACACGCCGTCGCTCGCGAGCAGGACGGCGTCGACGTCGGCCCGCGGCCAGCTGCGCCGGACCGAGTGCGCGGCGGCGCCCGGATCGGCCTCGGCGACCCAGAAGCCGTCGTGGGCGTTGCGCCGGCGCCGGACGTCGGCGCCGGTCTGCAGCATCCCGCGTCGCCGCAGGCCCGCGAGCCGGTCGTCCGAGACGACGTCGACGCCGTCGGTGCCGAAACCGCCGAAGCCGATCACCGGGCTGTCGGCGAGGACCAGCGCGTCGACGCGGTCGTCGAGCCAGCGCACGGCCGCGACGGTGCTCGACGGCGAGCGCTGGGGGCGCAGCTCGTTCTCCGCCGTGACGACGGCGATCGCCGTGGTCAGGACGTCGGTGAGGTCGGCTTCGGGCGTCGTGCGCAGGTCGTCGGCGAGCCGCCGGGCCAGCCGTTCCGCGTACCAGCCGCCCGGGGGCAGCGAGGGGTCCGACGAGGTGGCGCCGTCGAGGAGCAGAACCGCGTTGTCCAGCACGACGACGTGGTCTTCGGTCGGGCGGGGGTGGCCGTCGGCGCCCACCCCGGCCCGCTCGGCGATCACGATCTCGGGCATCACCCGACTGTACGGCTCCCGGGCGGGTTCCTCGCGCTGACGACGTCAACTCAGGTTGACAAGGCCGAGACGTCAACGTAGGTTGACATCATGACGGAAGCGACGGACCTGGCCGCCCGGGCCGGCGACCGCGATCCCCGAGTGGGACTGCGCGCGGTCGCCGCGCTCCGGCGGCTGTTGGAACAACTGGAGACCGTGCAGGTCCGCAGTGCGCGGATGCACGGGTGGTCGTGGCAGGAGATCGCCGCCGAGCTGGGGGTCAGCCGGCAGGCCGTGCACAAGAAGTACGGGAGGAACTGATGTTCGAGAGGTTCACGGCCGACGCGCGGCTGGCGGTGGTCGAGGCGCAGATCGTGGCGCGGGAGTCCGGGTCGGTGGAGATCGCGCCGCCGCACCTGCTCGCCGGGCTGGTCAAGATCGCCGACGGCGACGGCGTCCGGCTGCTCGCCGAGCTGGGCGTCTCCACCGAAGACGTCACCGCGGAACTGGAGCGCACCCGCCGCCGCGGCGGGGTCAGCGACGCCGACGCCGAAGCGCTCACCGAGTTCGGCATCGACGTCGAGCAGATCGTGGAACGCGTCGAGCAGACCCACGGCGCGGGCGCCCTCGCCGGCCGGCTCGGCAAGGCCAAGCGCGGGCACATCCCGTTCACCGCCCAGTCGAAGAAGACGCTCGAGCTGAGCCTCAAAGAAGCCGTCCGGCTGGGGGACAAGCACCTGGGGCAGGAGCACATCCTGCTGGCGCTGGCCCAGCAACGCGGCACCGACGACGTCCTCGCCCGCCGTGGCGCCGACTACGTCACGCTGCGGCGGATCGTGCAGCAGCGCAAGGCGGGTTAGTGAACGGGCTCCTGCTCTTCGCGCTGCGGTTCGCGCCACACGACCCGGGGCAGCAGGATCTGGGTCAGCGGACCGATCGCGAGGGCGTAGAGCACGGTGCCGACCCCGACGGTCCCGCCGAGCAGGAACCCCGCGCCGACCACGGTGACCTCGATGCCGGTCCGGACCAGCCGGACCGACCAGCCGGTGCGCCCGGCGAGCCCGGTCATCAGGCCGTCGCGGGGGCCCGGGCCGAGCCGGGCGCCGACGTAGGTGGCGGTCGCGACGGCGTTCAGCAGGACCCCGCCGACCAGGAGCGCGATCTGCCAACCGAGGTCGTGCTGGTCCGGGAGCACCGCCCGGACCAGGTCGACCACCACCGAGATGACCACGACGTTCGCGATGGTGCCGATCCCGGGCCGCTGGCGCAGCGGGATCCACAGCAGGAGCACGGCCACCGAGACCACGCCGGTCACGGTGCCGAACGTGAGACCGGTGCGTTTCATGACGCCTTCGGCCAGCACGCTCCACGGTTCCAGGCCCAGGCGGGCCCGGGTGACCAGGGCGACGCTGGCGCCGTAGAGGGCGAGGCCCGCGAGCAGCTGGAAGCTGCGGCGGGCGGGGTCACGGGAGATCCGGACGGGCCGGAGATCGATCTGAGCCACGTCACCACTATCGACGTCAAGTGGCCTTGTAAACCATAGCCAATTCCAGGATATTGGCCTGATGGAACCCACGCTCCCACTGGGTGGACGCATCTCCGGTCCGCGACTGGCCGTCATGCTGGGCTCGTGGCGGCAAGGCTCCCGGCAGGGTGCGGCCGACCTCGCCGCGGCCATCGAGCTGCAGGTGCTCGACGGCCAGCTCCCGCTCGGCACCCGGCTGCCCGCCGAGCGCGAGCTGGCCGACGCGCTCGGCGCCAGCCGGACGCTCATCGGCGGCGCGCTGGACCGCTTGCGGGACAACGGGTTCGTCGCCAGCCGCCGCGGCGCGGGGTCGTGGATCGCCGCGCCGGGGCGGCGTCGCCGCGAGCCGCTCGCCGCGGTCGGCGACGACCTGATCGACTTCACCCACGCGTCGTCACCGGCCATCCCGGGCATGATCGGCGCGGTCGACGTCGCCCGCCGCGAGCTCCTCGGCCACCTGGGGGACCACGGCTACCAGGAGCGCGGCCTGCTCGGCCTGCGCGAGAAGATCGCCCAGCGCTACACCGAGCGCGGGCTGCCGACGACGTCCGCGCAGGTCATGGTCACCAACGGCGCGCACCACGCGTTCGTGCTGGCCCTGCGCATGCTCGCGGGCCCGGGCGACCGCGTGCTGGTCGAGCAGCCGACCTACCCGAACGCGCTGGAGGCGATCCGCGCCGCGCACGCGATCCCGGTGCCGGTGGCGCTCGACCCGACCGGTGCGCGCGGCTGGGACATCGCCGGCGTCGACGCGGCGCTGCGCCAGGCGGCCCCGCGGTTCGCCTACCTCGTCGTCGACTTCCAGAACCCGACCGGCCTGCGTCTGGACGCCGAAGGGCGCGAACGGCTCGGCGCGGTCCTCACCCGCGCGCGGACGCCGGTGGTGGTGGACGAGACGCTGGTGGAGCTGGACCTCGAGGGTGATCCGCTGGACGGCCCGCCGCCGCTGGCCGCGTTCGCCGGTGACCTGGCGATCTGCGTCGGCTCAGCGTCGAAGTCGCACTGGGGCGGGCTGCGGATCGGCTGGATCCGCGCATCGGAGGACCTGCTCGGCCGCCTGGTTTCGGCGCGCTACGCGGTGGACCTGGGGTCGCCGGTGTTCGAGCAGGTGGTGTTCACGGAGCTGCTGGGCGACGAGGGCTGGGCCGCGCTGGGCCGCCGTCGCACGGAGCTGCGCGGCAACCGCGACGCCCTGGTTTCGGCGGTGCACACGCACTTGCCGGAGTGGACGTTCAGCCTGCCCAAGGGCGGGCTTTCGCTGTGGTGCCGGATGCCGGAGCCGGTGAGCTCCCGGCTGGCGGTGGCGGCCGCGGGGCACGGCATCCAGATCGCGCCGGGCTCGCGCTTCGGCGTCCACGGCGGCCTGGAGCGCTGGATCCGGCTGCCGTTCTCACTGCCGCCGGAGCGGATCGACGAAGCCGTCCGGCGGCTGAGCGCCGCGGCGGCCGCGGTCCAGGGCACCCCGCGCTCCCTGGACGTCCCGATCTCCTAGGAAGAACAAACCGGTGCGCCGGATGCGAGCCTGCTCCCAGGGATGGGCGGCGTTCGTGTGCATCCGGCGCACCGGTCTGTTTCCACCACCCGCGGCGGTACGTGACTCCGCTGCGGGTACCGCGGCTTCCCGGCACAGCCCCTCGACGTGCCGGGAAGCCGGCGGCTCAGGCGGGCTCTCGGTAAAGCGAGTCCCTGCTCGGCGCGGTGAGCAGGAACTCCCGGAGCACGCCCGGTGTGGGTCCCGGCGTCGCAGGGGCAGTGCGACGCCGGGACCGGGATCCGACCCGGCCGGGCGCGGTCGGCCGGTCGGAAAGACTGTGGGTGGTGCACATGGAAGGCCCCTGGGGTACGTCGGACGCGGCTAGGCGTCACGAGACGTGAAAGAGTCACGGATTACGTACTTAAGCAGGGAAAACACTACGCGTTATCAGCGTGGACGTCCGGCAAGTTGATCTTGTTTTGGACGCAGTTCTCCCCGGTTGCCCGGTCGGGTCAGTCGGGGGAGGTGGTGGGCAGGGCGGCTTCGCGCCCCGCGCCGTCGACGTCGTGGTCGCGGCTGGCTCCGATGAGCTTCAGCTGCGTGGTGGTCACGTCGTCGGAGTGCACCGCGAACTGCGGGCGGGCGCCACCGGGGCCGTCGTGGCCCGGGGCGGCGCTGCTGGCCGGCGCGCTCGGCGCCGACGTCCCGCCGGGGAGGCCGGGAAGACCGGGGGTGGAGTCGCCGCCGTCGCGTGCGTGGACGCCGGAATCGCGCGGCTGCTCCTGGTGGACGGCGGGCAGCGCGTTCTGCACCTCGACCAGGTGCACCACGGCGGTGCGGGTCTGGGTTTCTTCCGTCGCGGCGACCGGCGTCGACGTCGGCGTCGGCGTCGCGGCGGACGTGGTCTCGGTGGCGGGGGTCGTCACCTGCGTGACGACGCCGCTCACGGCGTCGGGCACCGTCGCCGTGACGCCACCCGAGTTCGACCCGCCGTTGAGGACCGGGTCCAGGATGTCGTCGAGCGGGAGCAGCACCGGCGCGTCCGGGTTGTCCGCGGGCGGCTGGGTGAGCGGCGCCAGCACCGTGTGGCTGAGCGTGTCGGTGACGGCGGCGACGGTGTGCGTGACCGCGCCGACGGTGTCCGTGACGGTGGTGAGCGTCCCGCCGACGACGTTGAGGACGCCGCCGACGAGCCCGCCGAGCAGACCACCGGACGATGTGGCCGCGGTGGTCTTCTTGGCCGAGGGCGCTTCGTCGGTCTGGACGTCCTTCGTGGACTGTTGCTTCGCGCTGACCTTTGCCAGGCTCTGCTGCTGGACCGACTGCTTCGTCTCCGCTGCGGGCGTCTCGTCCGTCTGCGTTTCGTCTGTTTTGGTGCCGTCATCGGACTTCGGCTGCTGCGCGCAGGTGGCGGCGCCGTTGTCCCGGTGGCTCGTGCGGTGGTGGCCGTGCTTGCCGTGCTCCACAGTGGACTCCGAAGAGCGGGACACCGAGGAGTGCGGGCAGGACGACGTCGCCGTCTCGGCGGCGGAAGCGGTGTTGCCGGCCAGTGCGGCGCCGAGCAGCCAGCCGGCCAGCGTCAGCCCGCCGGCGAGCAGGATCCGGGCCGCGGGCCGAGGGAGCGCTGCCGCCCACGGGCGCGGAGCGCGCATCCGCGAAGGGGTTTCACCGGCTGTGAACGCGGGCCGCGCCGGGGCGCCGGGGCGCACGAATACCGTGTCACTCACCGCCACCACCACCATCCGCGCCTGAGGCTCTCGCGATACCCGCTCGAGTCTGATCTTGCTGGGGTCTTTCTCCGGCCAGGTCGCAGATCCCCCGGGGCTGCACTCTTTCTAGCACCGCTCGGGAGTCTTTCACCTCTCCCGCGTTCTATCCAGCCCGTAAGGCGGAACGGCCCTACCGGGCAAGGTATCTACGGCCGACGAGTTGATCACTCTCAGTGCCGTTCGGACGCCTCTCTGCGGCCATTCGGACGAGTGCCGGAGTTGGGCCCATTCGGCGTTGACCTGATGTTTTCGTGGCACGGGTCGCGGACCGTGCCCAAGCGGTCGCACTGGGTGCGTGTTCGCCGATTTCGACGAACCGATCAGCATGTTTCCGAATTGTGAGACGGCAGGCTGCGGTCCGTGACCGTCGGCGGCCGGACGGCGGCGTTCGCGCGCTTCCGGCAGTGGCGGAGCGTCACGAAGCGATGCGGCATGTGAGGGACTCGCGTCTGCGCCGCCGCGGAAGCTTCGCCGTCGGACGTCAGACCAGTTTGCGCAACCGGGTGATGGCCTCGTCGATGACGTCGTTGCGCTTGCAGAACGCGAAACGCAAAAGATGTTTCCACTCGTCCGGGTGATCGGTGAACACCTTGACGGGCACCGCGGCGACCCCGACCCGGCCGGGCAGCTCCCACGCCAGATCGGCCGCGTCCGTGAAACCGAGCGGCCGGACGTCGACGCAGACGAAGTAGGTGCCCGCCGTCGGCCGCACGGTGAACCCGGCGTCGGCGAGCCCGGCCGAAAGCCGGTCGCGCTTCTCCTGCAGGCTCGCGCGCAGCCCGTCGACCCACGGCAGTTCGTGGTCGAGCGCGTGCGCGACGGCCGGCTGCAGCGGCCCGCCGGAGACGAAGGTGATGAACTGCTTCGCCGCCTTGACCGCGGCGACCAGCTCGGGCGTCGAGCAGACCCAGCCGATCTTCCAGCCGGTGCAGTTGAACGTCTTGCCCGCGCTGGAGATGCTCACGGTCCGCTCCCGCATGCCGGGCAGCGTGGCGAGCGGGACGTGTTCCGCGTCGTCGAACACCAGGTGCTCGTAGACCTCGTCCGTGATCGCGATCAGGTCGTGCTCGACGCAGAGCGCGGCCAGCGCCTCGAGCTCGGCGCGGGTGAACACCGTGCCGGTCGGGTTGTGCGGCGAGTTGACGAGGATCGCCCGGGTCCGCGGCGTGACGGCGGCCCGCAGCCCGTCGACGTCGAGGCCGAACCGGCCGTCCTCGCGTTCGACGAGCCCGACGACCCGGCGCTGGGCGCCGGCCATCGCGACCGCGGCGGCGTAGGAGTCGTAGTACGGCTCGATGACGACGACCTCGTCGCCGGCCTCGGTCAGCGCGATGAGCGTCGCCGTGATGGCCTCGGTGGCGCCCGCGGTGACCAGGATCTCCGTGTCCGGGTCGTACTCGGTGCCGTAGCGCAGCCGGTGCCGCGCGATGGCCGCGCGCAGCTCGGGGCGGCCGGGCCCCGGCGGGTACTGGTTCGCGCCGCCGAACAGGGCGTTCTTGGCCGCGTCGAGCATGCCGGCGGGTCCGTCGGTGTCCGGGAAGCCCTGGCCGAGGTTGACCGCGTCGTGCTTGACGGCCAGCGCCGTCATCTCGGCGAAGATGGTCGACGTGAAGGGCCGCAGCCGGGGGACGAGAGCAGGTTCGCGCACGATCAGCGATCCTCGCGGACAATGGTGGTGTGGAGCAACTGACCCCCGCCAAGGTGACCCCGGCCGATCCGCCGGGCGGCGCAGCCGGTGAAGCGGAAAAGCGGCGCGCGCTGCGCAAGATGAAGCTGGTCGCGCTGTCGTTCCTGATCGGCGCCACCGTCGTGTTCCTGCTGGCCAGCTGGGCGCAGTCCAGCGGCTGGGCGGGCTGGGTCGGCTACGTGCGGGCCGCGGCCGAGGCCGGCATGGTCGGCGCGCTGGCGGACTGGTTCGCCGTCACGGCGCTCTTCCGGCACCCGCTCGGCCTGAAGATCCCGCACACGGCGATCATCCCGAACAAGAAGGACGCGCTGGGCAACAGCCTCGGCGAGTTCGTCGGGTCCAACTTCCTCTCCGAGGAGGTCATCCGCGACAAGCTCAAGCGCGTCGAGATCGCCCGCCGCCTGGGCGCGTGGGTCGCGCAGGAGGACAACGCCGAGCGCGTGACGTCCGAGCTGGCCACGATGGTCCGGGCCGCGGTCCGGGTCCTCCGCGACGAAGACGTCCAGGCGATCATGGAGCAGGCCGTCGCGCGGCGGATCATCGACAAGCCGTGGGGCCCGCCGCTGGGCAAGATCCTGCAGGGCGTCTTCGCCGACGGCGCGCACCACAAGCTCGTGGACCTGATGTGCGACCAGGCCTACGAATGGGTGCGCGAGAACCACACGACGATGCTGCGTGTGGTGTCCGACCGGGCGCCGAGCTGGTCGCCGAAGTTCGTCGACGAGATGCTCGCGGACAAGGTCTACGGCGAGGTGCTCTCGTTCGCGTGGGCGGTCAAGACCGACGTCAACCACCCGATGCGCTTGGCGCTGGACAAGTTCCTCGGCGAGTTCGCACAGGACCTGCAGACCAACCCGGACGTGAT